>JAFVWP010000080.1 GCA_017501565.1 Elusimicrobiaceae bacterium | reverse complement strand
GGCAAACGATTTTCCATATTTAAGTTTCTTGACTCCGCCTTGCCTTCGCCGTACCTGTCAGTACTTGCCTTGGCAACTAGCGGAGCCAATAAATCATAAATCTGAAAAATCATGCTATGAGCAATTGTTTTTCAGATGTTGTTTTTCCGTCGGGAGAAAAGAAAAAGCTTGACTCATTTTTTTTTTTGCTACACTTTGTGTGAAATGGCAGAGCGGGCAAAATAAAATGCCGTTTGCTGTACCATATCGGCCCGCAAGGAGAAGAAAAATGAAAAAAGGTTTTACTTTGATAGAACTACTCGTAGTGGTCTTAATCATCGGTATATTGTCAGCGGTGGCATTGCCGCAATACAGAAAAGCGGTGTTTAAGGCCAAACTGACGGAAATGAATGTTATCTTAAACACCTATCAAAAGGGGATTACTTCCTATTTGTTGGCTAATGGCGGCTATCCCAGCACAGGTACATATTTTACCGGAACGAGTGATTCCGGTGCATTAGATATACAAATGCCGGCTACGGGTAAAAATACTAATACTTCATGTAATGGTAAATTAAATTGGAAGGTTTATTGCGGTTCAAGTTATTGTTCCGTCACTATGAGAATGACCAACGCAAAAGGGGATACTTGCGCCACAGCTGCTGACACATGGGGTGGATCCATAGAGAGTAGAACTTCTGATGCCGGAAAAACATGGGAATTGTCGGGCAGCTATGGTAAGGGAGGAGAGCGGGAAGAATGGAAAGCAGAGATAGCTTGTCAGTGGGGAAAAAGCATAGATGAAAATTTTGGAATGGGAGTAGTATATTGCCCATAAAAAAACCCCCGCTTTTGGCGGGGGGTTTTAATCAATTTCTTCGTTAGGCCTAAGCGCCTGTGGCTATCATCAAAAAAGCCAAGAAAGTAAATACAAGCATAAGCCCCCCAAAACCGATACAGACCGCTACCAACGTGCCAATATGGCTGGGCGTGGGCGGTAAAGGTTGGCCGGGTTGGTAATCTGCTTTAACTACATAAGTAGAAGCCACCATATCGTGCAAGGCGCGTTTTCTGTTGGTAAAAGGTACAAACAAAAAGCCGATATACAAACAGAGATAAGACAGAATTTTGGCAAAAAAGCGACCCGTGGCATTGGCAAAAGAGATTTTTTCGCCATGTTCGTTTACTACCTTGATGCCGAGAATGCGCTTGCCCCAAGTGGCTTGGTGTTTGCCACTTTCCAAGAAGGAAAAGTACAACCAAAAACTCAACAAAGACAAGAAATTGAAGAAGAGCGAAAATAAAGAAAATACGACGGCACTGATTTCTTCATTACCTTGTTGGGTAGTTTGAACGGCTAAAATCAGAAAGCAAGGAAATGCCAACAGATAAACCGGAAAGCTGGCAATGATGCTGTCTATGACGAAAGCCACTACGCGGCGCCAAAAGCCCGAGTAAGGGATCGTGTCGGCTTGAACGGCAGGGGTATTGTTTTCTAGGCTCATTTCGCTTTTTTCTCCTTGGGTTTTTTGTAGCAGCGGCGGCAACGGGCTTGGTAAGCGTCGGTGGTGCCTACTACAATACGTTTGGTATCTTTGGTCATGCGTTGGGTGAACGTGGCCGGGTTGCCGCATTTGGTGCATACGGCATGGTTTTTCATCACAAATTCGGCTTTGGCCATTAAGGCGGCGGTTACTTCAAAGGGTTCGGCGCGGTAATCGGTATCCAAGCCGGCTACAATGACCCGTTTGCCTTGGTTGGCCAATTTTTCGCACACTTCCACAATCCCTTTGTCAAAAAAGTTTACTTCGTCAATGGCAATGACTTGGGTTTCTTTATCCACTAAAGGCAAAATTTCAGCAGAGTTTTTAACGCAGCAGGCATCTACTTTGTTTTGGTTGTGACTGATAATACTGCCAATGCCATAGCGTGTGTCTAAGCGGGAGTTGAACAACTGCACCTTTTGTTTGGCAATCAGTGCCGTACGCACGCGGCGAATGAGCTCTTCGGTCTTGCCGGAGAACATACATCCGCAAATCACTTCAATCCAGCCTTGTTTTTTAAACATCAGGTTCGGGGTCATTTTTGGTTCCTCTTTTTAAACTATTTTAAATTATAAATCGCGCAAGTCGTTTTGCCCTCTCCAAGGATACCAATAATTGTCTTGCGTGGTTTCCTGTTGCGTTTTGCGTCCGTCTTTGCCACATAATACGGAAATGCGGAAGGCAAAGGACAGGTTGTCATTGCGGTCGCGAATGGTCAGCTCCGTAATGGCATCGTGGAAACGTTTGGTAAAGCGGACTAACTTATTAAAAGAGTCAAAATCTCCGCTTTGGATTTGAAAATCCGTTCCCAAATCTAAAGACCAAGTGGCATCGGGCAAGCGTAAACCAAAGTTAGTGGTAAAGGTGTAGGCATCGGAAAAATTTTTATACAATGCATAATCACTGCTTTCAATGGTATCGTAATTAGTGATACCAATTCCTAAATGCTGGCCTTTGATAATAAAATTGGTTTGTGCGATAAACGCTTGGTTCTTTTCTATTAAATCATATAAATTCTGCGCAAACAAGTTTATTTTTCCGTTGGGGGAGTTGTAGCCCGCTTCCAATAAAATGGGCTCTACGCGGTGTTTAAGGTGGTCCCAAGAGCCTTTTTGTCCGTCATGGTTTACCAAGTTAAAGCCGGTAGTTAAACGGACATAGGTATTAAACGTAGGGCGGTAATAATTTTCCAAATACAGGCGGTTGCGTTCTTCGCCTTGGTCTAAGGAGTCATAATCGGTGCGCAAGGTGCCGGTGGAAAAGCGCTTGGTATATTGGTACCCAAAGTCTAAGGTGCCGATAGGGGTTTCAGTCTGCAAGTTTAAATCTGTTCCCACGCGGCCGACCCAAGCAGTGTTGTCATTGTAATCGTCATCATCTAAAGAAACGTGTTGGTCATAGAACACGCTGGGCAAAAACGTGAGCCCTTTGGCCAAACGGATAGATTTTTCGGTGGTCCAGCGGGCAGAGCCTTGTTTTTTCCATTCTTCTTCCAATAAAGATGTATTATTAAAATTTACTTCCATGCGGTGCGTTAAGCCGAGCAAGGGGTCTTTAAACGGAAGCAAGGTATAGTCTAATTGCGGCATATTGCGTTCTTTAGCGATAAATTCCCCGCGTTGCCAATCAAAAATATCCATTTGCGTATAACTTAAACGCAAAGTGGAGCGGCGGCTTTGCCTGGAAAGAGAGAAGTTGGTTTCTTGGTCCGGGGTGAAAATATAAGGGTTCCCGCGGAAGAAAGAATCGTTAAAATAAGGGTCGGATACCATGCGGAATTGGGTTTGGAATTGGTATAAAGCACCTTTGTCATTATTAAAATGATCGGAGCTGTCGTACATTTCCCACCAATATCCGCCCCGCAATCCCCAACGCTTGGTGTCCTGTAATTGGAAGGGGCGTCCGTCTATGGTGTATTCTTCATCGGAGTCGGCGCGGTCGTCAATAAAATACGCTTCGCCGCTACCGCGCAATTTTTCTGTTTCTACGGCCATCAGCTCCAGCCCCATACCGATACCGGATTTGGTGTAATAATCTAAGTTCACTTTCGGGCGAAAACCCAACACTTCCTTGAAGCGGGTGGACGTCAAAACCCCGAAACCGGTATTGCCGCTTTGGGTAAAATCTACATAAGTGGTCCATGGTTTTTGGCTATCCAAAGAACGCCAAAAAACGGGCAACCACATCACCGGAAAGCCGTCTAATTTAAAGACAGCATTCGTGCCGAAAATCTTTTTTTCGGGGGATACTTTCAAATTGCCCAAACTGATGGTATAGTGCGGATCCGGATTGTCGCAACAAGTAAGCACCGCTCCTTTTAAGCGTTCGGTGCCGTCTTGGACGGATATTTCTTTGGCAGATATAACCCGCAAAGGGGGGTACTGCGTCTGGATATTTTCTGCGTGAAAATCCTTGGTTTTATAATTGACCGATACATTATCGGCCGATAAGGTAGCCCCCATGCCTTGCAAAGTCATCGGCCCGACGGAAGTGATGGTTGTATTGATTTGGTCTAAGGTAATATCTTCGCCTTTGGCGGTGCGGATTTCACCTTCTTTTGTTTGTTGCACCAGCGTAACATTGCCTTTCAGATGCACTTTTTTGGCGGTAGGGTCTGCGTCTGCTTCATCAGCAGAAAAATAGACAAAACCCTGCTGTGTTTGCGGTTGGGGCAACACATTTTCTCCGGCCGTTAACGGCAGGGCCAATAAGCAAAGAATATAAGCCAGCAGGGTTTTGTTTTTCATTTATTTCTTCAATTCTTGGTGAATAGCATACATGGCTGCGCCTACGCCGCCGATGTTGGGGTCTTGTGATACCATTAATTTCAATTTTTTAAACGGCGTTTGTATTTGTTGGTGATGCAACACATTTTCCGTGGCCGGCAAGAAATATTTGGACGCGCCGGAAACGCCGCCGGTTAATACAATGGTGTCCACATCTAATACCAAACAAATATTGGAAATACCGACCCCTAAGAAAAATCCGGTATCTTCCCAAATTTTAAGAGCCAGCGGACAGCCCTTTTCCGCCGCGCGGGACACCAACTCTATTTTAAAATTTTTCTCTTTTTCTACCATTTTTGCCAACACGGATTGCGGGTGCTCTAAAATGCCTTCCATCACTCTGCGGCGAATGCCGATAGTGCCTACAAAAGCTTCCAGGCAACCGCGCGCGCCGCAACCGCATTGGGGACCGGTTTGAGTACTTGCAATTTTGGTGTGGCCCACTTCGCCGGCGGTGCCGTTGGAGCCTTGGTAAAGCTCTTTATTAATAATTAAACCGCCGCCTACGCCGGTGCCCAACGTAACAACCAGCACATTGGTCCCTTCGTTTTTGAGTACGCTTTCATATACGCCCCAAGCGGCCATGGTAGCATCGTTGGCTACGTGCGGGCGAATGCCGGTGAGCTGTTGTAAAATGTCCGCCAACGGCCAATCGTCCACATCTTTAAATTTTAAATTGGGATTATAGCGCAATACCCCGTTTTGGTTGTCCACATCTCCCGGAGCGCCAACCCCTACGGCTATTTTTTGATCGGCAAATTCCGCTTTGATTTGATTGATAAATCCGGCAATTTGTTTTAAAAATGCTTCGGCGCCATTTTCGTAATTGGTTTCTACTTTTTCCCGGCGGATAATTTCGCCGTGTTCGTTCATGACATACAATTTTACAAAGGTACCGCCAATATCTACGCCAATGCCAATCATGGTTTAAGCTCCTTATTTTTAGGGTGTGCGTGTTGGTACACGCTTTTTAATTTATCCAAAGACACATGGGTATATACCTGTGTGGCAGCCAGGCTTTTATGGCCCAGCATTTCCTGCAAACTTCGCAAATCGCAGCCGTTATTGAGCAGATGCGTGGCAAATGAATGCCGCAAGCTGTGCGGGCTTACCTTTCGTGCGATGTGCGATTGTATGGCCAAATGCTTAAAAACATAGGCCAAGCCGTCCCCGGTGAGCGGGGTGCCGTTTTTGTTTAAAAAAAGCGCATCTTCCGGCCGCGGATTGGGCCGAACGGCCAAATAATCTTTAATGGCTTGCAAAGCTTCGTTTGTAACGGGTACATAACGCTCTTTGCTGCCTTTTCCCAGCACCTTTACTACGCCGTTAAAAAAATCTACGTCCGCTATTTTTAGTCCGGTTACTTCACTGCGGCGAAGTCCGCTGGAGTAAATCAATTCAAAAATAGCCTTATTGCGCCGGTGGAAGCGGCCTTTATCGGCGGCGGTATCCAACAGACGCACACTTTCGTCCAAGGTTAAAAACTTGGGTAAAAGTTTTTCCCGCTTTGGGGCCGGCAAGAGCTTGAAAGGGTTTTGCTCAATTTGGCCTTGTGTCAATAAGTAATTGGCAAAACTTCTCAAGGTGGCTATCTTACGCAAAATGGTATTGCGTGCCGGCTCTTTTTGCGTTAATGACGCTAAAAAAGAACGGATCAAAGCCAACGAAAAATCTTTCGGCTCTGTTTTAGAACGGGCCGAACAAAACCCCAAAAATTCTTCCAAATTTTCCCCATAGCTTTTAATGGTTAGGGAAGAATAATTTTTGTTACGCAACTGCAATAAAAAAGCCCGGGCCGCTGTTTTCATGGGCCGTCTCCGTACCGCTAGGCGGCTTGTTTTTCGTGTTCGGCTTTGATTTTAGCGATTTCTTCATCGCTGATATTTACGATATTGCGGCATTTGGGATAACCCGAACAACCCAAAAAATATCCGCGTTTGGAGCTGCGAAGCACCATTTTTTTGTTACATTTGTCGCAGACGTGATCGGTTAATATCGGGCCGCTGGAAGCTACTTTATTACCTTGCTCATCTACCGAATAGGTGTTTTTACAATTAGGATAGGCAGAGCAAGCCATAAACTTTCCTTTCCGCCCGGAACGGATCACCATCGGAGCGCCGCACTTATCGCATACTTCGTTGGTGGTTTGCGGCTGGATTTTTTCTCCTTCTTTGCTCAAATTGATTTTCCCTTTACATTCGGGCGCATCACTGCATACCAAATATTGCCCGAAGCGGCTGGTTTTAAGTAACATAGGTTTGCCGCATAAAGGGCATTTTTCATCGGTTTGTTTGGCCGCGGGGCGAAGCATACTTTTGTCTGCTTCGGCTAATTCTTGTTTAAAAGAAGTGTAGAATTGGTTTAACAAGTCTACCCATTTTTGACCGCCTTCGGCCACTTCGTCCAATTTTTCTTCTACGCCTGCCGTATAGGAAAGGTCCATGATTTCCTTGAAAAATCCTTTCAAGCTTTCCGTTACGGTGATGCCGAGTTCGGTAGCGACCAATTTATTGGATTTGGGCTGACGCGCAATATATTTGCGGTCCAAAATATTTTTAATGGTCGGCGCATAGGTGGACGGACGCCCGATGCCGTGTTTTTCTAAAGTTTTAATCAAGCTGGCTTCGTTGTAATACGGCGGCGGCGTGGTTTTGTGGTCTTTGGTTGTGATTTCTTTTAAGGTCAATACATCGCCTTGCGCCAAATCGGGCAATAAAGCCGTTTCTTCGTTATCGTTTTCTTCTTCGTCTTTATAGATGGATAAATACCCCGGGAACTTGATCGTTCTTCCGCCGGCACGCAAAATGCAGTCTTTCTTTTCTCCTGCGGCAATATCTATGGTTACGGTGTTGAAGACCGCTTCAGCCATTTGGCTGGCTACAAAGCGAAGCCAAATCAATTCATAAAGTTTGTATTGATCCGCGGTCAAAAATTGCTTAATGCTTTGCGGGGTGCGGTTTACGTCTGTGGGGTGAATGGATTCGTGCGCTTCTTGTGCCCCTTTTACTTTGCTTTTGTAGATATTGGGGGTTTGCGGCACAAAATTTTCGCCGTATTTGCTGGCAATGAATTTCTTGGTTTGTTCTTGCAACAATTTAGAAACGTTGAAAGAGTCCGTTCTCATGTAGGTAATCAAACCGATGGTTTGCCCGGCAATTTCAATACCTTCGTAGAGATGTTGCGCGGTCATCATGGTTTTTTGGGAAGGGAAGCCTAATTTGTTGTAGGCGTCCTGTTGCATAGAGCTGGTGATAAAAGGCGGTTTGGGTTTTTGTTTAACGGCCTTTTTCTCAATTTTTTCCACTACACAAGGCCCTTGGCGCAACAGCGCATTGACCGGGGCCAACGTTTCGGGTTTGTCAAAAATGGTATTTTTAACTTTGTAATCTTCGGCAAACAAATGGTAAGTGGTGGTTTTTTCTACATTTTTTCCTTCCCATTTCAGCAAGCGCGCCCAAAAAAGCGGCGGACAGGCGGGCTTTTCAAATTGGGCTTTCATGCTCCAATAGGGCTTTTCGGTAAATTCGGCAATTTCTTTGGCGCGCTCGGCCAGCAGACGTACCGCCACCGATTGCACACGCCCGGCAGAAAGGCCGGAAGTAATTTTTTTCCACAATAACGGAGAGAGTTTATAGCCCACAATGCGGTCTAAAATACGGCGGGCTTGTTGGGCATTGACTAAATTGTCGTCAATTTTACGCGCATGGGCAAAAGATTCTTTAATCGCAGCCGGTGTAATTTCGTGAAAGAAGATACGCTGGTATCTTTCTTTGGGAAGTTTCAAAAGTTCTACCAAGTGCCACGCGATGGCTTCGCCCTCGCGGTCAGGGTCGGTAGCCAGATAAATTTCGGGTGCGTTTTTGGCAACGGCTTCCAATTCTTTGATTAAGCGTTTGGCCCGCTCTACCGGTTGATAGGTGGGGTTAAAATTGTTTTCAATATCTACGCCCATATCGTGCGAAGGCAAATCGCGCACGTGGCCGAAAGAACTGCGGACGATAAACTCCGCCCCTAAGATTTTGCTGATGGTTTTTTGTTTGGTAGGAGACTCTACGATAACGAGTTTTTTCCCTTTAAAATTGTTTGTACTTGCCATAAAAACCTGCCTACACGTAAAAATTAAAATTTACTTTTGCTATACAGCCCCGCCCGGCAAGAAAGAAGGCCTTTTACTTCTAATTCAAACAAGGCAGTGGCCGCTTCCGGTACGGAGAGATTTAATGTTTCCACGATTTGATCGGTAGATTTTTCTTCCGTACCTATTAACTGCAAAATTTTATTTTGCAAGGGAGATAAATCCGCTTGCTCTTGTTGCGGCGCAGTATCTTCTTGGAGTGTTTCTAAAGAAAACAACTGCGGGCTCGGTATATAGTCTATTATATCTTTTACTGAAGTTACAACACCCGCCCCTTCTTTTATCAGGCTATTGGGGCCGCTACTCTGCGGGCTGTCTATCGGGCCGGGAACGGCTAAAACGTCTTTGCCCATTTCTAAGGCTAGTTTAGCGGTAATGAGTGCGCCGGACTTTATTTCTCCTTCCACTACAACCACCAATTGCGATAAGGCGGCAATAATGCGGTTCCTGCGCGGAAAGTGAAAAGCATGAGGCGGTTTGTTAAAGGGGAGCTCTGATACAATCGCCCCGCCGTGTTGCAAAATGGCGCGGGCCAATTCGCGGTTTTCGGGCGGATAGCAACGTCCGATACCGGTGCCGATGACCGCCAAAGTAGGTTTTTGAAGTTTCACCGCTGCGGCATGGCATTGGCTGTCCACCCCGCGTGCCAAACCGCTGACCACCACGGCCCCGGCTTGGGTTAGCCCTTCAGATAATGTGTTGGCTACGCGCCGTCCGTAAGCCGTAATTTTGCGCGTGCCTACCATGCCGATACACAGGCGGTTTTGGGGGAGTTTGCCCAAAACGTACAAAGCAATGGGGGATTCTTTGATGTCGCGTAAACTTTGCGGATAATCTTCATCTTCAGGTACTAAAATTTGTCCGCCGTATTTTAGGGTTTTGTCTAATTCTTCTTGCGGGTCAATGGCAAAGGCATCTTTTAAAAAATGAGCCGCTGTGGAAGGGTTCATCTGGGCTTCTTTAGCCAAGGTTTCGGCATTTTGTTTTAATATTTCTTCCGCCGAGCCGAAAATATCTATCAGGCGTTTTAACCAATCGGCCCGAAAATATAAAAAAGCATTGATGCGGATACGCGCCAAGCGCTCTTGCAAAGAGATGCTCATAAATCCGGCACTCCTTTGCGGTCTAAGGGGCGATACTGCAATACTTCAATCAAATGCGCATTTTCTATATTTTCTTTGTTTTCTAAATCCGCGATGGTGCGGGCTGTTTTGAGTACTTTATCTAAACTGCGCGCGCTTAAGCCGAATTTACGCATGGCCGCTTCTAAAATCTGGTCAGCTCCCGGCGGGAGTTGGCAAAACGCTTTGATTTGTTTTTGCGTCATAAAGGCATTGGCGGTGGTGCCGCTGTTTTTAAAACGCACCTGTTGACGCTGGCGGGCCGCGATGACCCGCGCCCGGATTTGGGCGGTAGTATCGCCTTCGGCGGGTTTGTTCCAATCGCCGTATTGTACGGGGTTTAAGGTAACATTTAAATCTATGCGGTCTAATAAGGGGCCGGAAATTTTGGATTGGTAACGGCTGATTTGCACCGGGGAACACGTGCAAGGTTTGTGCGGGTTGCCTAAGTTACCACACGGGCAAGGGTTCATGGCCGCAATTAATGTAAAGCGTGCCGGGTAGGAAACGCTTTCTTTGGCGCGGGAAATGGTTACCATGCCATTTTCTAATGGTTGGCGCAGTACTTCCAGCGTGGTGCGGGAAAATTCGGCAAATTCGTCCAAAAACAGCACGCCGTTGTGGGCCAAAGATACTTCCCCCGGTTTGGGGGTAGTGCCCCCGCCGATGAGTGCCACATCGGAAATGGTATGATGCGGGTCTCTGAACGGGCGGTCTGTAAGACGTTTGGTTTTGCCGATTAAATTGCAAACGGAATAAATTTTGGTAATTTCCAAGGCTTCTTCTTCACTTAACGGGGGTAAAATGCCCGGAAAGCGTTTGGCCAGCATACTTTTGCCGGTACCCGGAAGACCAATCATTAACACATTATGCCCGCCCGCGGCGGCGATTTCCAAGGCGCGTTTGGCTAAAGCTTGGCCTTTTACGTCACAAAAATCCAAGGGGCTGGGCATTGCTTCCTGTTCGGCGGGGATAAAAGAAATTTGTACGGCTTGGTCTTCTTTTTTGCCGTCTAACCAATCGGCTAAATCCCGTAAGGTACGCGGAGTGATGAATTTTACGCCGGAGGTTTGGGCTTCTAAAATATTGCCCGGCGGTACCACAACCACTTTGCCTGAATTTTTAGCGGAAATCAGCATAGGCAATACTCCGGCGCAAGGGCGCAATGAGCCGTCTAATGCCAACTCTCCCAATAAAAGTAAATTTTCCAATTTTTGAATGCCGTCTTGGCTGATGGATTGCGATGCCGCCAAAATGCCTGCGGCAATGGGTAAGTCAAATTGCGTACCGCTTTTGCGTCTTTCGGCGGGGCTTAAATTGATGGTGATGCGCTTGAGCGGAAAGTCAAAGCCGCTGTTGCGGATAGCCGCCATGACGCGGTCCTTGCTTTCTTTTACTTCTGTATCGGGTAAACCTACCACGGAGAAGGTGGGCATTCCCGAAGAAATGTCCACCTCTGCGATTACTTCAAAACCATCAATGCCCTTTAAGGCACAGGTGCGTACGCTTGCTAACATATCAGATAAAATTCAACACGATGTTTTGCGGAGAAATAGCCATCACCGTGAAATTTACATTGTAGCTACGGATAATTTTGGCCGTCAATTCTTCGCCGGAAGAAATATTAGCAGAAATTTCAAAGTAAGCATCGGAATTGGTGTATTTGGTTAAGTTATAATCTTCAATTTCGCGCATTTCTTTGAAAATATCTTGAATTTGTTTCAACCGCTCAATGGTTTTTACGTTTTGTACCACTACGTTAAATTTATTAGCGGAGTTGATGGCGGCATTGATGGATTGTACCATCTGCCCGGCTGCGGCTTCACAGGCGGCGGAAATGGATTTTTGCGCCGCAATGCCTTCCACCGGGTCCAAGCCGCTTACCTGGTCGGCCCCTTCGGCAATAATCTGGTAGTTCTTGGTGGAAGCCGTTTTGATGTTGGCGCGGGCGCGGTAGGTCTTAAACGGAGACGTAATGCCGGGCAAAGCCTGCAAGGGGGCCGTTTGCACATCTGCCATAATGATAAAGCGGGCACCTTCTTGGCGGGCTTTGTCTATTAAGGGGGTGGGATTGTCTAAATTATTTTGGCTGAGATTATCCCCATTGACCAAAGAATAAGGTTGATTTTTTAAGGCTTTGTAAATGGCCTGTTTGCAATCTTGTTTCAAGGACAAATCTTCCCCTACTTTTTCGCGGGAAGTAACCAAAATCGTGGTTTTTTTGGCAAAAGCATCGGCGTCGGATTGTTTGATAATTTCTCCAATATCTTTTACCAATACCATCACGCGCACGCGGGTGTACCATTGGTCCCCTTTGCGGTAGGCTTTTTGTACGTAGCCTCTGCGGATAAACCCGGCAGTTTTGGACGTGATTTTTTCTTCCACCAATTGGGCTTGTTCAATGGTAGACGTGGAAGAAATAAAGATACCGGCCACTTTTTCCACCGCCGCTTTTTGGGCGGCTAACTCGCCTTCCTTTTTCATGGAAGTTAAATTGTTTTCGTCATAAGGCACCAAAGATTCGGCCACCACATATTCGCCTTCCCCTTTCGGGCCGATGTGCAAGGCACGGCAAGCCGATAAGGTCAAACAGCCTATGACGAGCAATAATAAAACTTTTTTCATAATAACTCCTACATTTGGGTCCCTGCTGCTTGCAGTTTCTTTTTATCAATACGCATAATGACGCTGCAACCGCCGTCTTCCAAATATTCGGTAGAAACCAACTCCATTTGGCTCAAAACACCGCTGGAAGTGGTGTGAATGGTAGAGCCGGTGGAAACAGCATCTACGATTTGGACATTGCTCTCTAAATTGGCTCCGTAAATGACTTCCGTAGCGCGCTGATAAGCATGGGCAATGGCCGCTTCGCGGGAAAGAATGCGCCGTTGGGAGTCGGTTTTGTGGGCCGGGTTTGCCGCCCCGAAACCGCGCACCCAAAGATACGCATCATCTACCAAAGTGTCATTAAATGCCGGGGCAATGGCTCCGTTTTTAACGGCACTTTTCAGGCCGCCGCAAGCGCCTAAACAAAAGAGCGCGGCTATGAGTAAAGAGAGTTTTCTCATCTTAAGAGCTCCGAAATGATTTTGACATAGGTGCTGGGGGCGTTGACATTTTCAAAATTGATAACGCCGCAACGGATTAACATAATTTCCAGCATGTGGGTCAAAATGTCGTAAAAGTTTTCGCGTACGGATTCTTCGCAAACTTCCAAATCCGGCCCTAAAATGACGGCCCCTTTGAGCTTTTTGTTATCGCACAAGTTGGCAATTTTAAAGGCGGAAGAAATGATGTTTTCCGTAGAATAGGACGAGCGAACCGCCAATTCCGGCCCGCCGCTGATGCCCAATTCTTTGGCGCGTTGTTGCAAGGCAAAGACGAGCCAATTCATCATATTAGAGCTGTTTTGCGGGTAGAAGAAACCGATGCGGCCCCATTCTCCGTCACTAGCCAAGTTAGCCGGCGTAATGCTTTCCATTTCGCGAAGGTAAACTTGGCTGGATTTGTCTTCCCCGGCGGTGGCCAAAAGTTGGTCAAAAATCGCATTGGTGGAGCGTTTTTCGGGCGGTAAATTGGGGAAAATTAATTTTTCCAACACGCGCACTCTTCTGATGGCGCGGTTGACCGTGCCCAAAGACATATTGGCTTTGCCGAAGAAGCGGTTTACTTCTTCATCGGTAATGCTGATATTGTTGCTGAGCAACATCTTTTGAATAATCTGCGTGCGTGTTTTACCGGAAGCATCTTTTAATTCGGAAATCCAGCCGGAATCCAATTTAAAATCAAGTAATTCTTCTAACTTGGCCAAGCTTTCCGGCGGATATTTGGACGTAACTACGATTTGCTTGTTTTGGTCTCTAAAGCTCTTGATTAATTTGGACAATTGCGCGCGGTTTTGTTCGTTCACGGCAAGCAAGTGCAAGTCATCAATCAACAAAGCTTGCGCATTGGCGGCAAATTCTTCAAATTTTTCAATGTTGCCTTCCATGATGTAGCGTTGAATCCCGCGGGAAAGACGTACGCCGTTGGTAATGAAAATATTTTCTTGACCCAATTTTTTAGACAAAGCATAGCCGATGGCATGCAAGAAATGGGTTTTACCTGTACCGCTGGCGCCGTGCAAGACAAGCGGATTGTATAAGCGGCCCGGATTGTCTATGACGGAAATAGCCGTTGCGTGTGCAAAGCGGTTGACGGAAATGGTCATATTTTCCAAAGTAAACGTGGGAATCAACGGCACTTCCAACGGCCAATTATGTTTCTTAAGTTCGGAAAGGGGCAACTCAATAGAGTGGTCTATGGTGCGGGTCTTTTCCAAAATAGTATTGGCAGATGGGCGTCTTCTGCGTAAAATAGTGCGGTGTTTTTCTTCTTGCACCACCGGGACAGGTGCCGGAGCCGGGGTAGGCGCGGGTGTCGGCTGGGGTGCCGGTTGTTGCACCGGTTGCGGGGCCGGAACAGGGGCCGCTACTGCCGGCGGCGGGGTTACCGGTTGGGCCGGAGCGGGCGTCGGCACAGGCGCAGCGACCGGAGCGGGTGCCGGCGGTACGGGTGCACTCGGCACAGGCGGAATCGGGGCCGGGGCCGGTTGTGGTTGAGGTTTGCGTTTGATGCGTAAAATAGTTTTCTTTTCGCCGGTATTTTCTTGCATATTTTTCTCCATAGTAGGTGCTGCATTCGGTACTGCCGGGGGCAGGACAACCCTGTTTTCCTGCTCCATACTGCCGGAAAGTTCTTCCGGGCTGGGCAAAGGTTCGGCAGAAGGAAGGATTTCTTCTTCCGGCTGAACCGGTAAATGATCGGAATTTTCTTCTTCCGCTACGGGCGCCGGCTGCTTTGGCGTTTCAGGCAAAGCGGCTTGTGTCGGCTCTGGCTCCGGGGTTGGCGCTTGGGCAGAAGGAGTTTCATTTTGTGGCTGTTCGTCATGGGCCGGTGTTTCTTTTGGTTTGTTGGCCGATGCCAGCAGCTGTTCAAAGGGGTCTAATACTTCTTCGTGTTCGCCTTGGCCTTGAATTTCAAAACGGCCGAAAGGCGCGCTGGAAGGCAGCGGACGCGGTAAATCCGGCCTTTTGCTTTGTATGGCAGGCTCTGCCGGGTCAACATTTACTTGGGCATGTTCTACAAAAGCTAAATCTTTTTGTGTAATACGCTCGGTGATTTTTTCTACGTCTTCTAAATCTACAAAACAAGTCTGGTCTTTGATTTTTTGGTCAAAGATATTAAATCCGTCACTTTCGGGCGTATTTTCCACTTTGACAGGCGGCAAATCTATTTCCGGTGTTTCTATTTTTTTTACTTGCAGTTCTTCTGCCGTCGGTTGCTTTTCGTCAACCGGTTGTTTTCCGCCTAATTTCTCTAAATCCAAGAACATATCATACTTGGTTTCGGCCGCAAAAATATCTTCTAAAGATTGGTCTAACAAAGAGCCTTCCATGTCTTTGTTAAGCATATCTTTATCGGTCAAAGGCAAATCGGTCGGTTCCGTCATGTCTTTTTCTTGCGTTAAAGCCGGATCTATTTCTTGGGTTTGTACTTCTTGCATTTGTAAATCTATTTCCGGCGCTACTTGCAAGTTTTGTTCTTGGGCCGGCGGTTCGTCGGACCAGGCTTCATCGGCTTCCAAGGACGTTAAAACGTCCGGCTCCGCCACAGGAGCTGGCGGTTCAGCTTTTTTAAGGCGAATATGTTTTTTAGGCGGAACGGGATTATTTTTGATTTTTTCCGTATTTAAAAAATCTTCCGTATTGGTAAATCTCTCCGTATCCGGGGCCGCCGGCGGGGGGGGGACATCTAAATTAATTTGGCGAATACCCCTTTCATTTTGCGGAAGAGAAGGCAAGGTCCGTGCCGTTTTTTCTTCCGTCGGTGGCGGCGGTGGAGCGGGAATGGTGGTGGGCTCTTCTTTAGGCGTTCTAAATACGCTTTCGGACGGGTCTAACGTAGTGTAAGAAGCAAAAAATTTATCTTCTTTTGTGACGCTTTTTTCAAATAAAGAATTGCCAAACGTACCACCCGGCATAAAAGAATTTATTTTATTGGTTTGCTCTACCCCTTCTCTAACGGCGGTGCGGATTTTTTCCAATGTGTCTTCATCTAAGTCATCAGGTAAGCCGAAACTATACACGAAAGGAGCCTCCGCCGGCTGCGGTGCTTGCGCATAGCCCAGCAATTTTTTGGCAATAAAACGTGCATCATGCTCCGTCCCGTCAATGAGCAAAGTATATAGAATGGCTTTGTCTTGCGGACGAATACTAGAAATTATATCCCATTGGGTAATCATTTTCCCTCTATAATTTTTACACCCGCGCTGGCCCCGATACGCGTGGCTCCGGCGGCAACCATTTTGTCAAAATCTTCGCGTGTGCGTACCCCGCCGGAAGCTTTTACTTGCATGGTGGGGGCCACATGGGCACGCATCAATTTTACGTCTTCTTCCGTTGCTCCGCCGCCGGTAAACCCTGTGGACGTTTTAACAAAGTCCGCACCGGCTTGGGTGCAGAGCTGGCAAAGTTTTACTTTTTCTTCTTCGGTTAAGACAGACGTTTCAATAATAACTTTTAACGTGAAATTTTCTGCGGCATTGCGTACGGCTTGAATGTCGGAAAGGACAAAGCCCCAATCGCCGCTTTTAACGGCGCCGAGATTGACAACCATGTCCAATTCATCGGCGCCATTTTTCAAAGCGTCTTTGGCTTCCAATACTTTGATTTCGGTGGTGTTGGCTCCCAACGGGAAACCGATAACCGTGCACACTTTAACATCACTACCCTTTAATTGCTCTTTACAAAAAGACACCCAATAAGGGTTCACGCATACGCTGAAAAAGCCGTATTGGCGCGCTTCTTGGCAGAGCGTTTGAATGTCTTGTTTTGCAGCTTGCGGTTTGAGCAAAGTGTGATCAATGTATTTAGCCAAATTCATCGGAAAACTCCTTAGTTAAAGTTGATAATGCGGGCAAATTTGTCTGCCAACAAGGCCTGACCGCCCACCAAGGCTCCGTCAACATCCGGCTGAGCCATGATTTCATCTACATTGCTGTCTTTTACGCTGCCGCCGTATAAAATGCGGGTAGCGTCGGCATATTCTTGGCCGTATTTGTCCGCTAAAAATTGGCGAATGGCGGCGTGTACTTCTTGCGCTTGGTCCGGCGTGGCGGTTTTACCGGTGCCGATGGCCCATACCGGTTCGTAGGCGATGATTAAGCCTTTTAATTCTTCAGCCGTATAGCCTTTTAAGCCATTTTCCAATTGGGCATTGATAACGGCGATGGTTTCGTTGGCTTCGCGTTCTTGCAAGGTTTCACCCACGCAGAAAATAATGGTCAGACCATGGCGCAAGGCGGCGGCTACTTTTTTGTTTAAAATTTCATCGGTATCTCCAAACACGCTGCGGCGTTCGCTATGACCTAAAATGGTAAGGGTGGCGCCGGCATCTTTGGCTTGCACCGGGGAAACAGCGCTGGTGAAGGCGCCTTTGTCTTCCCAATGTACGTCTTGGCAAGATACTTGAATATGAGAGCCTTTGGCTAATTCGGCCACTTTGGCTAAAGAAGTGAAAGAGGGAGCTACGATTACTTCAGCATTATTTTTATTTCCGGCGGTTTTAAGCGCTTCAATCAAAGCGGCGGATTCCGCCAAGGTATTGTGCATTTTCCAATTTCCGGCAATAACAGGGGTTCTTTTTGTCATAATTTTCCTCATAAATTAAAATAAAAGACATCTTCCGCTCCGGTGATAGGGCGGCCTATAATAGATAGTACCATAAAAAAGCGGGTTTTGAAAGGGGGAAAATAAAGTTTTTTCGGCGGGGTAAAAGAAACCCCCCGCTTTTGAAAAAGCAGGGGGTTTTGTATGTAAGACAATTTTTATTTAACGCCATGCATCCAGCGTTTGATTTTGGCCGTCATGCCCCACATAATGATACCGAACAAAATGGACAAAATAGCCGGTACGGAGAACAAGGTGGTCGTGCTCCAGGTGTCGTAGTAGCTGGCAAGTTTGCCGGCTAACAAGTTACCAAAGAAGCTGGCTAACAACCATACGCCCATGAATAAGGACATAAATTTAGCCGGGGCCAATTTAGTAACCATAGACAAGCCCACCGGGGACAAACAAAGTTCACCCATGGTGCAGAACAAGTACACCAAGATTAACCAAATTACGCTGACCGGGTTGCCGTGAGCGGCATAAAGAGCAGCGCCGATGGCTACGGCTACGAAACCTAAACCTTGCAAGAATAAACCCCAACCGAATTTAGCCGGAATGGAGAGTTCTTTATCTCCCATTTTAACCCACATCTTGGCAAATATCGGAGCCAAAATTAATACAAAAATCGGGTTAATGGATTGGAAGTAGGACGCCTTCAAGGTAATTTCACCAATAAGCGGCAGCGTAAGCGTCAGGTCGGTCTGCTGCAAGGCAAAGACGTTTAAGGAAGAGCCTGCTTGTTCAAAGAAAGCAAAGAAGAAAACGGCGAAGAACACAAAGGTAAAAATCGCTTTGATTTTGTCTTTTTCTTCGGGCGTAAGGGGGGCATCTTTGCTAGCGGAATCTTCGGTTTTTTCTTCTTTGGTAACCGGTTTTAAACCGATGGTGCCCAAGTATTTGTTTTGGGAAACCAAGTACCAAATCAAACCAATCACCATACCTACGCCGGCGGCCATAAAGCCGTATTTCCATTTATAAGCTTCTGCCAAGCTGGTCGGGTCGGCCGGTTCACCCAAGAAACCGCATACAATCGGGGCGAACATGGCGCCCAAGTTGATGCCCATGTAGAAAATGGTAAAACCGGCATCTCTGCGCGGGTCATTGGGTTCGTAAAGTTCACCGACGATGGTGGAAATGTTGGGTTTAAAGAAGCCGTTACCGATAATGATAAGGGTTAAACCGATAGACAAGGCCACATAGGGGTGGACAATTTCGTAAGAGGCTAAAACAAATTGACCCAAGGCCATCAAAATAGCGCCGATGGTGATGGAATGACGTCTGCCAATATATTTGTCAGCCAAGTAGCCGCCCAGCACCGGGGTTAAGTAAACCAAAGCGGTAAACATACCATAAATTTTGCTGGCGGTGGCGGTGCTGAAGTTGACAACTGCACTGATCATAAACAGCACCAACAACGCTCTCATACCATAGTAGTTGAAGCGTTCCCACATTTCAACCATAAACAGCATATATAATGCTTTCGGTTGGCCCGTGTGGGTGACGTTGTGTTTTACTTCTTCATTCGTCATGTATTTCTCCTTACTTATTTTTCAAAAAGAGTACTCTATATTTTAGCAAAAAAAACGCGCTTTTATTTCCTTTTTACATTCCGCCTGAAAGCATCAGATCCAATGCTTCCTTCATCATCAGGTAGGATTGGTAAAAAGCGTAAATCAAATAGGCTGACAATAACCCGATGCCCGCACTCCAAAGCAATTTAGCCGTTATGCTTAGCTTACGTGAGAGCCACAAAGTAAACAAAGAAAAAGGCCCGGCTAACAAAGTAAGCAGAAAAATGCCCCCATGGTCATACCAAAAGCCTATGCGGCTTTGCAACGGCTTTGCGCAGTGGCGGCAATAGCAATCTGTGGTTTCAATTATTCCGTGGCAACGCGGGCATTGAGCCTTGGCAGACTGCATGCTGTTTAGCAGTTGCTCGGCACTTTGGGTGTTTTTCGGTGCGTTATTCATTAAATCTCTTCTCCGTGGTTTTTAAGGTAGCGCTTAATGCGGCTGCGGGCATTGGCTGTTTTGGCAAATTCCAGCCAATCGCGTTTGGGTTGGGCATTTTTTTTGGTAATTACTTCGCAGACGTCGCCTGTTTTGAAAACATAATCCATACGCACCATGCGGTTGTTTACTTTGGCCCCCATGTAGCGGTCTCCAATGTCGGTATGAATGGCATAGGCAAAATCAATAGGGGTTGCGCCGTCGGGCAAAGGTTTTACGTCCGCTTGCGGGGTAAATACAAACACCTGTTGCAGGTTAATATCGGTTTGGAATCCTTCCAAAAATTCGCGCGGCGCGGTTAAATCCCGCTGCCATTCTATCCATTGGCGAATCCAATTGATTTTCTCATCAAAGTTTTTATCTTTTTTACCGCCTAATTTGTAACGCCAATGTGCCGCGATACCATATTCGCAAGTGCGGTGCATTTCTTCGGTGCGGATTTGTATTTCTACAATATCCCCGGTGGGTACCAAAACGGTGGTGTGGATACTTTGGTACATATTGGCTTTGGGCGTGGCAATATAATCGGTAAAGGTGCCGGCCAAAGGTTTAAAGCGCGAATGCACTACCCCTAAGGCTTTATAACAATCCTGTAAATTTTTGGTGATAATACGTACGCCCAAGGAATCTTGTATTTCGGCAAACGACAAATTTTGTTTTTGCATTTTGCGGTAAATGGAGTAGTAATTTTTGGCGCGGGAAAGTAAACGATAATCCATATTTTCTTCTTTCAAGGCCGGCTCCAATAAACGCTTAAATTCGTTTAATGCCACTTCCCGGTCGGCGGTGCGTTTTTCCACTTGAGCCACCAAATCAACAAATTCTTCGGGGTGCAAATACTTAAAAGCCAAATCTTCCAGCTCGGTTTTAATGGTAAACATACCCAAACGTTGAGCCAGCGGCGCATATAAAGTGATGGTTTCGTAGGACTTAAATTTTTGTTTTTCCGGCGGCATAACGTCCATCGTGCGCATATTGTGGGTGCGGTCTGCCAATTTAATTAAGATAACGCGCACGTCTTCCGCTACGGCGATGAGCATTTTGCGCCAATTCTCCACGGTTTCTTCATCGGTGGAAGAAAATTTCAAATCGCTGATTTTAGTAACCCCTTGCACCATGTGGGCAATTTCTTTGTTGAACTCTCTTTTCAAGTCTTCGGCACTGACACCGGTATCTTCTACCGTGTCGTGCAAGAGCCCGGCGCAGATGGTTTCTTCGTCCATTTTGAAATCCAACAAAATTTTGGCTACCGCGGCGCAATGATTAAAATAGGGTTCGCCCGTTTCGCGCTTTTGGTCTTTGTGGGAGTTATAGGCAAAGTGATACGCCTTCTCTAACATAGAAGTATCGGCATTCGGGTTATATTCTTTAAACAACGCAATCAGTTCATTTAACTGCATATTTTTTGTGTAAATCTATTTCCTGTAAAATTTCTTGTGCCGCCCGCTGTGCCACTCCTTTTTCGCCCAAGCTGGCGCGCAGTTTTAATAATTCTTCTCTTTGCTCTGCCAATAATTGCGGACAGGCAAACATGCGGCAGGTTTCGGCGGATAAAGTTTGGGCATTGGCATCGTGTTGGATAAACTCTTTGACCACTTCCTTGCGGCTTAAAATATTGACCAAAGAGATATGCTTTACCTTGATAATCATTTTGGCAATTTGATAGGTGGGCCAAAACATTTTATACGCCACCAACATCGGAACCCCTAAAAGGGCATTTTCCAAAGTGGCGGTGCCGGAGCAAGCCAATAAATAGTCCATTTGGCTTCTTAAAGCGTAGTTTTTATCCTTCACAATATGAAAATTCGGGTGCGGTTTTTCGCCCAATAATGAAAGAAATTGCTTTTCGTCTGCATCGGGCAAGGCAAACAAATAGGCCTGTGTATTGGGGAATTGCTTGAGTACTTCTTTAAAAGTTTGGTAAAAAACAGGTGTTAAGCGCGAAATTTCACCGCCGCGGCTACCGGGTAAAAGCCCTAACTTCCAGGCTTTTTGGGCAGGATTATCCGTTACCGGGGCCGCCTGTGCCGGTAAAGGCATAATGTCTAATAAGGGGTTCCCGCGGAAAACGGCATTACCGCCGAATTGTTGGTGAAATTCCGGCTCAAACGGATAAATGACAAACATTTTTTTGGTTAAATGGGCCAATTTTTTGGCTCTGTATTGGCGGCTGGCCCAAACTTGCGGTGTTACGTAATAATAGGCGGGGATATTAAATTCTTTGGCCAACCTTAATACCTGGCGGTTGAATCCGTAAAAGTCCACCACAATTAAGGCATCGGGTTTTTGGCTCTCTAAAAAACAACGGATTTGTTTAAGCAGTTTAAGCCAAAGCGGTAATTTTTTCAGCGGTTCAATAAACCCGGTGGCTCCTTGGGCGGCTAAGTCAAACAAAAAAAGGTCGGCTTGCTGTTTCATCAGCCGTCCGCCAATAGCGGTAATGTGGGTTTGCGGTTGAAGGGTTTTCATGGCGCGGATTAAATTGGCCGCGTGCAAATCGCCGGATACATCTCCCGCTACCATTAAAATCTTTTTCGGGTAAGCAATCGTTTCGCCCATGTTATTTTCCTGTTAAAAGAAGCAATTTTCTAAAAAGGGTTTGCCCGGCCGTATTGGCAAGGACTCTTATTTTATTATATCATAACTACGCGCGTAGAAAGTGAAGAGAGAAAACAAAGGCTTTATTTAAGGTATAATATTTTTATGGAACAAACACTTATTTTGATTAAGCCGGACGCTATTGAAAAAAAGTTGACCGGTATTATTTTAAGCCGTTTTGAGGCTTTGGGATTGGAATTGGTCGGCGCGAAAGTGGTGTGCGCCAATGAAGCGCTGTTGAGAGAACACTATGCCAATTTGGCAGGGTCTGAATTTTTAGACGGCGTTTTGAAATTTATGTTGGGCGAATATAATCATTTGCCCGATCACCGCATTCATGCCTTTGTTTTGCGCGGTGAAAATGCGGTGGCGCGTGTGCGCGCGGCCTTGGGTGCCACCAACCCGGAAAAGGCCGACCCCTGGACCTTGCGCGGTCAATTCGGTTGCATTAAAAACGGCGTGATGCAAAATGCCGTCCATGCTTCCGGCACCCCGGAAGAAGCGGTGCGGGAAATCAATTTGTGGTTTAAGCCCGAAGAAGTGTTGAAATGAAAAAGAAAATTCTCCTGTTGTTAAGCTTGTGGATAGCGGCGGCGGGTTTGTTTGCACAAACGCAAACAGACGGCAAGCCGGTGGCTTTCCGCACGCAAGACGGCTGGGAGATTAACGGCATTTTTTTAGCTCCGCAAGCCGGGCAAAAAACAGCTCTTTTATTGCATGATATAGGCAAAAATCAAGAGGCCTATGCCGCTTTTTCTGCGAAATTAAAAGAAGCGGGCTTCGGGTATCTGGCTTTGGATCTGCGCGGCCATGGAAAAAGCGTGAACAAGGGCGATTATAAAGCCTTTGCCAAAGAAGGCGTAGATAATGATTACAATAAAATGACGCGCGATGTAAACGCGGCGATGGATTATTTGAAAGGACGCGGCGTGGCGGAAGAAAATGTTGTTTTTATCGGGGCCGGATTAGGGGCCAATGTGGCGGCTAAATCGGCCAGCTTGTGGCCGGGAATTGCCGGGCTGGCTATGCTGACTCCGCTCACTAATTTGCGCGATGTATTGCCTATCCCAGCTTTGCGTGTGTATAAAGGATATACTTTTATTGCGTGTGCCGCTGATGATAAAAAAGCCTTTTTGGAAGCGAGTTTAATGCGCAATGTGGCCTTTTTGTCGGCGGGGGAAGGTATGGTTACTTTTGCCACCGCTTATGATAAAGAGAGCCATGAAATGTTGGACAGATGGCTTTCGGCGGAGTTGTTGCAATGGCTTAAAACTCCGCAAAAACCGGAATTAAATCCGGATATATCCCAAGAAGAAACGCCGGACCCTTACGGCGAGTCTTACGAAAATGTGGCTCCGTCCGCTACGGAAGAAGCCTTAGTGCCGTCTGTTTTAGAATAATAGGAGATTTTCATGAAACCTGCCCGCATTGTATTTCCCGGTTTTTGGTTTGGAGAGAGTGATTGGTCTTTAGCAAAAGAACAGGCTAAACGCGGTGTGGGCGGTTTTTGTATTTACGGCGCAACGGCTGAACAAACCCGACAATTCGTGCAAGAAATGCAAGAAGCCTCTCCGTATGGGCATTTGCTGATATGCGCCGATATAGAAGAAGATTTATCCGAAGTGGTAAAAGATGCCCCGCTCTTGCCGTCTAATGAAGAATTAGGTTCCACCACCGATACAGAAGGTGCTTACCGCAAAGGTCTAATCAGTGCGCGTATGGCGCGCAGTTTGGGGATTAGCTGGCTGTTGGCCCCGGTGGTAGATGTGGGCTATCAAAGCCCCGCTTTCGGGGAAAACCCGATGGCTGTGGCCCGCATGGCCGGCGATTATGTGGCCGGCGTGTCTAATGGCGGGGTGCTGAATTGTGTAAAATATTTTCCGGGCGTGAGCGGTATTTTGAAAACATTGGCCCAAATGGAAGATGCGGAATTTGTACCTTACAAACATATGTTCCGCCGTGCCGATGCCGTGATGCCGTCGGATATGGTGTTCCCGAATATAGACCCTTCTAGCCGTGCAATGATGTCTGAGAGTATTATCAAAGGGCTTTTGAAAAAACGTCTCAATTATAAAGGTTGCGTCATCGGGGCCCCTTTGCACAAAAGCCGGATTAAAAACGAAGCCGCCGCCGCTTTGAAAATGATTCACTGCGGGGTAGAAATGATTATGGCCCCGCGTGATAGCCAAGCAGTATTGGAAATGGTAGAACGGGAGTTTGATAAAGGTAATATTGTAGATGCGGTGATCCATTCTATTTCCAATCATGAAATGTTCACCAGCAAGGTGATGAGTTTTGCGATGACGCCTTTCTCGGTGGAAGAGTCTTTTGAACAGGCCAAAAATTTTAGGAAATAATTTTTTAAAGTAAGAAAAAACGCAAAAACTTTTGTTTTTGCGTTTTTTTTGTGAAAAATCAGATCTGTCAAATAGCCATTAAGCACAGGTGATGTTTATCGGCCAAAGCGATGACATCTTCTAAATCCAATACCAATGTTTTTTCTGCTTCAAAGGCCAACACTTTAAAACCTGCCGTTACGACGGACTCAATTGTACCTTTGCCGATGACAGGCAAGTCAAAGCGGTTGTCTTGGTCCGGGCGGGCTACTTTTACCACGGCTACGCTGGCCTTTTTTTCATCGGATTTTTTATACAATTCTCCGGCGCGTAAAATGCAGTTGTCTGTGCCTTCCATGCCTTCTACGGCAATCACTGCGCTTTGGCTGACCACACAGGTAAGGCCGATGTCTAAATCGGCAATGCCTTTGGCTATCTTGTAGCCGTATTGAACGCTTTTGGTTTCTTCTTCGGTGGGTTTGCGTTTGGAAAGAACACCCTTTTTAGGCATGAAATGCTCTAAATACATCGCTGAATTTACAAACTCCAAGCCTTCTTTTTTAAACTCGTCCATAATCTTGTTTAAAAGATAGCTGGTTTGCATGGATTTGAGCGAAGCCAAAAATTTGGCTCCGCGCAAATCCGGCATTAAATTCTTAAAAATAGTGCTGTGCTGTACTCGCCCGGCCATGACAATTTGGGAGACCCCGTTCTCTTGAAAAAACTTAATGGTAGCCCCCAATTGACCGATGCGCATTTCTTTGAAAAGCGCCGCCACGCCCCGAAAATCTTCTTCCCGGACGTTCCCTTTTACGGCAACGACGAAAACTTCCACTCCTTTTTCCGTCGCTTCGCGGGCGATATAAACGGGCATCTTGCCTTCGCCGGCAATGATGCCCAATTTGTTATTCTTCATCAGCGTCACTATTTTTGCAACGGGCAGAAGCAATGCCGCGTTGTGTATTTTTGCAGAATTCCAACATTTCCTTTACAGGGGCAATCGGATTTTCGGCTTCTAATTGGGCAATGGCATCTTTGAGCAACATTTTAGAGCGGAACAAAGTCTTAAAAGCACGTTTTACCGCTGTAATTTCATCTCTGCTCATGCCGGCTCTGCGCATACCGATAACGTTCAATCCCACCAAGCGCGCGCGTTCGCCTTGCGCGGTGCAGTAGGGGGGAATGTCCAAAACGGTCATGGAGCCGCCGGAAATCATCGCTTGTCTGCCGATACGCACAAATTGGTGCATACCTACCATGCCAGAAGCGATGGCTCTGTCGGCTATGTGGACGTGTCCGGCCACGCCGGTGCAGTTGCCCAGGATAATATTATTGCCTAATTGGCAATCATGTGCCACATGGGAATTGGCCATCAAAAGACAGCTATTACCGATGCGGGTGGGTACGTCTAATTTAGTAGAGCGGTGAATGGTAACGCATTCGCGAATTTTGTTGCCATTTCCCATTTCTACCATGCTTTGCATGGACTCGTCGTAGGATAAATCCTGCGGCTTTACGCCGATAGTGGCGTGTCCAATAAGTTCATTTCCATCGCCCATGGTTGTATTTTCAATAATACAGAAAGGCCCGATGCGGTTGTTTTTGCCTATGGTTACTCTCGGCCCAATAATAGTATACGGACCTATAACACTAGACGGATCAATCTTCGCACTCGGGTCAATGATGGCGGTGGG
>JAFVWP010000079.1 GCA_017501565.1 Elusimicrobiaceae bacterium | reverse complement strand
GTAATTTCAAAAGGATTCTTAGAAGAAAGAGAAGATATTTTTTCCTTATTTTCGGCAGATATTTTATTGTCTAAAATATAAAAATGAAAATGGTCTTCTTTAGAAGCATTTTTTAAGATGGACATAATAGCTATGCCCATAAAACAAGCATAGTTATTATCAGAAGCAAAACAAATATTTATCTTTTCAGACATATCCCTTTCTTTCCTTAAAACACCCCCCTTCAGGTGCGGGGGGGTGTGCAGTAAAATATTATTTTTTCAGCTCCAACACTTCGTCAATAAGCCCGTATTCTTTGGCTTCTTGAGCGGATAAGTAATAGTTGCGTTCGCTGTCTTGGCGGATTTTTTCTTTAGGTTGCCCCGTATGTTTAGCCAAAATATCCAACAAATGTTCTTTATTATCGTGCAATTCGCGCGCTTCAATTTCAATATCGGTTACTTGGCCCGAAATACCGCCGCCCCAAATTAAGGGTTGGTGAATCATAATGCGGCTATGCGGCAAAGCATAGCGGCGGCCTTTAGAGCCGGCGGCCAACAGCACCGCACCAAAGCTCATGGCTTGCCCCATGCAAATAGTAGTAATAGGAGCTTTAATAAACTGCATCGTGTCGTAAATAGCCAAGCCCGCCGTTACCATACCGCCGGGGGAATTGATATAAAGGTTGATTTCTCTTTGAGAGTCTTCCGCGTCCAAATACAAAAGTTGCGCGATAATCATATTGGCACTGGCAGTGTCCACTTCCCCTTCTCTGCCGCCTACAAAAATAATGCGGTCTTTTAATAAGCGCGAAAAAATATCATAGCCGACATTCTTTTCAATAATAGTAGGTATAATCATACAAACATCTCCCTGTAAAAATTTATTTTTTCATCACACAAATTTATTATACAAAAGATTCCCCCGCACCGCTTGCGCCACTTTCCGACGAAAGACCTATAAAAAAAGTAGGTCCAAAATACCCCCAAAATTAGGTCTATTTTTTTCTTTAATTTCCGACGGCATTTTTATAAAATTATTAAGTACCCGAAAAACAAAAAATTCAAAGGATGGAGATATTGAGAAAATGAACATGAAAAAATTAGTATTAACTACGCTTTGCGTATTAGCCGCTATGGTCGCCGCGCAAAACGCCTGTGCTCAAGGCAGTCCCAGCGTAGATGCCAGAATATTTGCAGACGCATGGGGAAGCACCCGCACCACAAAGTCTAACAGACAAGCCACACCCGCGCCCGCCGCCGAAACCAACGGACAGGAAGCTTCAGCTACTACCGCTGAGCAAATTTGCAATGCAGGCAAGGAAATGAAAATAGTCAACTCTGCCGAATACGCTGCGGAGTGCATCAACGGAATATGCAAAGCCATCGGCAACTTTTTCAAAGGGGCCTTGGACAATATGAGTAAATCTCAAGTTATGCCCGGGCCGGAAGGTAAAAAAGTGGAAATGGGGGTTCGCTTCTTTGAACGTTCCAAAGCCAAAAGAAAAGCCAAGCAACAAACTACCGCCGCCGAACAGGCTAAGGTAGATTCTATCACCAAGGCCGTTGAAAAAGCTCACTTCCAAGCCGCAAAAAAAGCCTATTTGGAACATCAAAGTAAAAAGTAAAAAAAGCCCCCTGAACCCAGGGGGCTTTTTGGGTCCCATAAAAAATATAGGCCCAAAATATTTTGATTTTTAGGTCCAAAGACCCTTTGCTCAAAGCTCATAACTTTTTATAGTAATAGTAAGGAAGGAAAAATTTAAAAACGGAGAATCTTTAAAGTATGATTAAAAAAGTATTTCTTTTCGCCATCGCCATTTCTTTATGTGCCGTGGCCAGCCAAGCCCAAAGCCCCAGCATGGAAGCTAAATTTTTAGGTGAAGCTTGGGGCCGTACTTTCACCAGAACGACCAGCAAAAGAAAAGCCGCCGCCGCAACGGCTACCGCTGTCAAAGTGGATAGCTTGGAAAAAGCAGTCCAACAAGCCCATTTACAAGCTGCTAAAAAAGCCCGCATGCAGGCTGCTCAACAAGCCCCCAAAAAAGTTTGCGCTCATTGCGGCCAAGAAATCAGCCATGCCTATCAACATTGTGATGCTTTGCACGGCGTAGGCATTTGTGAAACTGCGGAACAAATAGCTACCAGAGAAGCCGCCGATGCTGCATACGAAAAAAGAAAAGCCGAAGAAAGAGCGGAAGCCATGAAAAAATATCCTAAATGCACCCGCTGTGGCGAACCCGTCGTAAGCCCTGAACAAGAATGCAGAGCCACCCACTATGATTATGAATGCACTCCTGAAACTCCGGTAGTAGCACCGGCGAAAGGGCAATCCACCACTTCTGCCACCAAAAAAGCAGAGCAACGCTGCACTGAATGTGGACGCACCGCGGAAGAAGTGAAAGAACACGGGCACAATCACAAACCGCCTTATAAGTTTCAATAAATCTCTAACTAACAAATGACCAAAAACCCGACTTAAAGGTCGGGTTTTTTTATAATACTGCGTGAAAAAAAATGCGTGGATCGTTACGCCTTTCTTGGCAAAAAAAAGGAAGAGATTTTATTCTCATGTCACTTCAGTTTTATTTGTATCATTCAAGTATAGTTTACAACCCGGAAATAATGGGTTTCTTTTTTGTTCTTCCAAAAAGCCATTCCAAAAGGAATACGCTTGATTATAGGTAAGCAATTCTTCCTTTTGTAAAAATTTTCTATTCTCCCGCTTAAAGAAACGATTATACACAGCTAATAACTCTTGTAAAAGAAGATTTGCTTTTCCATTTTCACTCGCCCACAGCATTCCCCCGCGCGCATAAATGGTTTTTCCGCTTTTACACGCGATATAAAAAAGTAAATTTTCCAAAGAAATTTTATCCCAATGCATCATGGCATTATTTTTCACAAAAATAAAGAAACTCCAACACAAATTCCGCGCAAAGCCACACCCATAATAAAACTTGTAAAAAGTGAAACAAATGGATCATAAATACACACCCGCTAACAGAGTTAGTAAAGGCCATAAAATAAAAGAAGGTATGACGATAACAAACAAGCATCATTTCTTTTTTTCATAACTTTACTAACTCAAGTTAGTGTTTATTTGCTAAAATAAGACCGCATAGACTTGGCAGAAATATGCGGCCGGGACGGCAGAAAACAACGCATCATTAGCAGAAATGATGCCAGAGATAGGAGATTCTCTTTTTCTGAAAACACAATGAAAGTGTTTTTTCCGTCCGAAGATTTTATTAAAACAACGCAGAATAGAAATTATTATATTGTTAGTATAGTAAGTATTGCTAGCTTTTGTCAAGTTTTTGTTTTTTTCTTATAAAAACTAATTTTCACGAGAACAAATAAAATGAATAAATTTGAAAAACAACTTGAAAAATGGAACAACGGCGTCTTGCGCGGAGCGCAAGCAAAGTTAGCAAAACTGCTTAAAGTATCCACGGCAACCACTGCTTTATGGGCCACCGGAAAACGTAACCCTTCTAAAGGATACGTAGCTCAAATGGCGGAGCTTTTTGATATGGACGTTTACAGCGTGGTGAAACTTTTTGAGCGTCCTGTTTTCTACCCCGATCCGTCTGCCACAGGACAAAGCCTTTCTTTGCGGGAAAAAGATACTTACTTATCTTACATACCCAATGCCTTTGAAGAAGAATCCCCCGCCAAAAGCAACAGCGTACGGATTGCATTTCTGGCTAATATTCCCCTGAAATTTCCGCTTTACGATGAAGATGATGTCATTGAATGGTGGAGTGTGCCGCGCAGATATGCCTTGGGAGCTAAATATATCGTGTCTTCTGCCCAGGCCGGGTTTGACACAACGGACCCTGATGATATTTGCCTTATCAAACCGACCAACAAACCGGAAACAGGAAAAGTGTTGCTGGTAAAGAATAAAAACGGCTCTTTTCAAACAACCCGCAACCGGGAAGCGGACCAACAAATTATAGGGGTTATTACCCGCAGAATACAATCCGTCAAATAACCTTTTTTAAGCACTTGTTTTTTGCGAAAAAACTATTATACTGAGTATATACCCAAAGGGTTCTAGGGTATGCAAGGCAGAAAATGATGCAAGGTGCTAGTTTTGCCCGGTGATGCAAGGCAGTGCCAAACGTCAAAACTGGTCGGGGCGTGCCAGCCAGATAGCGCGAAGAGCGCTGAAGCGTAAGTACACGTCTTGGAAGCAGAAAAAAAATGCTCTTTGAATTGTAGAACCAACAGACCGAAGCAGAGTGGCCGGTTCACGCGCTCAGGTTCCGTTTTGCAAAGAACGGACTACTTGAGATTTGGGCCGGAGGCTTTGGCTGGTTTTACCCGGAGTATTTTACTGCTTTGTGATTTTAGAACTTATTTTTGGGGAAGGAAAAAAAATGAAAGAGTCGACCTAAGGGGCCTTCGTATTTAAAAATGCGAAAGCCCCTTCTTTTGTGTCGGCAGAGCACTTTTAAATTTGTGGATTAAATTAAATTTTGATATAATATGTCAAGGGTTTTTTATGAAAACGGCAGGCAAAATCAGCCAAAATTTGCAAAAAGTGCAAAAATGCATTAAAAATGCCGCCAGCCGGGCCAAAAGCCAAACGGACGGCATTGATATTTTGGCTGTTACAAAATACGCTTCCGATCAAGACGTGTTGGCTCTTTTGCAAACCGGAAAGATTAAACACATTGGCGAAAGCCGCGTGCAACAAGCACTCACCCGTTGGACGAACCCTACTTTTGCAAAACATCACGTTTACAAGCACTTCATCGGACATTTGCAAAAAAACAAAGCGGCCCAAGCTGCAAAACTTTTTGATTTTATAGATTCCATAGACGATATTCACACCGCGCAAGTGTTGGATATGCATGCGGAAAAGTTAAACAAAAAACTTTTCGTTATGGTACAAATCAAATTGACTGATAGGCAAACGCAATCCGGCCTATCCCTGCAAGAAGCACCCAAATTGCTGTTGCAATTAAAGCCCTTGCACCATTTGATTGTTTGCGGGTATATGGCCATAGCCCCGCACCCGGCCGAAACAGCCCAATTGCGTGAGCTGTTTAGCCAAGTAAAAATGGCCTTTGACAGAGATTTTCCCCCAGGCCCGCAACCCAGATATTTATCTTTGGGCATGAGCGAAGATTTTGAAATAGCCGTAGAAGAAGGGTCCACATTACCAAGAATTGGCAGTATGCTATTTGCCGAAAACACGGAGGAAGTATGATTATAAAGGTCCGCGTCATTCCTACATCTGGACGCAATGAAATTATCAGCCGCATCGGCAGCGTACTGCGCATGAAAATTAAGAACAAAAAAGTGGACGATGATGCCGCTAATGCCATCATGAAAACTTTCTTGGCGGATTTTTTTGCTGTCAATGAAGAGCAAATCATCATCGTTAAAGGCGCCAAAGGCAAAGAGAAAACGGTGGAAGTACGCGACAAAAGCGAAGAAGAACTCCGCCAAATTATGGATTCTATCCCTTAAACTTAACTACCCCCAAATACAAACAGCCCGCCAAAAGCGGGCTGTTTTTTTACTAGTCCCAAATTTTAAAGCTCATATCTGCGCCATTTATAGCCATTAGTATTCAAATATTTCCCCCCCATACTTTTACATACTTTATCTGCAATATCATGTCCTTCATAGGATTGGCAAAATATTTTCCCTGCGTATTCGGTATGAGCCAAGCCTAATGTGTAGGTTAATGAATGGGTTCCTCCATCTATGATCACCCCATAGATAACAGGATTAGAAATTTCATAGTATATTTTTCCACAATGTAAGATATTACCCATTTTACTTTCAACACAACCACTTATTTCCGCACCAGCATCAGAAAATTTAGTTGGATATTCTCCATTAGCCATATAATAAACTTCAAATAAATCACGAATAGTTTTTACGTTGCTCTGTATGGTGGCATAGCGGCTTTTCATAACTGCCACGCGATATTGCGGCAATGCCACGGCTGACAATATACCGATTATAAGTACCACTACCAACAACTCTACTAAAGTGAAGCCTTTTTTCATTTTCGTTTCCTCCAGACAATATTTACTTAAATAAACTGCATTTTATTTCTTCTGCTCCAGGCAGATACGCAAATCCTATCAAAAAAAAAAAATAAGTCAAGTAAAGTTTTCATAAAATTCAAAATAACACATCAAACAGCTAGGCCTTTTATACCTAAAAAGATAGGTCTTTTGGTCCTTGTTTACGTCGGTAAAAACAATTAAAATAAATGTATATCACAAAAACTTGAAGGGGTTTTATGCGATTTTTTTTCTTTTTTTTATTATTTTGCTTTTGCATTCCGTCGGCGGTGGCGGATCCCTTTTCATTGGACGAAGGGCAAATCTATAATCAATTAACCCAACGCATTATCCACCGCCAACCCATACGCTATTACCTAAACGACCCGAAAATGAAACCAGAAGTGGAAAAGGCTTTTACGGGTTGGTTTACAAATTCCTTATTTTACTTATCCATCAGGCCCAAACAAAGCCAGCAAGCAGCCCCATTTATCCCCTACTTAGAATTCGGCGCAAATGCTGAAAATTATATAAAAGTAGCCACTGAGCAAGAGAGCGACATATCCATTTATTACGAAAAGGACTTGCGTGCCTTTTGTTCGCCCGGAACGGCAGGTTGCTTAAAAAACGGAAACCGGTTGTATTTGATATATCCCGGGGTGTTTAATTCAGATAATTATGTATTAAAGCACGAACTCGGCCACGCTTTCGGGTTGGAAGATTTATACACCACACAATATCCCGCCACAGGGCCGGCCATCGGCTCCGGGCCGAGAAAGGCCATTATGCACATTGGTACCACCCTTACTTGTGACGATGCCGACGGCATCATACATTCTATTTTCCTGGCCTTACGGCGAGAAAACCCCCAAATGCAAGATTTTAGTTTTACGTCTTTATGCGATGAAAAGCGCAAATTTTACAATGCATATATGCAAAACAGACCCCCCGCCTATGTAGATTTCAAGGGAAAACGCACTTTATACACATATTGTACCGACGGCACACCCCACAGCATTGTGCAAATAGACCCCACCCAGCCGCAAAACTTATATTCCGTTTTGCAAGCCCCCAAAGATTGCCCCTACATCAATGCAAAAGGTGAAATCAGCCATGGCATTACCTTACACAGCCAAGACATTATGCACGCCCCCCAGCAGACTTCTTTTGCAGATGTTGCGAAGTGGATGCAGAAAAACACACTTTATGAATTAGACTTGCCCGCTTCTAAAATAACGTTGCAAGCGGTATTGGATTCCAAAGATGTACCAGGTTATCTGTTTTTGTTTGATGAAAACAAACGCCCCATTTATTTATTTGCATACTTAAAAAATGATTACAATGTGGTCTTTAACTTTTATTTAGACGGCAGGCCTATGTATCAAGGAGAGACCGCGGCTGACTATTTCATCTATAACCGCCAAAACCCTAAATTATTTTATGTGGACGGCGGGACTTGCCATGCTCCGCAAGAACAATGCCAAGAAATGCAAGCGCTGATGAATAAATACTTTCTTTACTTTGCTAAAAAACACCACTTGCCCGCCTCTATGCCAGGCTGGAGTACGGCTTATTCCAGAGATAATATTATGATGGCCCAAGAATGGGAAAAGTTTTTCTTAGCCCATTTTACCCCCATCTATATTTTGGAAGAAAAAATTAAACAGGACATTTCTCACCAACGGGCCAAAGTTTACAAAGAAAAAACTTTACAAAGACCCGCTTGGTAAACAGCGATAAAAAATGAAAAATATTCTTGCATGTATTTTTTGCCTTTGTGTTACCCTGGCCCATACGGCCAAGGCGGGCACTTTTGCATTGCAAGACCCCCAAAAAAACAAGGCCACTACGCTTTCTGTTCAAATTTTAAACCAAAAGAAAATTTCCTTTTACGTCAATGACCCGGCAATGGAACAGCAAGTTATAGATGCGTTTACAGGGTGGTTTAACAATGTATTAAACGCTTGTCTAACCACCCGCAACAAAACACAGAAATCAAACCCTTACTTGCCGCTTTAAAACACGGCGCAGACCCCGCCACCTACCAACGTCTTGCGGAAATAGGCCGGGCCAATATCCATATTTTTTATCTTAATACGCTACCGGAAATGAAATATTACTGCGGCGGAAATGCCTCCGGTTGCGCGGTGACAAACAAACTGATACCTGTATTATCCGGGCTCTGGGAATGTGGACAATCACGTTTTAACCCATGAGATAGGGCATCTCTTTGGCTTAAAAGATTTGTACGACAGCCAATTTTCCCCCGAAGCGATGGCTTACGCCTCCGGCAAAGAGCCTTCCGTCATGAATCGTTCCCACTATTTAACTTGTGACGATGCCGATGCCATCGTAAACAGCCTTTTTTTAGCGAGCCAAAAAACGGATACGCCCTTAACGCATTTTCCATATACTTCTTTTTGCGACCCAAACCGCAAATTTTTAAATGCCCGCCTGACTAACCGCCGTCCCATTTATACCGATTTTAACGGCGTGCGCACCATTTACACGTTCTGTCAAAACGGCACACCCCACAGCATTGTGCAAATTACGCCTTCCAACCCACAACATTTATACCGCGTGTTACAAGCCCCGGCAAATTGCCCTTTTGTCAACGAAGAAGGCCAAACTGCCCATACTTTATCTTTGCCGTCTTCTTGGCAAGATATTCCTGCCAAAGGGAGTGCACAAAATTCAGCCACCATACAGGGACAACAATGGCAATATACACTTCCTGCGCCTACCGGCAGTATGCGGGTAAATATTGTGCTTAACCAGCCCCACTTGCCGGGATATGTGTATATAGAAGATACAAACGGCACTCCGGCTTATCTTTTTGCTTATTTGGAAAACGGATACAATTTGGTATATGATTTTCATATCAATACCACACCGAAAATTTGGCAAGCGGAGCAAGGGCGTCTGGTAGCCAAATCCACAGGAAACATGTTTATTTATAACCGCCAACACCCGCACGAATATGCCTTTCTCGGCGGGCCTTGCCAAAGTGCTTTAAGTGGCTGTCCCCAGATGTATGCACAACTGCAACGGCAACTGCTTTATTTTTCCGCTTTATATTCTTTCTTACCGCCAATGAATATAGCCCAGCCGTCATTACCGATAGACGATTACTTAAAAGATGCAAAGCAATGGGAAGAATTTTTACTTTCCCACTATCCCCCTGTGATAGCGGTGCGCGAACATTTAAGCCGTTTGCTTTCCCAAAGAGCTTTGCCAACGCAAAAAGCCCCCCGTTTACCCATACAAAAAGCCCGCCTGTAAAAGCGGGCTTTTTAAATTGTCTAAACACTATTGCAAGAGATTAGTCAAACTGAAAGTATCCACTTCTTCTTTCATTTTGGCAATGACATCTGCCATAGGCAGGCCGTTTAAATTCTTGCCGTCGCGCAAACGAATGGTAAGCGCTTTATTTTCCGCTTCCTTCGCGCCAACAATAATGGTGTAAGGCACACGTTCCAAATGCGCTTCACGGATTTTTAAGCCCAATTTTTCCGGGCGCAAATCCAATTCCGGGCGAAGCCCCGCCGCGCGCATCTGAGCCGCTACTTCTTTGGCATACGGCACTTGATCGTCTGTCAAGGTCAAGATTTTAGCCTGCACCGGAGCGAGCCACAAGGGGAACCAACCGGCGAAGTGTTCCAAAATCACACCCGTAAAACGTTCAATACTGCCAAACATAGCGCGGTGCACCATGATGGGGCGTTTGCGGCCTTCGGCGGCTACATATTCCAAGTCAAAGCGTTGGGGCAAATTAAAGTCAAACTGAATGGTGGATAACTGCCACAAACGGCCGATAGCGTCCATCACTTTAATATCAATTTTTGGTCCGTAGAAAGCCGCTTCCCCGGCGTGCGTCGTATAAGCAATATTATTGCTTTCCAACACGCGCTTTAAGGCACTTTCGGCCCGTTCCCAATCGGCTACGTCTCCGGTAAAATGTTCCGGGTGTTCGGGGTCGCGCGTGGAAAGCTCCACAGAATATTTTTCAAAACCGAACGTTTTGAAAATGTGCATGGCAAATTCAAAACATTGCTTCACTTCTTCTTCCACTTGCTCGGGAGTGCAGAAAATGTGAGCATCGTCTTGCGTAAAACCGCGCACGCGCAACAATCCGTGCAAAGCGCCGGAGCGTTCGTAGCGGTAAACGGTGCCTAATTCGGAGTAGCGAAGAGGCAAATCGCGATAGCTTCTTAAATTAGATTTATAAATTTCCACATGGAAAGGGCAGTTCATGGGTTTAATTTGGTAATTGTCGCCGTCCACTTCCATCGGGTGAAACATACTATCGGAATAAAACCCCGCATGACCGCTGATTTCAAACAAATGCAAGCGGGCAATATGCGGGCTGACCACCAAATCGTAACCGCGTTTTAAGTTTTCGGTTTTGATCCAATCTTCCAATACTTTGCGCAACATACCGCCTTTAGGGTGCATGATAATCAAGCCCGGGCCGATATGGTCATTGATGCTGAACAAATCCAACTCGGGGCCTAATTTGCGGTGGTCGCGCTTGGCGGCTTCTTCTTGCTGTTTGATATAAGCGTTTAACTCGTCTTTGGTATTAAAGCTCAAGCCGTAAATACGTTGCAAGGTGGCATTTTTCTCATCGCCACGCCAATAAGCACCTGCAATGGAAGATAATTTAAAATTATTGATTTTCCCGGTATGTTCCACGTGCGGGCCGCGGCACAAATCGGCATAGTCTCCGGTGAAATAAAGCGTTATTTCCCCATCGTTTAATTCTTCCAACAATTCCAATTTATAGGTTTCGCCGCGTTTTTCAAAAAATTCTTTGGCTTCGGCTTTGCTCATTTGCTTGCATTCAAAGGGAATGCGGGCTTTAATGAGTTCCTTCATTTTTGTTTCAATAGTTTTCAAATCTTCGGGTGTGAAAGTGTGCGGGCAATCAAAATCATAATAAAAGCCGTTATCTACGGCGGGGCCGATGCCTAATTTGGTACCGGGGAACAACTGCTGCACGGCGGCGGCCATGATATGGGCGCAAGAATGCCGTTTGATTTCCAATTCATTATTTTCCATAGTGTTTCCTTCAGCGGAAGAACCGCTTAAATTTATATAATTAAGTATATCAAATTAAAGGCCATGCTGCCTAAATACACATTATGAAGATTTTAAGACCTTTTTTGAGTGCTTTTTCAGACAATTACAAATTTTTGCTTCTTATTTCTTTGCCCGCGTTGGGGTTAACCATCTTTGGCATGCACCAATTGGACATTGGCGGGCCGGTTTCTTGGGGGATCGCCCTAACCATTCGCTTAGCGGTGGAATTTGCTTTTTTGGGCCTATGTTTGGCCTTATTAAATTTAGCAGGCATTAAAAATAAGTGGGTCTTGGCTATTTTGCTGTATGCTTATTATTGGGCTTGTACGGCAGACTTGACGTTGTTGTGGTATTTTAAGGAACGTTTTGGAGCAAAATATTTAGAAACCATGGAAGGCGGGGCTGATTACGGATTTTTGAAAGATTGGCGATTAATTTCTTACTTTTTGTTCTTCTTACTATTCTGTATTTTCTCCTTTCGCCGCTTATTTCGTCCGATACCGCGCCAAACAGCCTGGAAAAAAGCGCTTGCTTGCCTTGTTGTATTAGCGGGCCTGTACCTGTCCAATCCGTTGCGTTTATTACCCCCACCCAATGATTTTTTAACCGCTTATTTAATGCCCCCTTCGCCGGTTTATACGTTGCGCTCTATGTGGGCCCGCCCGCAACAGGCCCTGGTAACGGCCACCCTTTCGGACCGAACAGCACAAACCGCTCAAAAGTACCATCTTTTTGATGCCCGAAACACCGGAGTAGGCCGAAATTTCAGCCGCGTGATTTTAATCGCTACCGAAAGTATGTCTGCCAAATATTTGCACCGCTTTAATCCGCTCATTCCCCCCGAAGCCAGCCAAGAGTATGACCGGATCTTTGCCGAGTATCCTTCCAATACCTTACACCCGGTTACGCTATCCACTTTATACGGCTTGAGCGTTATCTTTTCTTCTCACCCTAATGCCAAACTCAGCTACGAAAACGGCTACCCTGTTTCGTTGGTAAAAGTCTTAAAAAAAGCCGGATTTCATACCGCTTTTTTGCGCGGCGCTAACGAAAAATACATGGACGAACACATTTTGTTTCACAAAGCCGGTTTTGAAGATGTAAAAGGCAGCAATTACTTTTCCACTCGCCCCAATTATGCCCCCTATATTGCCTGGTGGGGGCTGACGGACCGAAAACTTTTTGAATATGCGGTGGAATATTTGGAAGAGAAAAAGAATGAAAAAACCTTTTTAACCTTACTTTCCGTAGATACCCATGTTCCGTTAGGACGCCCGGACTATTTGGACCATGTCTATCGTGAAACCGATGCCACTTTTTATGATGTTCCCACCTTGCCGAGGGCTTTTTCCAGAGCGGGACAAGATTTGCAATACTTTTTAGATTTGTTAAAAGAAAAAGGCTTGTTTGATAAAAACACCCTTATCATCGTTACCGGGGACCACCCGAACTTTTCCAACACCCCCACCAATGCGCTCTTTAAGCCCTATCAGCGCGTTTTTGACCGCGTTCCCTTTGCTATTATTACCAGAACCCCCATCACAAAACCTTTGGCGCAAGACGGCTTAACCAGCCAGCTGGATATTGCGCCGACCTTGATGGACCTGATGAATTTACCCCCACTTAAGGGTTTTTTCGGGCATAGTTTATTTGACACCGCCGCCAAACGCAGTATTTTTGACATCAAAGAAGATTACGTCAAAATAACAACGGCGGACGGCGAAAAGATTATCCCCTTAAATTCCCAAAAAGAAGCGGACCAACCCGTTTTAGAGTTGATCCGCACCTTTTGGGTAGAAAAATAATTTTACTTCAAGCAAGCGCTATTGGCGGTAGCTTCTGTGAAAGATTGGGAACGGCAAAGCACTTTGTCGCCGCAACACCACACTTCGGTTTGGCTTCCGTTTTCCCGCAACATCAGCGTAACCGGACTATCATAAAAGCCAAACTCGTCAATTTCCCCGGAAGAATAATTATCATTTAAGTAGGCGCTGTAATCGGCCGGGATATAAATCCAAGTTTTGGTAAGGTAGCAATTGCCGTAAGCACCGGCGGCACAGCTGGCACTTGCAGTGCCAGGCCATTGGTAGCCGATATTGTCCGGGTGGCAGGTCTGCCCGGTTTCCAATTGACACAAAGTCAACATCTGCGCGGCATTGCGCATCACAATCACCCCTTCCGGCAGTTTCGCACGCAAAACAGCCTTTTGATACTTAGGCAAAGCCACAGCCGAAAGTATGCCGATGATTAGCACCACCACTAATAACTCTATCAACGTAAACCCTTTTTTCATATAAATAAAGCTCCCTTTTTAAACAATTTATTATTAAATATAATTCTTTTTTTTCAAAAAAACAAGTTTCTTCTTCCACAAAACTCCCGCCGATTAGACGCCGAAATATGCTAAAATCATAATGTATTAGTATCTTTAATCTTATTTGGAGGCAGTATGAATACAGCAGCAGCACAAGGCGGCGGCTCGGGAATATTTATGCTCCTGGTCTTAGCCGCTATGTTTCTTCTCATTCTGTTTTCCGGCCGCGGGCAGAAAAAGCGCGAAGCCGAAAGAATGGCAAAAGTAAACGCTTTGCAAAAAGGGGATAGCGTTATCTTGACAGGTGGCATCGTCGGCGTAGTGGCAGGTTTTAAAGACAATGCCATTGAAGTAAAAATTGCCGAAGGTGTAAAAGTTACCATTTTAAAATCGGGCATTGTTGGTTTCTTAACTGACATTACCCCCGTAAACCAAGGAGGAGCCAAATAATGTCCAAAACGCTGGCCATTAAATGGATTGTTATCATTGTTGTACTGCTCGGGTCCCTGGCGTTAATTTATCCCAACTATAGTTGGTACTCCAAACCCAATGCCGAACGCGAAAAATTAGAAGCCATGGGCGACCGCCCGGAGCGCATGCTCAATTTAGGCCTAGATTTGCGCGGCGGCAGCAGCTTGCTCTTGGAGCTGGACGTTTCCAAACTCAGCAACAAAGAGCCGCTTAACGAAGCTATGGCACGCGCCATTGAAATTATCCGCAATCGTATTGACCAATACGGCGTGGGCGAAACGTCCATCACCCGCCAAGGCGATAAGTGGATTTTGGTGCAGTTGCCCGGCGTTGCCAACCCGGAAGCGGCAGAAGCCTTAATCGGTAAAACGGCTATGCTTCAATTCCACATTGTCAAAAGCAATACGGCTGAAACCGAAAAAGCTATGGCCAAGTTGGAAGAAACCGAAGAGCCTTTTGACCAAGACGGCGTATTAAAACCCGAAATTGCCAAACTCTTGCCGGAAGGATACACCATTTTCCGCACGAAAGACGGCGGTTACAGCTTGGTGGATAAAACGGCCAAAGTAACCGGGGCTGATTTGGAAGATGCCCGCCTGACCATGTATGGTGAACACGGCTATCCGGAAGTGTCTTTCTCTTTCAATGCCGAAGGGGCCAAAAAGTTCGGACAATTGACCGGTTCCAACATTGATAAAGAATTGGCAATCGTTTTGGATAACACCATTCAATCTGCGCCCAGAATTCAATCCCGCATCAGCAAAGAAGGCCGCATCACCGGCACCTTCACTTTAGAAGAAGCCAGACAGCTGACCATCGTACTCAAAGCCGGTGCCTTACCTGCTCCGGTGCGCGTCATTGAAAAGAAAACCATCGGACCCACCTTGGGTGAAGACTCCATCAAATCCGGCTTGTCTGCTTGTTTGTACGCTTTGGCCGGCATTTTGCTCTTCATGATTATTTACTACAAATGGGCCGGGTTTATTGCAGATACGGCTTTGTTGTTAAACCTTATCTTATTGATGGCTATTATGAGCTATTTCTCCGCTACGCTTACCGTTCCCGGTATTGCGGGTATCATCTTGTCTTTGGCTATGGCCATTGATGCCAACGTGCTCATTATTGAACGTATGAGAGAAGAAAAATTGTTGGGCAAGCCTATTGCTACCATTATCCAACTCGGATATGAAAAAGCTTGGTCTGCTATTTTTGACTCTAACATTACCACCATCATCGTGGGCTTCTGCTTGATGCAATTCGGCACCGGCCCGGTAAAAGGGTTTGCGGTAACGCTTATCATCGGTTTGGCGGTCAGCTTGTTTACGGCTGTGTTCGTAACGCGCGCCATATATGAATTAGTACTTACCTCTAACCCCAAGGAGATCAGCTTATGATGACAT
>JAFVWP010000078.1 GCA_017501565.1 Elusimicrobiaceae bacterium | reverse complement strand
TCTTTTCGTTGGAGGCGTTCATTTTTTGAACCTTTTCCAACAGGTTTAAATCCACATAAGGACCTTTTTTAGTTGATCTTCCCATAGTTATTTAACCTTATTTTTTCTTCTGTCGCTGACAATCATCCAGCCCCATACTTTCTTGGTGGAGCGGGTCTTCAGACCGCGGGCCGGTTGGTTCCACGGAGAGCGGGGGATGTTACCACCCTTACCATGGCCACGACCACCACCCATCGGGTGGTCAACAGCGTTCATAGCGCTACCGCGTACCGTCGGTTTTACACCGCGGTGGCGTTTGCGACCGGCATTACCGATAACGATGTTGGCATGATCTACGTTGCCCACCTGGCCGATGGTAGCGCAGCAAGCGCTGGGAACCAAGCGGATTTCGCCAGACGGCATTTTGATGTGGGCATAGTCGGATTCTTTAGCCATCAATTGGCCTTGAGAACCGGCGCTGCGCGCAAGTTGCGCACCTTTGCCGACTTGCAATTCAATCGCGTGGATAAAAGTACCTTCAGGAATGTTTTTCAAAGCAAGGCAGTTACCCACTTTAATTTCGGCTTGCGGACCGCTCATCAATACATCACCCACTTTTACACCAATGGGGTGCAAGATGTAGCGTTTATCGCCGTCGGCATATTTCAAAAGACAAATGCGGGCGCTTCTGTTCGGATCGTATTCAATGGATACAACCGTAGCGGGCACGCCGTATTTTTCTCTCTTAAAATCAATTTGTCTGTATGCGCGTTTATGACCGCCGCCAATGTGGCGAACCATGATCATACCGGTATTGTTGCGGCCACCGGTTTTGCGCAGACCTTTGGTTAATCTCTTTTCCGGAGTGGTTTTGGTGATTTCGGAGAAATCGGCCACCGTAATGGTTCTCCTGGAAGGAGTATAAGGTCTAAATGTCTTGATAGGCATAGTTAGTAGTTCTCCTTATTCTACTTCGCCGTGGTTTCTACCACGTCGATTTTTTCGCCTTCTTTCAAGGTCACGAAAGCTTTTTTATAATCCGGTCTTTTACCTACAAACCGGCCCATTCTGTGCATTTTACCGCGCACGGCAATGGTGGTAATTTTAGTTACGGTGACGTTGAAGATTTTTTCTACGGCCGTTTTGATTTCGCCTTTGGAAGCATCTTTGGCGACTACGAAGCCGTAGCGGTTTTTGGTATCGCGTTCAATCAAGCTCTTTTCGGTCAAAAGGGGCTTTTTCAAAATGCTGTACGTTCTCATTATTTGGCCTCCTTAACGAAAGTCTTGGTCAAGGTTTCAACAGCTTCTTTGGTCAAGATGACTTTGCTGCTGTTGAGCACCGCATAGGCATTGGCGTCTTGGGGAGCCATTTGGGTCAGCCCGGCTACGTTGCGAGAAGCCAAACGGGTGTTTTCGTCAATGTTGGCGAGTACCAACGGCTTGCGGCCGGCGGAAAGCACATTCAACACTTCAGCGAAAGCTTTGGTTTTGGGTTCTTTCAAGGTTAAGCTGTCCAAGACAACAATATTGCCTTCAGCAAATTTAGCCGACAAAGACTGCGCGATAGCGGCGCGGCGTTTGGCGACGGGCAATTCTTGGCGATAAGAGTGCGGGGTGGGCCCAAAGGCTACACCGCCGTGGCGGAATTGCGGGGCACGCAAGCTACCCTGACGGGCGCGGCCGGTGCCTTTTTGTTTCCACGGCTTTTTACCGGTACCGGATACTTCGGCACGGGTTTTTACGTCCGCAGTACCTCTTCTTTGGTTAGCCAAGAAGGCGGTGATGACTTCGTGAAGGAAGGTCGGGTTCGGCTTGACAGAGAACAAGCTTTCCGGCAAGGCGATGGTGCCTTGTTCTTTACCTTTGATATCTAAAACTTTAGTTTCCATGGTCAAAGTCCTTACTTCTTGTTAGCGGCTTTAGAAGCAGAGATTTTCTGCACGATAGGAGCCACAACATGTTTTCTGTTTTTGGAAGTTTCCAAGACAGACACGATGCTGCCTTTGGCACCCGGAACGGAGCCTTTTAAGAACAGCAAGTTGTTTTCAGCGTCTACTTTGATAACTTCAATTTTGGCGACGGTGTGCGTCGTGGTGCCGTAGTGACCAGCCATGCGCTGACCGGACAATACTTTACCCAAAGAGCGGCGGGAAGCCAAACCACCGGGAGCTCTTTCTCTATCAGAGGCCCCGTGGGAGGCAGGCTGACCGGCAAAGCCGTGGCGTTTCATTGCGCCGGCAAAGCCGTGGCCTTTAATGCTACCCTGCACATCTACATAATCGCCGGGTTTAAAAATTTTTTCGAGTGAAATGACCTGACCAATTTCGAAGCCGTTCACGTCGGCCACACGATGTTCTTTCAAGTGGCGGACGGGGGTCGTGTTAGCTTTTTTGAAATAGCCGAGTTCGGGTTTATTCAATTTGCTTTCTTTCACTTCGCCAAAACCTACGCAAACGGCATTGTAGCCGTCTTTTTCTTGGGTTCTGACACGTACAACTTTGCAGGGTCCGGCTTTTACGACGGAAACACCATGCAGGTTGCCTTTTTCATCAAAGAGCTGGGTCATGCCCACTTTTTCGCCGAGTACAAAACGGAATGTAGCCGGAGCTTCTTTGACAGTTTCTGCTTTGGCCGCTTCAGCAACGGGGGTTGCCTCTTGGACGCCAGCAGCTTGGATGTTTTCTTCTGCCATCTTCTTTTATTCCTTATTAGTTGCTTTTAATTGCCACATCAACACCGGCGGGAAGATCTAACTTCATCAATTCATCGACGGTCTTAGAGGTGGGACTTTTCAGGTCAATCAGCCGTTTGTGAATACGCATTTCAAACTGCTCACGGGATTTTTTGTCAGTGTGCGGGGAACGAAGCACAGTGTACTTCTTAATGCGCACCGGCAAAAGAACCGGCCCGGCGACGATAGCACCGGTTTTCTGCGCGGTTTCCACGATGCGGGCAACGCTGTTGTCAAGCATGCGGTGATCGTAAGAGCGCAGTTTAATGCGGATTCTTTCTTGGCTGAGAATTCTAGCTTTTTTTTCAGTTTTTTCTGCCATTTTTTGTTCCTTAGAACTTCTTGTAAATAAAAAATTATCGGCAGTAAACCCCACTCCGGCTCATCTTTCTCCGACGAGCCAAGCGGGTTTTGCCACCTTATTCTGATACGTATAAATATTATACTATATTCAGAGGGCTTTGTGCCAAGTTTTTTACTTTGGGATTTTCACCCTGCCCATTTCAAAACGCCGGCATCTCTTACCTGTTTATATTGTATAATAATCGGGTCTTTCGTGTAAAGGGAAAGATGAAAAGAATTTGACAGAAATAGTCAATTTATTACAAAATAGATAAGTATTGCCAAAATACTATTTCAAATTTAGGATTTTTTATGACTCACAAATACGGACTTTCTATTGTAAAAGACTATCCCATAGAAGGGGTCAATTTTATTGATATTAACGGCCTGTTGGAAAAACCGGAATACTTTACGGCTATCATTGATAAATTTTGTGAAGAAATCAAAAAGGCTCTTTCCGGCCAAGATACAGCTAAAATTGCGATTATATCCCCAGAGTCCCGCGGTTTTTTATTCAGCACACCGGTAGCCTATAAATTAGCCTTGCCCTTATTGACGATTCGCAAAAAAGGAAAAATCCCCAATAATCCCTACCGCTTTCACATCACAAATGAATATACCAGCTATGATATGGAAATGGACGGAGATTTATTGGATAAATATGAAAAATTCATCTATGTTGACGATATTTTAGCCACCGGGCAAACATTGGCCGCCATTAAAAAAGCGTTGCAAGATAAAGGCAAAGAAATTCTCTTAGCCGTACATTTAACTGCTGTGGAAGATTTGCAACCGATGCGCGCGGCCAGCAAAGCATTACAAAATTTGATCACCAAAGAAATAATTTAGTTGGATATTTTTTTGGAACAAAGAAAAGGGGCCGATAGCCTTTCCCCTATCTATCAAATAGCCATGACTCGCGTTACCAACCAAACCGGCTGGGTGGCAAAATGCAATACAACTACGGCTCTGGGGAAGAAGATATGCGACAGCCTGGAAGCCGTCCCGGAGAAATAGCGCTTTGCTTTCCGCT
>JAFVWP010000077.1 GCA_017501565.1 Elusimicrobiaceae bacterium | reverse complement strand
TAATAAGGCTAGACTTACCAACATTGGAACGGCCGGCAAAAGCAATCTCTGCCATATCGGCGTCGGGAAGCTGCTCCAGTGCGGCAACACCAAGCATAAAATCACACGAGCCGGCAAATAACGTTTTGCCCTTTTCTGCCAATTCGGCGTTTTCTTCCGGTGTACGGTCAATTATCATATCTGGCTTAACTTTCCGGTTTTCTTGAACTTTCTATCCTTGCGGAAGATGATAACTCTCTGCTGGATAATGGACAATATGTTGCTCCATGCCCAGTAAATTACCAAGCCGGAAGCAAAATGCGCCAACATAAAGGTAAAGATTACCGGTAACCAAGCAAAGACCATGGCTTGCGTCTTATCCGCCGGCTGAGGGTTAAGCTTGAACTGAATATACATCGTGATACCCATTATCAACGGCCATACGCCGATATCCAAGAAGCCCGGTACAGGCCAATTAATCAGTCCGCACAGAGTAAATATGGAAGTCGAGTCCGGCATGGATAAATCATGAATCCAACCATAGAAAGGAGCTTGGCGAAGTTCTATCGCAATATACAAAACCTTATAAAGGGAAAAGAATATAGGTATCTGTATCAATGCAGGAAGACAGCCGGAAGCAGGATTAACCTTTTCCTTTTTATACAAAGCCATCATTTCCTGACTTAGCTTTTGGCGGTTGTCTTTATATCTTTCCGTCAGCTCTTTGATTTTTGGCTGCAATAACTTCATTTTATGCATACTGACATAAGATTTGTTGGCTATCGGGAAAACAAGAACCCGAAGCAAGAAGGCAAAAACCAATATCGCCAAGCCCATGTTGCCAAGGAACGCATTTAAAAAGTCCAAGATATACAAAAACGGCTTGGTCAAGAAATAGTACCAACCGAAATCTATCGCCAAATCAAAACGGGGAATATTATATTCTTCGGCATAGGCGTCCAACGCATTGATTTCCTTTGCGCCGACAAACAAGCGATTGGTGCTTTCAAGAGTTTCTCCGGAAGCAAGCGAAAGGGTCGGCAAAAGGTAATCGGCTTGGAATACGTCTTTACGGTTTAAGTTATGATAAGAAAACTTTGTGTTTACGTCTTTGGCTTTCTGATCAAAAACCAAAGCCGACAGCCAGTATTTATCAGTTATACCAAGCCAACCGCCGTCATTAGTTGTAAAGCTTTCCTGCTTTTCTTCCATTAAGTCGGCATAGCGGATTTCTTCCAGTGTGTTTTGCATTACCCCCAAAAGACCGTCAAAAGAAATATAGCTGAAATTGTTTTCTTCTTCCGGTGCGCCCGTACGGGAAATAAGTCCGTAAGAGTTCAAAGTAACTTCTTTGGCTCCGGTGTTGGTAACCTTATCCGTTACCGTAAACATATAATCGTTATCAACAGAAATTGTACGGGTAAAGTGTAACCCTTTGCCGTTGTCCCAAGTTAAAACCAACGGCTTTTCCGGAGTAAGCTCGGTGGAAGAAGTCTGCCACGGAGTATTTTTGTCCGGCAAAGGAAGTGCAGGCTCGACACTCGTCCAACCAAACTCCGCGAAATACGGATTTTGAGTTCCGGCAGGAGAGAATAAAACTATGTGCGGGCTGTCCGGATTCAAAGTTTCTCTGTACAAGTTTAAAGAAATATCGTCAAAACGGGCGCCTTTTAAGCGCAAAGAACCGCTAACTTTAGCATTGGAAATCTTTATGCGGCGGTCTTCGGCAATCTTTGCTTCCCGAGATACCGGAGTCGCTGCCGTTGCCTCCGGCGCAGTCGTCATACTTTGCAAAGACGGAACAACGGCTTCATCTGCCGCCGGAACCGTAGCCTTTTTGTCTTGCCCCTGCACTGCGGCAGTCTTGGTTTCCGGCATTTCCGGAGTAGGAAAGAAATAATCAAAAACAAAAACGGCTAAAATCGCAAGAACAGTCGCAACAATAAGATTTACATTGTTGTTGGTTTCTTTTTTTTCTTTTTGAAAATCGACAGACATTACTTTTCCTTATGCTTTTTGTTAAGGTTCGGCGGAACCGGATCATAACCGGAGCCTCCCCACGGATGACAACGTAATATGCGTTTTAACGTAAGAATCGAGCCTCGCCAAGCCCCATATTCATTTATGGCTTCAATTCCGTATTGCGAACACGTTGGAATGTAGCGGCAACACTTAGGAAAAAACGGCGAGATTCCTTTTTGATAGCCCCGAATTAAAAGAACAAAAAAACGTTTCATTAAATATCTTCTTCTTGTTCGGCTTTCAGGCGGGCGGCTTCATGAATCTGTTCAACAGCCATTCTTAAATCCCGAGTCAGAGCGTAAAAAGGTCTGTCCAGAGTCGAAAGGCGGCCGATGACAACATAATCAAATCTTTTGGCGGCCATTTCCGGCAAAACTTTTGCTACCGCCGCACGCAAACGACGGCGAACACGGTTTCTTTTAACCGCATTGCCGATTTTCTTTGTAACGGTATATCCTACACGAAAAGTTTTGCTGGTAACTTCGCAATACTCTGTGCGCTCGCGTCCTTGAAGAACCAAACCTGAAACAGGGGCGCTAAAACCTTCCTCGGCAATCCTTAGAAAGTCCCTCCTTTTCTTGAGGGGCGCCATTTGTTTCAATTCAATTCTTTTAAATGCCATAATGCTGTTTATTAGACAACTACAACTAAACGTTTGCGACCTTTACGGCGGCGAGCGTTCAGGACTTTACGACCGCCAAGAGTTGCCATACGGCTGCGAAAGCCATGGCGGCGGGTGCGTACTGTCTTACTAGGCTGATACGTGCGTTTCACGACCATTCTCCACTAAAAAATTATTCCAAGAGGGGTGGTTTATATCTATTTACACCTAATTTGTCAATAGCTTTCCAAGCATATTTTATAAAAACTTTAAAAAGTTATTAAAAACCAACTTGTCGGCGAACAATTAACCTT
>JAFVWP010000076.1 GCA_017501565.1 Elusimicrobiaceae bacterium | reverse complement strand
TATTTTCTTTAAAAAATCCTTCCGCTTTTGCGGAAGGTTTTTTCTACAAAGGAATGTTTCCTGTATTTGTATGTTTCTTAGGGTCACGTTTGCTTTTCAAAATACGTAACGCATTGATGATTTTACTGCGGGCTTCGGCCGGTTCAATAATTTCATCAATAGACCCATTGCAAGCCGCCTGATACGGAGAAGCAAACTTATCGGAATACTGCTGAGTCAATTTTTGTTTCATTTCTTCTTGCTTCTGGGCATCTGTTTCCTTTTTTAAGTCGCGCGAATACAGAATTTCCACCGCACCGCGCGGCCCCATAACAGCAATCTCGGCGCTGGGAAATGCAAAGTTAAAATCTCCACGCAAGAATTTAGAACCCATTGCAATATAAGCCCCACCATAGGCTTTGCGCAAGACCAAGGTAATTTTGGGCACGCTGGCTTCGGCATACGCATACAAAAGTTTAGCCCCATGGCGAATGATGCCGCCATGTTCCTGTTGTACGCCGGGCAAATAACCGCCGGTATCTACCAAGGTCAAAATAGGGATATTAAACGCATTTAAAAACCGGATAAAACGCGCGGCCTTGTCGCTGGCGTCGCTATCCAAAGCACCGCCTAAACAATCAGGGTTGTTGGCAATAACGCCTACCACTTCTCCCCCCATACGGATAAACCCGGTTACCACGTTTTTAGCAAAATTTTGATGGATTTCAAAAAACCCGTAATCATCCGCCAAACGCCAAATAATGTGATGCACGCGGAAAGCTTTTTTAGGGTCCATTTCACATACGCGTTCCAACACATGCACCGGTCTGTCGGCAATATCACTCGTGGTTTCAGACGGGGCTTTTTCTTCATTATTTTGCGGCAAGAAACTCAAAAGCGCACGCACTTGGCGGAAACAATCCTGCTCGGATTTTGCCACAAAATGACAAACGCCGCTTTTTTCGCTATGCGGACGGCTGCCGCCCAAGGTGTCAAAATCCACTTCTTCCCCGGTGGCAGCTTTTACAGCACCCGGCCCGGTAATAAACATATGGCTGATCCCTTCCACCATAAAAATAAAATCCGTCAAGGCCGGAGAATAAGCCGCCCCGCCGGCACAGGGCCCTAAAATAACGGAAATCTGCGGAATTTTGCCCGATGCTTTTACATTGCGGTAGAAAATTTCTCCGTAGCCGTTTAAACTTTCCACCCCTTCTTGAATGCGGGCACCGCCGCTGTCCAAAAGACCGATAACGGGGATTTTGGCTTCCAACGCTTTATCCATAATATCGGCAATTTTGCGGGCATGGGCTAAGCCTAAAGAGCCGCCTAATTGGGGAAAGTCTTGCGCGAAGATAGCCACCGGACGGCCGTTAATCCGGCCAAAACCGGTAATTACGCCGTCGCCTTTAATATGTTTATCGGCTACACCGAAATCATGGCAGTTACTTTCCACCAAACTTTTAATTTCAAAAAAGCTGTCTTGGTCCAACAAATAAGAAATGCGCTCACGCGCGGTAAATTTGCCTTTGGCCTTTTGGGCATTGTTTTTTTCTTCACCGGCACCGGCCATGGCATCTTGGTAAATCTGACGGAATTTCACCAGGCTCTTGGGAGCCGGACGATCGGATTTTTTATCCTCTCTGGGATTATCAAAAAGTTCTATCATACGCCCTCCGTAGCTTATATTTTAGCAAACTTTACAGGCCCCGGGCTGCAGCGTAGGCTGTGGTAAAGATAAATTGGTTGTCAAAACGAGTAGAGTTAAGTATAATTTGCGGCTGATGTTGGGCCAGCCAAGCTTCTTTGGCACGACCGACGAATTGCACTTGATTGTCTGACAAAATAATTTCCCGTGTGCTTAAAGAAAGTCCCCTTCCCAACAATTTTACAACGGCTTCTTTTTGCGTCCACACCCGCGTTAAGTGCTCATCGGTGGCGGGGCCTTTTTCCTGCTCTAAAAAAAATTCTTCTGCCCAAATGCGGCTGCGCGTTTCTATCTTTTCCAAATCTATTCCCAAAAAAGTTTGCGCATCTGCCACCGCCGCCACCGCCCAACCATGAGAGTGCGTAATACTTACACTGCGTTTATCCGCCACACCGCCGATAATCACCTGCGGGGCTCCGCTGGGTAATTTAACAATTTCTATCTGCTTTAATAGCGCCAACGCCACATCAGACATTTCTAACAAATGCGCTGTATTTTCTGACGGCAAACTGCAAAGGGGCAAGAGATTATCTTCCCTGGCTAAAAGCACTTTTAACGCAAACCGGCCCCCGAGCCAGTCGCCTTTTCTTTTCTCTGCGCGAAGCGTTTGCAAATAAGCAAGTTCGCCCGGAGAAAGAAAGGAGTTTGCCGGGGGCAGGTCCTTTATTTTAACAAACTGCGTTTTATAGCTCATTATTGGCCAATGGCCTGATAGCCGTGGATTTCCACCCACACATTGCCTTTTTCATCAAATACATAGGCATCGTGCAAGGTTTTTCCGTCCGCGGTAAAGCCTTTAAAACGTCCGTACAAATACAGCTTTTGCGGCGGCACTTCGCGGCGGAAAACCGCCACCTCTTTGATGCCGTCGGGCAAGGTCATTTTGTTTTCAATGGCCATATCTCTAAAGCCGCAACATTGGAAAGCCGCTTCAATCAGCATCGGATTAGCCAACAACGTCTTTTGACCTTCGGGCCACTGCGGGGCCGGGGTGGTGTTGTAAACGGCCAAGGAGCTTTCTTTGTCCGCTTTCAAAATCCCGCCCAACACCTGAAAGCTGGGGCCATGGAAATATTTTTTGTAAATTTCTTCTTTGGAAATTTGCACTGCGGCATTGACGTCCAACCCGATATTGTCTTTTACTTCATTCCAGGTAGACACAAATCCGCCGGGCAAAGCCTTGGCCGTAAAATGGCGGCGGGTATTGCCCATTTTTACCCCTTGGCTATTGATGAAATCGGATTCAATTTCCATAGAAATTTCACCGCCTTCATTTTTTCCGATTACGCGCACGGCTTGCGGGCGTTTGCGCAAAAGTTTAATCGGCAAATAAAAGTGCACATCTTTTAACCCTTGCGGTACACTGCCGCCCAAAGCGGTGGCCGTTTCCACAAAGGTTTCAATCCCCATCACGCCCGGCACATACGGCGTACCTTCAATGGCGTGGTCGTCTAAGTAGGGGTCGGAAGCTAAATTAAAATCTTTTTCCGTATGAATTTCGGTAGTGGTTTGCGCCACTACTTTACCCAAAAAGTGCTTGGCTTGCGCCGGGTCCGGCTGGGCAACGGGTGCAACAACCGCGGCAGTTTCTTCCTTTACAGGAGCAGGCGTATTGCCGCCGGTGCCGTTGCCTTTATCGGTATCGTCCCCCTCAGGGGCGTTTTGCGCACCCTGAGGAACGATTTCGTCCATCTCCAAACAAAGCTGATGGTCCCAATCCAAACGGCCCAAAGAACCGGTCAATACAATTTCCGGCACATCGCCATAGACAATTTCATCTAAGAAAATTTGCATTCCGTCTTCGGGATCTACAAAATCTACGCCGTTGGAGCGCAAGAAGGTTTCCACACCGGCTCTAACGCCCATACCTACATTTTTGTAAGCACTCATAGCAATAGAGATACCGCGGTAACCTTGGTTGCTCAAAGACAAAGCACATTTAGCCAGGTAATCGTTCGCGGAAGCATAATCGCTTTGGCCCAAGTTGCCGTATTTGCCGGCAATGGAAGAAGCAAAAGCAAAGAAACCGCCGTTGCGTACGATATTATTTTCCAAGAACGTTACAAAACTGCTGGCTTTTACGTCAAAGATGCGGTAATATTCCGCGGGGTCTTTGTCATAAATCAGTTTAGAGCGTTCCAATCCGGCAAAGTGGATTAATCCGTCCACTTTTCCGTTTCTGGCTTTGATCTTGGTGCATACTTCTTTGACTACGGAGCTGTTCAGCACGTCGCAGTGGTAGTATTCCACTTCGCTGCCCAACTCGCGCAGTTTTTGCAGGTTTTTGTAAAGCGTTACGGAATCTTTTACCTTTGTAAAAGCACGTTCCAAAAGTACCGGGGTAGCCTTTTGGGAAGTATCCGCTTTTAATTCTTCCCAAAGTTGCTTTTTCAAGGCGGCTAATTCCGCTTCATTCATAGAAGCCCAGAGCGGTGTCTTTTCTTGAATTTCAATAATATCCAAGACAATGATTTTGCTCTTATATTGAGCCGCCAATTTTTGGCTCAGCATCGCTCCGATACCGCGGCCGGCACCGGTAAAAATGATAGTTTTGCCCGCCAAGTCAAAGCGTTTTACACTGCGGTCCAAACGTACAGGCACGGATAAAATCGTGCTACGTTCGCCGCCGCGGGTGCCGATCATTAAGCGCATGTCCCCATGCAATACTTCGTCCATGGTTTTTTGCGCCATTTCATCGGGGGTGGCGGTCGGTTCAAAATCTAAGAGTTTACCCAAAGCACCCGTACGTTCAAACACGTCTTTACGGAAGCAAGTCACCCCGCCGCACAAGGCACCGGTAATGGGGTTAAATTCTTCTTTTGTGGTATAACCAAAGTTTCCGTCAATTTTGGTATTTACGGCAAAGAAAGTATCGGCACCTTCGCGGTTAGCCATGGCTTTTTCAAATACGCGCAAGGCAATGAAAAGCGGCATGACATATTTGGTCAGCTCATTGTGGGTGCTTACTTTTTTGTCAAATTTCTTCACCGATGCGCCCAACAGATACACGATACCTTGGATATTCGGATCTTCGGCCGCGTATTCTTTTAAGGCCGCTTCGGTTTCTTCGTAAGATTCCCAATTGACGATGGTCGTATTTTTGCTGCGGGTCTTAAGCGTGGTAAACACATGGGTTTTAACGCCTAATTCTTTAAACTCTTCCTGATAGGCTTTAATAAGCTGGGAGTTATCGGCAAAAATCAAAATCGTGCGGTCTTTGGACAAGCGGCGGTTTTCGCGTTCCGTCAACGGAGCAGGAGCAACCACCGTTACACTGCGCAATTTTTTCTCGTGGCAATGTTCGCCGGCATAGCCTTCCCGTTCCGGACGTTCGGCCAAAGAGTTGTTCTTTTGGATTTCCCCCGTCGGATTAGTGGTCAACATTTCATCAGAAGGTTTCCCCACATGCACCGCAGCGGGCACGGCATCGGCCACTTTAGCTACTTTAATGGTAGGCAAGCCGTTGTCTACTTCTTCTACCGCCGGGGCGGGGGTTTCCGCTACCACTGCGGGCGCTTCTGCCACAGGAGCCGGAGCTACTACCGGGGTTTCTGCCACTGCCGCAACAGGAGCGGCTTGCTGTGTGCTGTTCGCGCTTTTTAAGACAAATTGTATGCAATGGCGAATCGTAGGATAATCTTTTAATTGGATTCCGTCTTGTTGTACGATTCCATAATGCTCGCGCATCGCCGCAAAGAGTTCGGCTTGTTTCACCGTGTCAATGCCTAAGTCCGCTTCCATGTCCAAATCTAAGTCCAACATATCTTCGGGATAGCCCGTTTTTTCGGCTACCATAGATACGACTTCTTTGGTCACGGACGCTTCATCTAAAGCTACGGCTTTCGGCGCGGGAGCTTCTGCTACCGGGGCGGGAGTTTCCGCCACCATTGCGGGTGCTTCTGCCACAGGGGTCGGAGCAACGACCGGAGCGGGGGCCGCTACCGGAGTTTCTACCACAGCGGGAGTGGCTTCTTGTATTTCGCCTTGGCCCGCATTGGCTAAAGCATATTTAATGATAGAGCGAATTGTCGGATAATCTTTCAATTGCACCCCTTCTTGGCGCGCAATTTGATATTTCTCACGCATAATGGCAAAGAGTTCGGCTTGCTTCACCGTGTCAATGCCTAAGTCTGCTTCCATATCCAAATCTAAGTCCAACATATCTTCGGGATAGCCCGTTTTTTCAGATACGATGTTCAAAATTTCTTTAGTAACGTCCGCTTCGTTCAAGCTGGGTAATACTGCTTTCGGCGCGGGGGTTTCCGCTACTACTGCGGGTGCTTCTGCCACAGGGGTCGGAGCAACGACCGGAGCCACAGCCGCAACGGGGGCGGTAGCCGTAACCGCCGGTTTCACGACGTTTACTTTATCTACAAAAGCTTGCGCGCCTTCCATGACTAAAGCGGGTTTCACCCCATGCTTGTAATTATCTTTGATGCGCAAGGTATTTTGGACCACTTCCAAGACAGGAGCTTCTTGTCCGGAAATTTCTTTCAACCAAGCTTGATGTTGGGCCGCATTCGCAATGCGTTCTTCGCCCACTTGCCAGGCTTTTTCCAATAAAGTCATACCCACTTGAGAGCCAAATCCGGCCGCCAAGTGCAAGGCATATTTAAAATCATAATGCCCGCCTTTGCTTAAATTAATACCTTCCAATTCAGGGTCAGCTTCTTGGAAATTGGCAATCGGCGGTACCAAGCCTGTATTCAAACAGCGTACTGCGATGGCATCTTCCAACCCCGCACCCATAGAATGGCCGGTAAAACCTTTGGTATTGCTGACGATGACAGAACCGACATCGGCACCAAAAGTATGTTTCAAGGCATAGGCTTCCGCGCTGGCAGAACCGCCGCGGGCAGGCGTGTATGTTTCATGAGAAATAAATACCAATTGCTTGGCAATATCGGCGCGGTTTAAGCCGTATTCTTTTTCAGCCGTAGCCACCAAGCGGTTCATGACATAAGCCATGTGGTTTACGTCAATGCGGGTAACGTGGAAACCGCTATTGGCAATTTCAGCATTTAAGAGCTTGGCCAAAGGTTTCATACCGCGTTTGGTTACTTCAGTTTCTTCTTCTACAATCAAAGACACCGCACCCATACCCACAATCATACCATTGCGGCGGCGGTCAAACGGCAAGGCGGCTTTGGTCACATCGCCTTCGGTCGTAGCGGCACCGGAAGCTAAGAAAGCCGTCAAAATCCATTCAGATACATTATCATTGCTAATATCATCGGCGCTGATAACAATGACGCGTTTGCAACGGCCCAATTTAATCCAATCTTGGGCAATAGCAATAGCTTGGGCGGTAGAAGCGCAAGCCGCACTCATGGCCGTAGCGGGGCCGCGGGCACGAATCCATTGGCAGAAATGAGAATGGGCAATGGCAATGGTTTTTAAGATAAACTCAGAAGTAAAAGCTTGCGGCTCTACTTCTTTGTCTTTAAAGTTTTCGTTGTACCAATTTTCAATTTCCGCTTTCAAAGCCGGATCGGAAATTTGGGCAATAAATTTATCGCAGAACGCGCGTACTTCTTTGGCTGTTTTATTATTGAGCAGACCCGACACTCGTTTGGTCAAATCGCCCATCATGCTGTTGGCCACCGGGAAAGCAGAGGTAAAAATTACACCCGTTTCGTCAATCATATCAGCAGGCAAACCCCAGCGATCCGGCAAATAACCGCCCGTAGAAGTAGGTTTATAATAGAGCACCAAAGGAATACCGGCATCTTTGAGTGCCAAAATACCCGCGGCAATGGCCAATTGGAAACTGCGGTCCATAGAGCGTACCCATTTGGCGGGTAAGCCAAATTCTTTTTCCAAATCAAACGCGCCGCCTTTAGCCGCTAATTTAATAGCTTGCGATGCAGACGTCAAACGTTCAAAGCGGTGGTTGCCGTCTTTGGATTTGATGACAAATTCTACATGTTTATCAATTTGTTGTTGTTGAATTTCGGGGCTGACGGACTCAATCATGTTTTTGCCGGACAAGATTTCATCTAAAATCCCTTCGCGGAAAATCTTATCCCAGCTGCCCGGGCCACCGGCGGCAATACCGCTGATTACAATATTTTTGTGATAGTCGGCAGACGGCTTTTCTGCTTGCGACACTTCTTCTTTTTGCAAAGGAGTTTCGTTTTGCACAGGGGCTGCTTTTTCCGTCTTTTCGGTAATATTTGCAGACGGATTGACCCATTTTACAAAAGCGGGGTTGTAGGTAGAATTGTCACCTGTAATATCCGTCCCGGTCCAATCAATGGCAATACCGGAAGAAATTAAATTGGCAAACAAGTCGTTAAATTCCACAATACCGCCCTTTTTGGGGTGGTTGGAAGCCAAGACACGAATGTCTTTTTTATCGGCTAACGTATTGGTAGCCAACGCACTGAGCACGCGTTTGGGGCCACATTCCACAAACAGGCGAACACCGGATTCATACGTGGTTTTCAATTGCTTAATCCATTCTACGGAATGGGCAATTTGGGTAACCATCAAATCTTTGATTTTTTCAGGATCGCTGGGATAGAATTCCGCCGTTACGTTGGTAGTAATCGGCATTTTGGGAGAGTGGAATTCCAAGGTATCTAAGAAAGCACGATATTGCGGCATGGCCGGGCGGATAATTTCGGAGTGGAAAGCATGAGAAACCGGAATTTGTACCGCTTGAATGCCCATATCGGTAAACATTTTAATAGCATCGTCAATGGCTTTGCTCGCACCGGCAATAACGGTTTGAGTCGGGCAGTTTTTGTTGGCAACCGCCACATAGCCGTTGATGCGTTTGAGTTCCGGCTCTACTTGCTCGGCCGCGGCGGCAATAGATGCCATTTTACCATTGTCTTCCACGCGGATTTCAGACATTACTTTACCGCGGGTACATACAGCTCTTAAGCCGTTTTCAAAATCAAAAATTCCGGCAGCTACCGCGGCGGCATATTCGCCCAAGCTGTGCCCCATTACCACGTCCGGCTTAATGCCGAAAGAAGACAACAGGCGCATCATGGCAATATCAGCCGTCAACATAGCAGGTTGGGTCATTTCGGTTTTGCGGATGGCTTCTTCGCGCGCGGCGATTTGTTCTTTGGTTTCGCCGGGCTTACTCCACAAAGTATTGGTCAAATTTTGCCCGCTGATGTTCATTAAGTGGCGGTCGGCTTCGTCAAACGTGTCTTTCACGATTTTATATTTGCAGGCCAAATCTTTCATCATGTCCACGTATTGAGAGCCTTGACCCGGGAACATGAAACAAACTTTCGGTTTGATTTCATTGGGCGTAAAAGGATAAATGCCTTTCATCTTCAAGTACAAAGAAGATTGACTCCACACGTCTTGCGTACCGGCGGTTTTGATGAAAAATTCAATTTTTTCTTTCAATTTTTCCGGAGTTTCCACATTGATAGATACCGCAAATTTTTGGGGTTTTTGAATGTGGTTTTGATAGGAAATGCTGGGCAAATAGGTCGGGTCATATTTAATAGCCAAAACGGCTTTGCCCAATTCATTAAATAAATCTTGCTTGGTGGCGGCAGAAAAAGTCAAAACATCGCTTTGAATTTTTTCACCCGGCACAACCAATTCATAAGAGGTAGCTTTCATTTCAGGTTGCTCCTGTTCTTTAGGGGTAGAAATTTTTTCGGCACAGACTTTAGTGTCCGTTTCTTTTTTCAACAGGCCGTCGTTCATTTCTTCCAAGGCCATGTGGAAGTTGGTCCCGCCGAAACCGAAAGCGGATACGTTGGCACGGCGGACTTTATCGCTGTTCCAAGGTTCGGCTTTGGTAATCACACGGAAAGGGCTGGTGGCCCAATCCACGGTCGGGTTCGGGGTTTCAAAATTTACAGAAGGCGGCAACACCTTATTATATAAGGCCAAAGACGTCTTGATTAAAGAAGCAATACCGGCTGCGGCTTTGGCATGGCCGATTTGGCTCTTTACACTGCCCAAACCAATCGTGCCCGGTTTGGCATAAGGAGAGAAAATTTCATACAAAGCATTGAGCTCCACCGCATCGCCTACGCGGGTGCTGGTGCCGTGGGCTTCCACCAGGCCTACTTCGCCGGGGGTATAGTCCAATTGTTCAAACGTTTTTTCTACGGCAATTTTCTGCCCTTTCGGGTTCGGCGCGGTAATACCTTTGCCTTTCCCGTCGGAAGAAGCACCAATAGCGCGGATAACGGCATACACTTTATCGCCGTCTTTCACCGCATCACTCAGGCGTTTCAAAATAATAGTACCGGCACCTTCGGCCATGACAAAGCCGTCCGCTTTGGCATCAAACGGACAAGAACCTTTTTCTGACAAAGCACCGATTTTGCAGAACTTAATATAAGCAGAAGGAGACATCATTTGGTCCACACCGCCCACGATGGCCATATCAAAATTACCTTCGCGCAAGCCGTTTACGGCTTGGTCCACCGCGGCCAACGAAGTGGCACAAGCGGCGTCTACGGTGAAGTTGGTGCCATGCACATCAAACACATTGGCCAAGCGGCCGGCAATCACGTTGGGTAATTCACCAGGCATGGTATCTTCGGTAATGGGCGTAAATTTTTGGCGGAAGGCTTCGTCCATTTCGTCAATTAATTGTTTTTCGGCATCGGCAGGCAAAGATTTGTAAACATTTGTTTCTTTCAGAATTTCATAAAAGAAGGGGCGGTTCAAGCGGGTGTTGGATTTTTCATTTTTCATGCCGCCCAAAGAGTTCCCCACAATGACGGCACAGCGGTTGCGGTCAAACTCTTTTTTATCATAGCCGCTGTCTTCCAAAGCCATACGCGTGGTTTCAATGGCCAAGTACTGCACCATATCCATTTGCTTGGCAATTTGGGGCGGAATGCGATATTGAATGGAATTAAATTTAAATTCTTGGGGAATAAAACCGCCGATTTTGGAGTAAAGTTTATCTTCGGCTTTGTGATCAGGGCTGTAAAAAAGTTCAGGATCCCAATAAGATTTTGGAACTTCGGTGATGCAATATTTACCAGATTGAATGTTTTGCCAGAACTCATCTTTGCTCAAAGCTCCGGGCATAATGGCGCCCATGCCGACGATGGCAATAGGCTCTTTAATTTTTTGGTTCATTTTGTCTCCCGAGTTTTGGGTAAAACTCTATATATATGTATATTATATTAAATTTAGGGAGAGCGGTGGCAGTTTTGGGATAATTTTTAATTTTAAAACCAAACCAAAATTTAAGTGCAAAAATTAGATTTTTTGTTTTCTCGTGTTTTTTCTTTTTTGTTTTTTCTGCAAAAATAAACCCGCTTTTGAAAGCGGGTTTTGCAAATCGGGACGCAAATTTGTTATTTTTTCTTTTCTTCAGCCATCTTCATATTTTCAAGTTCTTCAATTAAACTCAGCAAAGTAGGCTGCAATTTTGCAACATATTCTTGTTCAAAAGTGGAAATGCGTTGCTCCAAGCGGGCAATTAATTTAGTCATTTCGGCATTGTTTTTATCTTGTGCCAAGGTTTGTTCTTCCAAACGATAATGCAACTCTTTCACTTTTTCTTTCAAATCGGTCACTTCCAAAGCAGATGTGTTTTGCAAAGAACTTAAAATGGACACGCGGGAAGCAAAGGAAGGTTTGGCAACGGTCATCACCGTTAAATCTTCCACCGGATAGTCAAAATCCGTTTCACGCACCAACGCGGCGCGGTATTTTGCCGTAAAGTAAAACAGCAAAACAAAACACACCACAAAACCGATTAAATGAAAAAGCAACGCATTTATCATATACATTATATTATCATATTTTCATTGAAAAGAGTACAGAAAAATCCCCGCCGTAAAAAGCGGGGATTTTATTATTAAGTTAATCCCACATGGGCCAATGAGAATGATTCTCTAAATTCAGCCTATTAGAATATTCTTCTCCGTTTATATTTCCCGTTGCATCAAACCAAATATTAGTAACACTACAAGTACCATCTGAAAGACAATCATTTGCACAAGAGACTGAAGAACACCCCGTAGACGGATTTGAAACACTGCTTACCTTCAAATCTAAATAAGATCCATTTTCTAAAACCAGCCGAGCCCAATCATCCGCCGGATACTCTATAGATTCACTACTGCTTAAAGCTTCACTAGGCACTTTCCCAGGCACTCTTACGTCCAAATATTCCAAACTAGGACTATGCGAAGAATCCGCCAAGTAAAACGCTTCTTGCGCCGTCTTAACACTTGCCGCCATGGGCATCATGCCCGCGTAGCGTGTTTTTTCTACCGCTTTTTGATATTGCGGCAATGCCACGGCAGACAATATACCGATTATCAGCACCACTACCAACAACTCTACTAAAGTGAAGCCTTTTTTCATTTTCGGTTCCTCCAGACAATATTTACTTAAATAAACTGCATTTTATTTCTTCTGCTCCAGGCAGATACGCCAAAAAAATAAGCCAAGTAAAGTTTTTTAATTTCCATCAACCAAAAAAATTCGTCACTTTTCCCTATTTCACAAAGTGCCGTGCAAGGTCTGTCAAAAAGATATAGAATGTATATAATGGACGACACACTAACAACCACTCTTTTTAATCAATTTTCTGCCGGGCGCACCCCGGATAAGACCGATTTTAACGCTTCTAAAATGTTCTCTTTATTAGAGGACCCTTTCGGTATTTGGTGTTCTTTTCACGCACCGGAAGGAACCGCCGTTTATGAAGTAAACCGCTACGAAAATTTAAAAGTACGCACAGACCGCAACTCCCGCGATATATGGATTAAAGAACATTATCCCGGCGTAGAGTTTATCCGTGCCGAAAATGAAACAGAGCGTTTTCAGGCTACGTTGCGCGCCATGGCAGAAGGAAAGCCCGCCATCGCCAATGCCGTTTTGTGGAATTTACCCCAAAGTGTGTACGGAAGCATCAATTTATTACAACGCATAGACGAAGGCAAAAGTGTGTTCGGGCCATATCATTACCGCATTGTGCAATTTAAGCGCGCCCATGACCTAAAAGAACATTATGCCTTGCAAGTATCTTTGCTCAATCACATTTTATCCGACATTCAAAAATATACCTGCCGCTACACGCAGGTAGAGCTTAAAACCAAAGCCGTACAAGTGGATTATTTAGACCACGAACAACGCTTGGTGCGGGAGTTGGATTTTTTCCGCAAAATACGCAGCGGCCAAGCCCGCCCCGAAGCCCACAAACCGCCCAAAGCGGCCAATTCCCCTTGGCGTGTTTATGCCAATAAAGTGGTAGCGGAAAGTAAAGATTTGCTGATGTTGCCCGCCTTAAGTGCGGAAATGCGCCAATGTTTGCGCATTTATAATATCAACACCACCGATGATGTCGTCCGCGCGGGTCTGGAAAAAATGCGCACGATTTTGGAAGAGCCTTTCGCCACCGATGCCTACTACAATGCGGTGGCCTACTATCATCAAAAACCTGTATTAAAGGAAAAAGGGCATTTTCCCCCACCGCTAAAAAAGCGCAATCTCTATTTTGATTTTGAAGCGACGGAAACGTTTACCAAAAACAGCGTATCTTTTGTATATTTAATCGGCATTTGGGACAAGGAAGAAAACAAATATGTTTCTTTTGTAGCCAAAACACCTGAAGAAGAAATTAAAATTTTTGAACAATTTTACGATTATATCCAAGACCCGCAAAATACCGCGCTGTACCATTGGACGGAATACGAAGCCAAAAAAATGCGCAAAATGGCACAGGAAAACAAACATGATGAACAAAAACTCAATCTTTTGGTCAGCCTGTGTTATGATTTAAAAGTAGCCGCGCAAAAGGCGTTTTACTTACCGGCACCCAGCTTTTCTTTAAAGGCCGCCGCGCCCGCGTTTGGTTTCCAATGGCGGCAAGACGACTGCGGCGCCATGGACAGCATGGTTTACTTTACCAATTGGCTCAAAACAGGAAATGAAGAATTGCTCAACAAAGTATTAATGTATAATGAAGACGATTGCAAAGCCATGTTGTTTTTGGAAGAAAAATTAAAACAAGCCGACGTACTAAAATTAAAATGAACTGCGAACTAAACGTACTTAAAGAATGTTTAACCACAGCCGCCAAAATTGCCAAACGGCATTTGGGCAAGGTGGGTTTTGATTTAAAAGCCCGCGCGAATTTAGTAACCAAGGCCGATGTGGCTTGTCAAAAAGCCATTTTAAAAATCATTCAAAAAAACTTCCCCCAACACGATTTTCTGGCCGAAGAAGACGGACTTAAAAATACAGGCTCCGCCTACAAATGGGTCATTGACCCCATAGACGGCACCACCAATTTTGCCCATGGTATGCCGCATTTTTCTATATCGGTAGCGTTGGCTTATAAAAACGAAATTATTTTGGGCGGCGTGTATGATGTGTGCATGGACGAAATGTTTTTGGCACGCAAAGGAAAAGGAGCCACACTAAACGGAAAGAAAATACAGGTTTCTTCCGTTAAAAAATTAGAAAACGCACTCTTGGTTACGGGTTTCCCGTACGTGCGCGAAGGGCGCATGGAAGAGCTATTAAAACGTTTTGAAAATTTTATTATGTCTTGCCACGATATTCGTCGGTTAGGCTCGGCGGCGTTGGATATGTGTTGGGTGGCGGCGGGCCGCTTTGACGGCTATTGGGAAGATTGCCTAAACCCCTGGGATATTTCCGCCGGGAAACTGATTTTGGAAGAAGCAGGCGGAAAAGTAACCGATTATGCCGGCAAAAAATGGACCCGTTTGGAAACTTTCGGGCGGCAAACATTAGCCAGCAATGGTAAAATTCACCGCGAAATGTTTGATATAATAAAGAGAAGTTAATCCGGCGGACGTTGCCGCGTACCGCTTGCGAAGTACAGGGTTTGGATAAGAGGTTTGTCATGTCTATCAGCGTCGTAAAACAATACAGCGTGTTTGTTGCTAACGAGCCGGGCGCACTAAAAAATTTTGCCGCCTTGTTCACGCGCGAAAGAGTGAATCTGATTGCTATTTCTCAAGATGTGCGCTTTGATGCGGCTGTGGTACGCGCCGCCGTCAATTATAATACCAAAATCAGCCACGCCTTAACCAAAGCGGGCTATACCAGCGTAAAGACGGACGCCATTTGCATTGATACGCCCGACCGCGTGGGCGTAGTGACCGACATTGGAGAAGTGCTCCACAAAAAAGACATCAATATCACCACCATTTACGGCGCCAGCTGTGGTCACGGACACGCGCGCTTTATCGTAGTGGTCAGCGATATTGCCCAAGCCTTAAACGCTTTAGAAAGCTCCGGCTTGTTTTAGAAGTTTTGACTTGTAACAAAACCACCCCGCTTTTGGCGGGGTGGTTTTTTGTGGGGAAAGATTTTATTTGATTACATTCCCTGAAGTTGTAGCAAACATGCCACACCAATTTTCTCGGTCATCGGTACAAATAATTTGTCCTTCTTCTGCACGACTTGAATATCGGGAAATATACTCTAGTGAGTAAAACAAACCACCATCATCATCAGGATTCCCATTTTGATAACGCCGAGCAACTGGAGAATCCGGCGCACCAGTCGCATCATCCCCCCACGCCAATGAATTTGTCATAAAACACCAATATTTATTACATGCTACACCGCCGTCATCAGTATCTTTCAAAGAATACCCTGCGGGAAGTTCTACTCCCAAATCAGAAAAAGAAACCGGCCCGACATCATTTCCGTTAGCTAACATATACATAGTGCCCATGTCTTTCAAATGACGCAAAAAAATCATAGCTTCTGCCGCACGGGATTTTTCTACTGATTTTCTATACTGCGGCAAAGCCACCGCCGATAAAATACCAATGATTAAAACAACAACTAAAAGTTCTATCAAAGTAAAACCTTTGTTAAAACAAGAAGTCATGCTGAGATGTTTCTGCTCAGCATCTTCCATAATTTTATTGCGTATGCAAAGGCTACTAACATTCACTTTCAACAGCTTTAATATTGCTTTAGACAGGTTTTTCATAATCTCTCCTTTTTTGATTTAATTAGCTTATAAGCTAATTAAATCAAAAAAAAAAACGAGTCAAGCATTTTCTTTTTTTCGTCAGAAAAAGAACAAAAAAAGTACCTTCAAAATCTTTCATCGGCCAATATCATCTAACCCTTTTTTGGGTCTTGTCAATTTTTTTATTTCCTTTACACTTTTATCAGTAGGAGGCAAACAGATATAGACGTATCACCTCATCAAAAACCGCGCTTTTCGGCGCGGTTTTTTATATAAAAAAACCCGGAGTCAAAACCCCGGGTGCAATAAATTTATTTCATTTGTTTTTTGCGGTCTTTGAGCTCTTTTTTCCAACGCTTTTTTGCTAATTTGTGGCGCCGTTGCGCTTCTCCGCTTAAAATTTCATCTACACGGCGGGCTTTTACTTCGTCTAAGTTTTGCTCTTGCTCATTGATTTTATTTTCCCAACGTTGCAGATTGGCTTTCTCGGCAGCGATTCTTTCTTTAGAGCGGGCAATGCCTTCGTCGGTAGCGACAGAAACTATTTCCGCTAAGCGGGCTTTGATTTGTGTTTTTTGTTCTGCATTGGCTTTTTTATATTGTTTCACCAATTTACGGATTTCTTTGTTTCGTTTTTTAAAAATTTTATGTCTTTCCTGTTCCGTCATTACAACCGGGTCTTTGCTTTGCGCCGCCGACGGAGCCGTTTGATTTTCCGCCGCACGCAAACTGATACAGGCCAAAGAAAATAACAAAACCAAAACTAGTTTTTTCATATTTACTCCTTATTTACCGAGCCGTCAACTACGCCCGCTTCGGCAAAACCGCGCGCACGTAATTTGCAAGAATCGCAAAAACCGCAAGGTTTATCCCCCCCGCTGTAACAGCTCCACGTCACTTCAAAAGGCACGCCTAACTGCGCCCCCAATTTGACAATACCGGCTTTACTCAAATCCATCAGAGGAGCCAACACTTCCACTCCGTTTAATACACCGCGCTCAGTGCCGCGGTTGATGGCATCGGCCGCCGCATTAAAAAAGGCGGGGGTACAATCGGGATAGCCCGAAAAATCAACAGCATTCGGTCCCGCCACAATAGCATCGGCTTGCAAAGAATCCATCAAAGATGCCGCTATGGACAAAAAGACCAAATTGCGGCCAGGTACATAAGTAGAAGGGATTTTCCCGCTTTCAATTTCTTCCATAGACAAATCCGGAATGGCCTGTTTGTCATCTACCAAAGAACTGCTGGCCAACCAAGGAAAATCAAGCGTTACAAAATGTTGCTTTACGCCCAAGCGTTCGGCTATTTCCCGCGCGGCACGCACTTCGCGCTCGTGCTTTTGCCCGTACGAAATAGTCAAAGCTTCGCACTCATATCCTTGCGCCAAGGCCCAATACAAACAAGTGGTGCTGTCTAATCCGCCGGAAAATAAAACAATCGCTTTTTTCTTCATAATTAATTGCTCATGCTGTTGTTTAAGGCAGATTCAATTTCAAAATTTTCCATTGCCTTAAAATCGGCTTCGGTCAAATTATCGCCGTATTTAAGCGCATAAATAATCAGCGTCACTTTCGGGTTCGGTGCGCCGTCTTCAGCGCTGTTGTATTGCCCCAAGAACATGGCATCGCCCCCCTTGGAAGCCACAAATTTGCGCCCGCGCTGAACGCCCCGTTTTAAGGTGTCGCGGTCCGGTTCTAAATTTTTAATACGCAGAAGGCCCAAATTGCCGTACGGACGTTTGATTTGACTGCGGTCGGTAAAAATTTCCACATCAGCCGCCAAAGTAGGCTCAAAATCAGGCCCTATGGGGATCCAATCCATATTGGCTTGGTTCATCGTAGCGCACGCACCCAAAGCCAAACATAAGCATACTAATATCCAAATTTTTTTCATGTTCATCTCCTAATTTTTAGAGGCCAATTGCCCGCAAGCCGCACTAATATCATTGCCCATGCTTTTGCGTATGGTCACGCCGATATTCATGGCTTTTAGGGCTTCGGCCATATCTTGTACGGCGCGGTCATCGGTTTTAGCGCCGCGGCCCAAATTGCAAGCAATTAAATTTACATGCAACAAATAACTAAACTTGCTGTCTTTAATCCACTTGCCTAATTTGCGGATATGCTCCGGGCGGTTATTTACGCCGTCAATAACGGCATATTCCAAAAATACCTGACGTCCGGTTAAAGCTAAATATTCGTCCAATGCTTTTTGTAATTCTTCCAAATCATAGCGGCGGTTGACCGGCATTAATTTACTGCGTTCGTCATTGTCGGCATTGTGTAAAGAAACCGCCAAATTGACCTGTGGCAAATCCACCGCCAATTTGTGCAGTTTGTCGGCAATGCCGGACGTGGAAATAGAAATATGCCTTGCACCGATGTTTAAGAAATCCGGGTTAGTCAAATTTTGCACGGCTTTTACGCTGTTCAAATAATTTACCAAAGGCTCTCCCATTCCCATAAACACCACGTGGGAAATGCGGTCCCCGATTTTTTCTTTTTTCACATATTGAAACCACATCAGCACTTGGTCTGAAATTTCTTCGTCTGTCAAATCCCGCTTAAAGCCCATGCGGCCTGTACTGCAAAAACTGCACTTCATCGCACAACCCACTTGCGTAGAAACACACACGCTCCAGCCGTCATGCGGTTTTAAAAGCACACTTTCAATCAGCAAGCCGTCTTTGAGCTTCAACAAAGCCTTGGCCACGCGGTCCTTTTCGGAAAAGACCATTTTTTTAACGGAAAAACTTAAAATCGGGCGTTCTTTTTCCAGCTTTTCGCGCAAGTCCGCCGGCAAAGCAGTGGCTTCGCTCCACGAAGAAATGCCGTTTTTATACACGGCATCTTTCACCTGAGAAATGCGGTAATTGGGCAGACCGGCATCTTTGACAAATTGTTTGACGTATTCAAAATTCATATTGTTTATCCTAACAAAAGTAATGCTTTATTTTATCATTTTTATAGATACTGCGCCCTTTGAAAGGCAAAATTTTGCATTATAAGGTAAGAAAAAGTGAAAAAATGTGTTTTTTTTAGTACAATATCTGCACTATGAGCGAAGATATTAAATTTAGTACTTCCGGCTTTAGAGCCGTTATTGCAGAAGATTTGACAGCCTTGTCCGTACAGCGCTTGGCTTTCGGGATTTCCGACCATGTTTTGGAAAACTCTTTTTATGGTTTTGAAGGAACCGGGTATCAAAAACATTGCCAACAATTGGGCAAAAAACCGAAGAAACCGCTTGTCATTGTCGGATATGATACACGTTTTCTCTCCAAAGAATTGGCTTATGTCGCCGCCAATGCCCTGCTGGCCAATGGCATCAGCGTTAAAATGGCGGACGAACCCATGCCCACCCCGGTAGCGGAATGGAACGTACTTAAAGAGGCCGCCGTCGGCGGTATTGTCATTACCGGCAGCGAGGCCGATTATCACGTTTGCGGGCTGAAATGGATTGCCTACTACGGCGGAATTGCCAACAATGAAATTGTGGAAGACATTGAAAAACGCACCCCGGGCCCCTCTTCTCAGCTGTTAAAAGCATCTTCTACGGAATTTAACCACTTAAACAAAGCCGTCGTACCCACCAATTCGCTCAAAAAAGAGTACCTGGCTCATATTGAAAAATTATTAGACGGAAAAGCACTGAAAAAAGCCAAACTCAAAATTGCGTTAGATCCTTTGTTTGGTACTGCGCAATATTATTTCCGCGCTCCGCTGGAAAAATGCGGTGCTGTGGTGGAAGCCGTCAATGAAGGAACAGATGTGCTTTTCGGCGGAAAAGTGCCCAATGCCGGGCCGGTTAGTTTGGAAAAATTGAAAAAGCTCGTAGTTTCCAAAAAAATGCACTTAGGCATCGCCTGTAACCCCGATTGCGACAAATTCGGTCTGATTGATTCTGACGGAGAATGGGTCTCCCCCAATGAAATTGGCCCCATGCTCTTAGATCATATCGTACGCAACAAAAAGCTCAAAGGACGTGCGGTGCGTAGTGTAATCACGTCCACGCTTTTTGACCAAGTGGCCAAAGCCCATGGGCTGATGATTCGCGAAACTCCGGTAGGGTTTAAATACATCACTGAACTGATGACCACCGGCCAATACATTATGGGTATGGAAGAATCCGGCGGGATTGCCGTAGCCAACCATATCCCGGATAAAGACGGCCTGCTGACGTGTTTCTTGATTGTGGATATGTTAGCGGTAGAAGGCAAAACGCTCAAACAATTGCGCAAAGACTTCTACAAAAAATACCGCCCGATGTATGACCAAAAAGTCAGTATTTCCAAAACGGAAACAGAAATCAACCGCATCATGGAACGCTTGGACATCAAGCCCC
>JAFVWP010000075.1 GCA_017501565.1 Elusimicrobiaceae bacterium | reverse complement strand
TGAAGAATACAATATTTCCAACCGACTTGCGGAAGGAAATGTTCAGATGATAGGAACCTCCGGTACGGTTACAAGTCTTGGAGCTTTTCATTTAAACCTTATCCGCTATAACCGTAGTGCGGTTGACGGATTGGTGATGACTTATAAAGAAGTCGAAGATGCCAAAAATAAACTGGAAAAAATGACTAATCTGGAACGGATTGCTCACCCTTGTATCGGACCGCAAAGGGCTGATCTGACTTTGGCAGGCTGTGCAATTTTACAGGCTATCTATGAATACTGGAAGCTTGATGAAATTACCGTCGCCGACCGAGGTTTAAGAGAGGGTATCCTTGTCGATTTAATGCGCAAAAATAAAGGTAAAAATAAAGAATGAAACAAAATCTTGTTACCGGCTCTCGGGTAAAGAAAACTCGGGTAAAAACCGCAAAAGGAAGAATTGCAAGCTCTACACGCTGGCTTCAGCGGCAGATAAACGACCCTTTTGTATTGGAAGCAAAAAAATTAGGCTATCGAGCGCGCTCGGCTTTTAAAATTATCGAACTTAACGAGCAGTTCCACTTGTTTAAACCGGGGAAAAAAGTCGTGGATTTAGGGGCTGCTCCCGGAGGTTGGACACAGGTCATCATTGATTTGGTAAGCTCAAAAGCCGAAAACCCAAGTGTCGTGGCTTTGGATATTCTGCCTATGGAGCCTTTGCCCGGCGCAAAAATTATTACCATGGACTTTATGGCGGAAGATGCTCCAAAGCTATTAAAAGAAGCCGCCGGAGGTCCCGTGGACGCCGTGGTAAGCGATATGGCGGCAAACACAACCGGAAACCACGAAGTCGACCATTTGCGAATTATGGCGTTGGTGGAGGAAGCTTATAACTTTGCCGTTGAAATCTTAAATGAAGGCGGTGCTTTTGTTGCCAAAGTTTTCCAAGGCGGAACAGAGCAAAACCTTTTGGCTCGCATCAAAAAAGACTTCAAAGAGGTAAAACACGCAAAGCCTGCCGCCAGCAGAAAAGAATCATCAGAGTTTTATATTGTTGCCAAAGGCTTTCGGAAAAAATGAGACCGGAAGCAAGAATCCAAACCGCCGGAGAGATATTTGCTCTGGCTTTTAACCAAAATCTGCCCGCTGACCGTATCATAACCGCAGAAATTAAAAAACGCCGCTATATAGGTTCTTCCGACCGGCGGGAAATTACGGCGATGATTTGGAAGGCTTTCCGGAATATCGCCAAAATATCTTTTTCCTTAAAGGCGAAAAATCTTCCCCTTACCGCCGAAAATATTTTTACTGAATCAATGTATCATTTTGCCGATGATGATTTTCCCGAGTCGGTAAAACTTGAATGTCCGGAGTGGCTCTGGGACGATTTAAAAGCAAAGTCTGATGACTTGAAAGCTATGCAAAATGAGGCTTTTACCGACTTGCGAGTCAATATCACAAAAACAAATTGTGATATTGTTACAAATATGTTCGCAAACGAAGGAATACAGGCGAATCAATGTAACTTTTCCCCCGTGGGAATCCGACTTTTAAAACGCTGCAATCTGCAAGCTTGCACTGCGTACAAAACCGGCTTGGTCGAAGTACAGGACGAAGGCTCGCAAATCATATCCCTTATGATTGGAGCCAAGCCAAAAGATAAAATTGTCGATTTGTGCGCCGGCGGAGGCGGAAAAACTCTGGCGATGTATGACTTAAGCTACAAAAAAGCGGATATAACCGCTTGTGATATTGCTTATGCACGCTTAAAACAGCTGCAAACCAGAGCCAAACGAGCCGGATTTACCGGAATTAACACTCATGTTTTAACCAACGACTATGAACCTTGGCTGTCTTTAAATGCCGGAACTTTTGATTTGGTGGTTATTGATGCTCCGTGTTCGGGAACGGGAACGTGGAGACGAGCCCCAGATGCCAAATGGCGGTTAACCAAAAAGCAAACCGATTTTTACGAACAAACCCAACAAGAGATTTTAACCAGAGGGGCAAAATTAGTGAAAAAAGGCGGAAGGCTCGTTTAT
>JAFVWP010000074.1 GCA_017501565.1 Elusimicrobiaceae bacterium | reverse complement strand
GCGTTTTTGTTCAAATTCGCTGGAAATCTGTCTGGCAGATATACCTGTACCGGCCGGGATCAGATGTCCTACGATGACGTTTTCTTTCAGGCCTTGCAATTCGTCAATTTGGCCCGTAATGGCGGCGTCTGTCAGGACCTTGGTGGTTTCCTGGAAGCTGGCCGCTGAGATAAAGGATTCGGAAGCGAGAGATGCTTTACTCACACCCAAAAGGATAGATTCCGCATCAGCCGGGCGTTTATCCGCAGCTTTCATTTTGGCGTTTTCTCTCAGCCAGCTTGCGCGGCTGACAATTTCTCCTTTCAGGAAGTGGGTATCACCCGCATCCAGAATTTTTACGTTCCCTAACATCTGACGGACAATAACCTCAATATGTCTGTCATTGATGGTAACGCCTTGCAGTCTGTACACTTCCTGAATGGCGTTGAGCAGGAACTCTTGCGCTTCTTTTTCGCCTTTGACTCTGAGCACATCGTGCGGGTCAATGGCGCCGTCGGTCAGCGCTTCACCGACGCCCACTTGGTCTCCTTCATATACCACCAAGTGTTTGCCTTGAGGAATGCTGTATGCTTTTTCTTGATTCGTTTCAGCATTTCTCACTACGACTTCAATCAAACCTTTCGGAGAAGTTTCTAAGCTGACCACCCCTTCAAACTCGGAAATAATGGCCGGGTTTTTGGGACGGCGGGCTTCAAACAGCTCCGTAATTCTGGGCAGACCGCCCGTGATGTCTTTGGTACCGCCGGCTTCTCTGCCGATCTTAGCCAACACATCACCCGCTTCCACTTCTTCTCCGTTTTCAACCATCAAGATGGTATCAATCGGCAAGGGGAGGCTGGTCTTTCCATTTTTCCCTTCAATGCTGATGCGCGGGTTTTTCTTACCCATGCGGCTGGCAATAATTTTTCTTTCAATTACGCCGGTCACTTTGTTGCGTTCTTCTTGTAACGTAATACCTTCTACTACGTCGGTCAAGCGGACCACACCTTTGGTTTCAGCTAACACCGGGATAGAGTGCGGGTCCCATTCAGCAAGTAGGGTTCCTTTTTCTACGGCTTCTTTATCGTTTACACAAATCGTGGCGCCGTATTGAATCTTATATTCTTTTATTGTACCATTTCCGGCCTCAACAAAGATAGACCCATTGCGGGACAAACAGATTTTATTGTCGTACACATTGGTAATTACTTTTATATCTTTGAAGGTAACTTTACCGGAAATTTCAGCCACGGCCTGAGAGCGGGACAACACGCGGGAGGCCGTACCACCGATGTGGAAGGTACGCAACGTCAGCTGCGTGCCCGGTTCACCGATGGATTGGGCGGCGATGATACCCACCGCATCACCCGGGTTGCTCATCGTGGAAGTGGCCAAAGACAAACCATAACATTTGGCACAAACGCCGAACGGAGCTTCACAGGTCAGTACAGAACGGATACGTACAGATTCCACGCCGTATTTTTTGACGAGTTTGCTTTGTTCCAACGTAATGACATCGCCTTCTTTAATGATGGTTTTTTCTTCTTCTTTGCCGTCGGCTTTTGGTACTCTTACCACTACATTTTCTAAGCTGGTGCGGCCCAAGATACGTTCTTCAATGGGTTCTACCATTTCTTCGCCGCTCATCAAAGATTTCACCACAATACCATTGTGGGTGTGGCAGTCATGTTCGGTAACTACTACGTTATGGGCTACGTCTACCAAACGGCGGGTTAAGTAACCGGCGTCGGCAGTTTTCAAAGCGGTATCGGACAAACCTTTACGTCCGCCGTGAGTGGAAATAAAGTATTCCAATACAGACAAACCTTCACGGAAGTTGGCGGTAATCGGAGATTCAATAATTTCACCTTGACCACCGGTCAACTTTTTCTGCGGTTTAGCCATCAAACCGCGCATACCGGCCAGCTGGCGCACCTGTTGGCGGCTGCCGCGGGCACCGGAGTCAGCCATCAAGAATACAGAGTTAAAACGTTGGCCCGAGGACGGATCGTATTTGCCGTCTTCAAATTTTTTCATTTCTTTGAAGAGTTCAGTACCTACATCATCGGTAACGCGGGTCCAAATATCAATTACTTTATTGTAACGTTCGCCTTCGGTAATAATACCGGCTTCGGCTTGGGCTTGAATGGATTTTACCTGTTTCTTGGCATCTTCAATATATTTTTGTTTGATAGCCGGAATGGTCATATCCGCTACGGAGATGGACAAGCCGGATTGGGTGGCATAGCCATAACCGAGTTTCATGATCTTATCCAAGAGTTGTACCGCTTCGTAGCGGCCATATTTTTTGCTCTTGTAACATTCATCTACCAACGCAGCCAATTCTTTCTTGCCGATGGCCTTATTCACATACGGCCAACCTTCCGGCAAGATATTGTTGAAAATAATGCGTCCCACAGAGGTAAAATCTTTCCATTTAGCAGCATTTTGGGCATCTTTAGGAGCCAAACCTTCTTCAGCCAATACGTTAATTCCGCGCACTTTAATTTTAGCGTGCAAGGAAAGTTTGCCGTATTCCAAAGCCACCAAAGCTTCTTCTTTGCTGCCGAAAATGGAGCCTTCGCCCAAGTCGCCGTCTTTTACTTTGGTAATAAAGTTGATACCCAATACCATATCGTGAGACGGAGAAGCGATAGGCTTACCGGAAGCGGGAGACAAAATGTTGTTGGAAGCCAACATCAAAGTACGGGCCTCCATTTGCGCTTCCAAAGAAAGCGGTACGTGCACAGCCATCTGGTCGCCGTCGAAGTCAGCGTTGAAAGCGGCACAGGTCAAGGGGTGCAGTTGAATGGCTTTCCCTTCAATCAACACCGGTTCAAACGCCTGAATACCGAGTCTGTGCAATGTCGGGGCGCGGTTTAACAAGACCGGGTGATTTTTGGTTACTTTTTCCAAAATATCCCAAATTTCCGGGCGGACACGTTCCAACATTTTTTTGGCGGACTTCAAAGTAACGCCGTCTTTTTTCATGAGTTCGCCAATGATGAAGGGTTTGAAAAGTTCCAAAGCCATCAATTTCGGCAAACCGCATTGGTGAATTTTGAGTCTGGGGCCTACTACGATAACGGAACGACCGGAATAGTCTACACGTTTACCGAGCAAGTTCTGACGGAAACGGCCATGTTTACCTTTAATGCTGTCAGACAAAGATTTCAAAGGTCTTCCACCCGGGCCGATAAATACTTTGCCGCGGGCGCCGTTTTCAATCAAAGCGTCCACTGCTTCTTGCAAGAGACGTTTTTCGTTGTAAATCATCACTTCCGGCGCGCGCAAGGATTCAATGTGTTTCAAGCGGTTGTTGCGGTTGATGATTCTTCTGTATAAATCGTTTAAATCAGAAGCAGCAAAGCGACCCCCATCAAGCGGTACGAGCGGGCGCAAATCCGGCGGAATGACCGGCAAGATGTTTAAAATCATCCATTCGGGGCGGTTTCCGCTTTCTTTAAACTCTTCCATCGTTTTCACGCGGCGGACGAGTTTGGTGCGTTCCAATTCGCTTTGCGTATTTTTAAGTTGTTCGTGCAAGGCCGGGATTTCTTTATCAAAATCCAATCCTTCCAACAAGGTGCGGATAGCCGGGGCACCGATGTCCACCTTCAAGCGAGAGCCGTGTTTTTTGCGGGCTTCGCGCACTTGGGCGTCGGTTAATAAAGTCCCTTTCTTAAAATCAGTACGACCGGTTACGCTGTCTACACAATCTTCAATAACAACATAAGAAGCATAGTAAACTACGCGTTCCAAGTCGGTGGTTCTCATATCCAATAAGATACCGATTCTGGACGGATTTTTGCGCAAGAACCACACGTGAGCCACCGGTACGGCCAATTCAATATGGCCCATACGTTCGCGGCGCACTTTGGCTTCGGTAATTTCTACACCGCAGCGGTCGCAGGTGATTCCTTTAAATTTTACCCAGCGGTATTTACCGCAGGAACATTCGTAATCTTTGGTAGGACCAAAAATACGTTCACAAAACAGACCATCTCGCTCCGGTTTGAGGGTGCGGTAGTTAATAGTCTCCGGTTTTTTCACTTCGCCGTAAGACCAGGACATGATTTGTTCCGGGCTAGCAATACCCAGCTTAATCGCATCAAAATCAAAGAAGTTTAATTCTCCGAGCTTTTTGAGTTTTTTGGTAGTTTGCATTTCTTAAATTCTCCGAACGCTATTTAACTTCCGCTTCAACGGCTTCCGGCGCCGCGGTTTCTTCTTCTTTTTCCGCGGCGGCGAGAGCGAGCTTATTGTCTTTCATTTTCTTCAAGAGATCAACACTCAAACCTAAGGCTTGCAATTCTTTGATCAATACCTTGAAGGATTCAGGCACACCGGGCTGGGCCGGGGCATCGCCTTTTACGATAGATTCATACATCTTGGTGCGGCCGGCAAAGTCGTCAGACTTAACGGTCAAGAACTCTTGCAAGGTGTACGTAGCGCCATAACCTTCAATGGCCCACACTTCCATTTCACCGAAACGCTGACCGCCGAATTGAGCTTTACCGCCCAAGGGTTGGCGCGTAATCAAGCTGTACGGACCGGTGGAACGGGCGTGTACTTTGTCTTCTACCAAGTGAATCAGTTTGAGCATATACATGTAACCGATGGTTACTTTTTCTTCAAACGGCAAGCCGGTGCGGCCATCATACAAGGTGATGCGGCAGTAATCGTCCGGCAAGTATTTCTTGGCATACGCTTCACGTTCTTTGCCTTTCAAGCCTTTATCGTCCAAGATTTTTTCTTTGGCCAATCTGATTTGTTCCACCACTTCTGCTTCCGTCGGGCCGTCAAAGACCGGGGTAGCGGCGTTGTAGTTGAGATGTTTGGCAGCCCAACCCAACATGGTTTCCAACAGCTGGCCCACGTTCATACGAGAAGGAATACCGAGCGGAGACAACACCACGTCCAGCGGTGTGCCGTCCGGCAAGTACGGCATATCTTCTTCGGGCAAGATACGGGCTACGATACCTTTGTTACCATGGCGGCCGGACATTTTGTCCCCGACGTGCAATTTGCGTTTAGAAGCAATATACACTTTGACCGATTTGTTGACGGTAACGGCAAGTTCGTCGCCTTGTTTGGAAAATTCTAATTCGCGGCTGTAATGCTCTTCAGCTCTCTTTTCAAACATTTTGTATAAGGCTTTCAAGCGAGCTTCTTCTTTCTTCAAAGCATCTTCTTTTTTGATAGTTGCTTTGGCATTATCTAAAGCGCGTTTGCGTTGTTCGGCCAAAAGTTCCAAGGTTTGTTCTTTTTCCGCTTCCAACGCTTTGATTCTGGCTTTTTCTTCCACCTTCGTCAATTTTTCTTTGCGAACAAATACGCGGGTACCCAATACTTTACCGCTGGTGCCCGGCGGTACGCGCAAGGAAGCATCTACTACATCATCGGCTTTTTTACCGAAGATGACCTTTAAGAGTCTTTCTTCCGGCGTAAGTTGTTGTTCGCCTTTGGGGGTTACTTTACCCACCAAAATATCGCCCGGTTCTACTACCGTAGCGGGCAAGACGATGCCGTCATTGTCCAAGTGAGACAAAGCTTCCGCACCGATGTTGGGAATGTCGCGGGTGATTTCTTCCGCACCCAATTTGGTGTTTCTGGCATCTACGTTAAATTCGTGCAAGTGGATAGAGGTAAATACGTCGTCGCGCACCAAACGGCTGGAGACCAAGATAGCGTCTTCGTAGTTATACCCTTCCCAACACATAAAACCGACCAACAAGTTGCGCCCTAAGGACAAGCAACCGCGGTCCATAGACGGACCATCACCCAATACTTGGCCTTTCTTCACGCTTTCGCCGGCAAAGACGATGGGGCGCTGGTTGATACAAGTATCGGAGTTGGAGCGTTTATATTTCAAAAGTTCATACACATCGGTAGAACCATCAGCGGCTTCTACTACGATGCGGTTTCCGTCGGCAAACTGCACTTTACCGGCACGTTTGGCCACTACGGCGCTACCGGCGTCGCGGGCTACTTCGTGTTCAATACCGGTACCCACGAACGGAGCTTCCGTTACGAGCAAGGGCACCCCTTGACGTTGCATGTTACAACCCATCAAGGCGCGGTTGGCGTCGTCGTGCTCTAAGAACGGAATCAAAGCCGCGGAGACACTGATGACTTGCAACGGAGAAACGTCCATATAGTCCACGTTTTTCGGAGCAATCAAAGGATAATCAGAGCGCACGCGGCAAGCGACGGCATCAGCCGTAATTTTGCCGTTCTTATCTACCAAAGTATTGGCTTGAGCGACCATTTTGTCGTCTTCGGCATCAGCGGTCAATACTTCCACTTTATCCGTTACTTTTCCACCTTCTACCTTGCGGTACGGCGTTTCAATCAAACCATATTTATTTACTTTGGAATAGCAAGCCAAAGAGGTAATCAAACCGATGTTCGGACCTTCCGGCGTTTCAATCGGGCAGACACGGCCGTAGTGCGTATAGTGTACGTCGCGCACTTCAAAGCCGGCACGTTTTCTGTTCAAACCGCCGGGACCCAAAGCGGACAAACGGCGTTTGTGCGTCAATTCACCCAACGGATTGATTTGGTCCATGAATTGGGACAATTGGGAAGTACCGAAGAATTTGCGAACGATCGCTTGCACCGGTTGCGCATTTACCAAGGCGCGCGGTGTATGAGAAGTAAGTTCGCGGTTCATGCGGTCGCGGGCGGTTTTGGCCATTTGAGACAAACCGATACGGATTTGGTTTTCCAACAGCTCACCCACACCACGCACGCGGCGGTTGCCCAAGTGGTCAATATCGTCTACTTTAAAGACAAAATCAGTACCATACATCTTTTGGGCATCTTCACCGGCGTTCAAAGCGAGTAAATATTTTACAGCCACAATCACGTCTTCCGGGGCCAAGGTGCGGCGGCGTTCAGACGGAGTGGTGAATTTTTTAAATTTCAATCCGCCGATCAAATCAAACATTTTGGCAAACTTGTTGTTGATTTTGTGGCGACCGACAAAGCTCAAGTCATAGCGGCGGATATTGTCAAAAATCAAGTTATCCAAGAAATGTTCGGCTTGGTCTTTGACGATAAAATCCTGCCCGCGCATCTTTTTGTAGATTTCGGCTTGCGCTTCGGCAGCGGTGCGGATAGAATCTTTGCGGTGCAACAAGGTAGCTAAAATACCCGGGTCATCTTGCATCGGTTTACCGGAGATAACTTTAATGGTTTTTACGCCTTTTTCCACCAAGGTTTGGAAGAGTTTATCGTCCACGGGAATGGTGGCTTTGTCATCTAAGTTCCAAAGTACTTCACCGGTGGAAGGATCATAAATATCTTCCGCTACGTAGCGACCGATGACATTGTCAATTTCGGCCGGTTTAATAGCTACATCTTCGCAGTTATAAAAAGTTTGAATGATTTGGGCATTGGTTTCCAACCCGCAAGCGCGCAAGAAAGTAGAAGCCAGCACTTTTTTCTTGCGGTCAATGCGTACCCACAAAACGTTCATCAAGTCAAAAGAAAATTCAACCCAAGCACCGCGGTACGGAATGATGCGTGCGACATACAACTTCTTACCGAGGGTAGATTGTTTCTTTTCTTCGTCCTCTTCAAAAATGATACCGGGGGAGCGGTGCATTTGGCTGACAACTACGCGTTCAGCGCCGTTGAACACAAAACAACCGGCTTCGGTCATGAGCGGCAAATCACACAAAGTAACGTCTTGATCGGACGCTTCTTTCATTTTGCCGTTTTTCTGTTTAACATACAAGCGTAAAAGCGCTTTTAAGGGTGCGGAATATGTGCTGTCGCGCACGGCGGCTTCCGCCGGAGTGGCGTAGCGGGGGGCACCCAATTCATACTTCAAAAATTCCAGACGCATGCTGCCGTCGGGAGCTTCAATCGGGAACACGTCTTCAAACGCGGCTTGTAAGCCTTTAAGTTCTCTTTTGGAAGGAGCGACGTCTAATTGCAAAAAGTCCACAAAGGATTGTTTTTGCATGTCCAGCAAGTCGGGAAGCGGTAGTTTGGAAGAAATCTTGCCAAAATTTTTCTGTTCTATCATTTGCGTTTATTCCTGCCTTGGTCTGAGCCGAATAAATTTATTTTTGTGCACGCATAAGACAAAAATAAATTCACCGGCATTGGCTTCATAAGAAGCGGAAAGATGACAAATCCCCAGCCCCTAAAAAGGGGCTAGGGAAATAGTAGTGTTGACTATTTGAGTTCGACGGTGCCGCCGGCTTCGGTGATTTTCTTTTTGAGTTCTTCAGCTTCGGCTTTGGCAACGTTTTCTTTTACGGCTTTGGGGGCGCCTTCAACCAAGTCTTTGGCTTCTTTCAAGCCCAAACCGGTGATTTCGCGCACTACTTTGATTACCGCGATTTTTTTGGCGGCATCAACAGAGGCCAACACAACG
>JAFVWP010000073.1 GCA_017501565.1 Elusimicrobiaceae bacterium | reverse complement strand
CCACATTGCCAGCATCGGTGCCGGATATAGCCAAGATCGGTGGACATTAGATGTATATTATGCCCATATCTTCGCTCAAGACTTAAGCGGTACTTCTGCTCAATTAGGCAAATCCACAGGTACTCCTGTTCCGATGAAATATACCGATGGAAAGAGCGAAATGTTTGGCTTTACCTTTGGTTATAAATTCTAAACTTAACTAAAATGCAGAAACCCCCGCCAAAAGCGGGGGTTTTTTGTGAGCTAAAAATCTATTAATTAGTTTCTCCGTCAGAAAAAGAACAAATTCTAATTAGTTTTAAAACTTGTCAGGTGGCCAAAACTCTTTTATAATAGGAGTATAGAAAGTGAACCCAAAAGTCCCAAGGGTTAAATAAAACAGATTTCGTTCCTGAAAAGGAACTGCCTAGAAAGGGGATAAATGGGGGAACAACAGGGGAAATAGGAGTTTTCTGGTGAGGAGAAACTTGTATTTTCCCTGTTTTTTTTGCGCTTATTTTTGGGTAGTCAAAAATTTCTGCACCAGACGGGCAAAGGCATACTTTTCCAAAGAAGAAGCCTCCACCTTTATATACCCCGGTGCCACAGCCGACGCGGGGGGAATTTGCACTTCATAAAACCAAGCATAAATTACCCGATGAGAAAGCACATGCTTCACAGGCCCTTGCACAAGAAGGGGGGATTTGCGCCCGAAGGTATTTTTCCAAAAATCGGTTTTTTTAAGATCATCTGCAGTTATGGCTTTGGGAGTTTCTAACATAGGCAACTCATAAAGCCCTTGCCAAATATCCCTGGCAGGTCTGCGGCGAATCCAAGTGTCGGTGCCTTGTTTAACATATATATAGCTAAAGTAGCGGTTGGCGGTTTGCACCTTAGCGGTGCGAATGGGCAAAAGTTCCACTTCGCCCGCCGCGTGGGCTTTGCATTTTTTTACAAAAGGGCAGATTTGGCAATTAGGCGATTGCGGCATACATTGGGTGGCCCCAAAATCCATAATAGCCTGGTTATGATCATCGGGATATTTTTTATCCAAAAGCTTTTGCGCCAAAGCGGCAATCTCTTTTTTGCCTTCGGTGCTGTCGGTAGGCGTATGAATACCAAACAGGCGGGCCAACACCCGGTACACATTTCCGTCCACTACCGCATAAGGCATACGATAGGCAAACGAACATATCGCCGCCGCCGTATATTCGCCTACACCTTTTAGCCCCAACACCCCTTCATAAGTGGTAGGGAAAACGCCTTTCATACTTTTGGCGGCCGCGTGTAAATTGCGCGCGCGGCTGTAATAGCCTAAGCCTTCCCAATATTTCAAGACTTCATCTTCCGATGCCGCCGCCAACGTGTCTATATCCGGAAAGCGTTTTACAAAGCGCAAAAAGTAATCATACCCTTGGGCCACCCGCGTTTGCTGTAAAATGATTTCCGAAATCCAAATCCGGTACGGGTCTTGAATGTCCCGCCAAGGCAACACGCGTTTGTGAAGTTTATACCAATTCAGCAAAATTTTGGAAAAATCTTTCATAGGATTATTTTAGCAATTTATGCAAAATCGGTCCTTTTTTTGCTTTTTCCACTTGCATTTTTAGATGTTTTTTTCGTTTTCATTTTTTCATTTTTAGGTCTGTTTTTGCCCCACTGCAATTTAGGAGTGTTTTTTGCCAAAAACACGTCTTTTTTATTTTCACGACATTTTGCAAAACAGGCATATCTTTAAACAGGAAAGCGGGGACAAAAATCTAAGTCTTTGTGTTATATGAGATTTTTTAGGGGGGAGATTAGGCAATTTTGGCGTAGATTTTAGTTTATATTTAACTGCAAAACGGCTACTTTCTCGTCGAAGAATGCCACTTTTTAACAGGTTTTGACATATAATGACATATAATTGACATATATTGACATATGTCAAAATATTATTTATTATATGTCAAAAGGGTGTTTAAAACCCATGTGGATAAGTATTTTGTAACAGGGGAAAAAGCATGGCAGAAAACGACTTAAATAAGGTAAAAATACGTTTAAAATTGCGCTCCGGAGAAGAATTTGAAGCAGAAGGAAGCCCTGATTTTATAGAAAAACAGCGCGCAGAGTTCTTGCAATTAATCGGAAAACAGGGGAAAAACATTTCCGGCACGGATTGGGTGGCTACCCCAGCCCCCAGGGCTTATCCGCGTAAACCTGGCCTCAAGCCTGCCGAACCCCAAAATGTGGTTCAACCGCTTACCCAACCCCAAACCGAGCCGAACCCCTACCCGGCCCCCGGCATCACGCCGCCCGGATTTGCGGCCGCAGAGCATATTCGCCCTACTCCACCCTTCCCCACAGCAACAAACAGCGCAGAAAAGGCCAATACAGCCCTTTGGGAGCAAATTATCAAGGTAGATGACGGCCTGGTCATTTTGCGGCGCAAAAGCCGCCTATTAAGCGCCGAAACAGCCGCCCTATTGTTGATTGCCAGCGCAAAAGTGTTGCTTAACGAACAAAACGGGTATAGTGCATTGAGCTTATCTAAGTCTTTGGCTAAATCCGGCTATGGTGGGGGGAGATTGGACCGCGTACTAACCGCAGAAATGCGGCAAGGCACCATACAGGCCAGCGGGTCTAAGCGTTCCAGAGCTTATTTATTATCCAATGAAGGCTTTGCCAGAGCGTATGTATTAGCCAACAAAATAGCGGGGGAATGGCACTAAAAAGGCTTACCAAGACCCCGAAAGATAGCTCCAAAAGGCTAATTTTACTAACAATAGAGAAATGCAAAAACCGCTTAAAAAATGCAAAATTTGATTAAATTTTGCATTTTTTACATTTATATAGATGTGTCCGAATATTCTTCTTTTTGCTAATTTTAGGGGAAATTTAACCCCTATTTTTTACCTTTTTTACATTTTTCCCCACTTTTTACAGCAACAAAAATCTAATTCTACAAATTAGATTTTTTGTTTTTATAAATTTTCAACCAATTAGATGAGTACTCTGATAAACGGAACAAAAATCAACAATTTTATAAACAAGCAGTCGCGCGGGGGAGCTTTTTGTCATATCCAAATAACTAACGATAATTTTTATTATGTTAACTAAAGGGGATAAAAAAAGACTTTTTTCAATATTATAATATTTATTAGTTTTATCTTTTTTATATTTATTTTTTAAATATTTTTTTCATTTTTCTATT
>JAFVWP010000072.1 GCA_017501565.1 Elusimicrobiaceae bacterium | reverse complement strand
TATTTTCCTTGCGCCAATATTTTGTCTTAATGTTATAATGAAGAGAAGCAGTACCCACCTATTTAAAACATCTGCGTTGGAGGCTTTGTATGCTATTACATTTTACGTTGCCGTATCGCACTCGCTGGGGTGAACAAGTCAAGGCGGTGCTTCGTTTGTCCGGTTTTGGTATGCCCGGTGTAGAAAGAGTCTTACCCTTGAGTACCACCGATGGGGTGATGTGGCAGGCGTCCATAGATGTATCTTTGCCCGAAGGGGTGGAACTTGTTTATTATTATGCCCTTTTTGAAAATGGCACCATTACCCGCCGCGAATGGAGAGCCGTTCCGCGTAAAATAGTAATCGGCAAACACTTTGCCAAACGTTACGAACTACAAGATTTTTGGCGCGATGCCCCGACGTTATCGGCCCTTTACAGCTCAGCCTATACCGGGCAAACCCCGCAACATCATTATTATAAAGGGTCCGATTGTATTTTTACCAAAACCATTTTGTTGCGTGCATCGGCCCCGCAAGTGGCCGAAGGGGAAGTATTGTGCCTGTGTGGGGGGGCGGAAAGTTTGGGCGCGTGGGACCCGCAAAGAGCTATTCCTATGCAAAAAAGCTCCTTGCATGAGTGGAGCATTTCTTTAGATGCCCAAAGTTTTTCAGCCGGGACGGAATATAAATTTGTCATTCGTAAAAAAGACAGCTCTACCGAATGGGAAGAAGGCCCCAACCGCACCATTCCCTTTTATGCGTTAAAAGAAGATGAAGCCTTGGTCTTGTCGGACCTTAGACCTTTTTTTGCGCGCAAGCCTTGGCGGATAGCCGGGGTAGTTTTGCCTGTTTTTTCTATCCGTACGGAAAAAAGTTTTGGGGTGGGGGATTTCGGCGATTTGAAAACCTTGGCTGATTGGGCCGCGCGTTCGGGCCAAAGAGCCATACAGCTTTTGCCGATTAATGATACTACCTTAACCCATACGTGGACGGATTCTTACCCGTACAATGCGGTATCTGTCTATGCTTTGCACCCGATGTATGCGGACCTGAATCAGTTGCCCCCTTTAAGCAATTTGCAAAAAACGGCAGAGTTTGAAAAAGAAAGAGAACGTTTAAATGCTTTGCCGCAAGTGGATTATGAAGCGGTCAATAAACTGAAAAAAGAATATTTGGCCTTGGCTTATGCCGACGACGAAGGCCATACCTTTACGACGCGCGACTTTAGAGAGTTTTTTGACAAAAACCGCCGTTGGTTGGTGCCGTATGCCGCGTTTAGTTATTTGCGCGACCGCTTTGGCACGCCGGACTTTAGCCAATGGCCGCAGTACAGCGTTTACGACCGCGCCCAAATCAATGCCCTGTGCGTTTCTTCCAGCCCGGCCCACAAAGATATTGCCTTTCACTATTTTGTGCAATATACTTTGCATAAACAATTGTTAAGTGCGGCAAATTATGCCCGCTCCAGAGGGGTGTTGCTCAAAGGGGATATTCCCATCGGGGTTTCCCGCCAAAGTGCCGATGCCTGGGCCGAACCGAAGCTGTATAACTTAAATGCCCAAGCCGGAGCCCCGCCTGATCCCTTCTCCGCTACCGGGCAAAATTGGGGATTTCCCACCTACAATTGGGCCGAAATGGCTAAAGACGGCTACGATTGGTGGCGGCGGCGTTTTGAAAAAATGGCTGAGTATTTTGATGCCTACCGCGTGGACCATATTTTAGGGTTTTTCCGCATTTGGGAAATTCCTTTGCACAGCGTACAAGGGCTGTTGGGGCAATTTTCTCCTGCGTTAGGTTTTGAAAAGGAAGAAATCAAACGTCATTTTGGTTTAGAGTGGAAAGACAGCTTTATAAAACCTTATATCAGCCAGCAAATGCTCGGCTCTTTATTCGGTGAAGAAGCTGAAGCGGTCAAACAGACCTATTTGCAAGAACAAGACGGCGTATGGTCCTTAAAAGAAGGATACGATACGCAACGCAAAGTAGAAGCGGCTTTGAGCGGAAAGGACGACGAAAAGACCTTGAAAATCCGCGAAGGGCTGTATGCGCTGATTAACCAAGTGCTTTTTGTGCCCGATCACAGAGAACCCGGCAAATACCACCCGCGTATTGCCGTACTTGGGGATTGGGTATTTAATGCGTTGACATTAGATGAGCAAGCCTGTTTTACGCGTTTATATAACCACTATTTTTATGAACGCCATAATGAGTTTTGGGCCGCGCAAGCTTCGGCTAAATTGCCGGCGGTTACGCAATCTACCCGCATGTTGCCTTGTGCAGAAGACTTGGGTATGATTCCCGCTTGCGTGCCGGGTGTGTTGGACCAACTGAAAATGTTGACCCTGGAAATCCAACGTATGCCCAAGCAAGTAGGGGTTACGTTTGCCGATACAAAAGCCTATCCTTGGATGAGTGTTTGTTGTGTGGCTACGCACGATATGAGCCCGCTTCGCTTGTGGTGGAAAGAAGACCCCGCCTTAACACAGCAATTTTACCATGAAGTGTTAGGCCGCCAAGGGCAAGCCCCGCAGGACGCTCCGGCAGATGTATGCGAGCAAATATTGCTCCAACATTTGCAATCGCCCAGCTTATTGTGCTTGCTGAGTTTTCAAGATTGGACGGCTATGGACGAAAGTTTGCGCAACCCGGATATTGAAGGGGAAAGAATCAATGTACCGGCTAATCCGCGGCATTATTGGCGGTATAGAATGCACGTCAGCGTGGAAGATTTAATCCGCAACGACGGGTTCAATAACCGCTTGCGCACCATGATAGAAAGTAGCGGACGTTAAACCCGCTTATATTTTGAAAAAGCCCGGTCTGGTATAGGACCGGGCTTTTCTAATCCATAAAAAGAGAAGAAAAAAGCCCCTAAAAACGCTACATTATAAAAGCAGAGCCGTTTTCTGTTAACAGGTGCAAAGGGGGAAAATATGTCTTTAATGTATGTAAACGATAAAAACTTTGAAAAGGAAGTGAGTGGTTTTGAAGGACCTAAAATGGTGGCGTTTTATGCGGCGTGGTGTCCGCATTGTCATCACATGGTTTCTTTGTTTGAAGAGTTGGCCCGCCGTTATGAAGGCAAAGCCAATATTATTGTGGTAGATGTGGAGCAATCGCCCCAAGCGGTGGCGCGCTATTCGGTACGCGGCGTGCCTACTTTGCTCTTTTTCCGTGACGGGCAACATTATACCCAACACGTAGGCGAAGAGAATTTTGATTTTTTGCAAAAGCAGATGAATAAAATTTGCTAGTTGCGCCTTTCTCTGAAAGCTCCGTTAAAAAATAACGGAGCTTTTTTGTGGGGGAAAGAAAGGGAAATTGCTATAATGAACGTATGAAGGAAAATAATACCGGTACGTATAAATATGACCCGAAAACAGGCAAGGTGATTAAGGTGTCCAGCCAGGTGCCTTCCTGTCATAAAACAAAACATTCCGGCCCTTGCGGCGGGTGTTGCGGTTGTTGCCATGGGGATTAAATTGTCTGATGTTAAGGCGCAAACTCCGTCAGCCATATCGGCGGCGGGGGAGCGTTTGCGCGCGGCTTTTATTTTGCTCTTAGGCTTTATGTTGACCGCCCTACGCACCATCTTTTTGCCGCATCTGATGGCGGTGATGGTGTTGTTGGCCGTAGCCTGTTGTGCTGTATATAAAGCGGTAATAGGGGCAATCCCGATTCCTTTTTCTTGGGTTATATTCGGTGGCGCGGTTTTGCTTTACGGCGTATTAGCCATGGGCTATGCCATTGTGCTGTCTGCGGTGTTTGGTGTGCGTGCGGCGGCGGCGCGGGTGGAAGATTTTTTATATGAGTTGTTTGAATCGTTGAAAGATAAAGTCCGCTCTAAAATTGACAATATGGAAGAAGGCTTTTCCAAACAGCAGGCAAAAGTGATTTTAGATAACAGCGTGCGGGAAGTGTTTTCTCCGCTTAAAAAATTTCGCTTTGAATCAGCCCCCAAAGCCGCCGCCGCGGTACTCTTGGCGGCGTTGACCTTTGTTACCCGGGCGGTGTTTTTTGCGCGAGTGGGCCAGATGGCCAGCAATACCATTCGCTTTTCGTCCGTCTTTGCCAGCAGAGCTACGTTAATCGGGGCTTTATTTTTGAATTTGCGTTGGTTGGCCGCATTGGTGTTGTGGCTTTTGTACGGCTGCGGACTTTTATTTTTTATATTTAATTTATGGATACTCTTTTTCTAAAACGCGGTATAATGGTATTGGTGCTTTTGGGGGCGGCGGTTTCTCTGCAAGCCCAAACGGCATCTGTACTGCTTAAGCAAGCCAAACAAACCACGGACTCCGCCCAAAAAGTACGTTTATTGACCAAGGCGGTCAAGAAATCTCCGAAGTTTGCCGCCGCGTGGCATCATCGGGCCGATGCGTACCGCGCGCAAGGCAAGACCAAACAGGCCTTGGCTGATTATACCCAGGCTATCCGCTTAACCCCTAAGGACCCGTTTCGCTATTATGCCCGCGCTTTGACCTATATGGACCAACAAAAATACAGCCCGGCAGTAACGGATTTGACAAAAGCCATTTCCTTAAAGAAAAATTACCCGGATTTTTATTTGCATCGCGCGCAGGCCTATATGTCTTTGCAAAAATATACCGCTGCCATACGCGATTATAAAAAATATCTTTCCCGCCGTAAAAAAACACCGGAAATGGCTCTTTCTTTGGTGCAGGCTTATTTCCATACCTACAAATATGCCGAAGCGGAAAAAGAGTTGGATACTTTAATCAGCGCCGATGCACAGCAACATGAACCTTATTTTTGGTATGGGCGTATGCGATATAATCAGGGCCGCATGGACGAGGCTGTATCTTTTTACAGCAAAGCTATCAACCGCCGTGCCGACTATGCCCCCGCTTACCGCTACCGCGCATCTGCTTTTAAGGATATGGGCGAATTGGAAGCGGCGGCACAAGATTATACCCGCTTGATAGAATTAACCCCCGAAGATATTTTTTACAACCGCCGCGGGCTGGTGTATGAAGAAATGAACGAATGGGACAAAGCTCTGGCAGATTACAGCCAAACCATTGCCCTTTCTCCCAAGTGGCCTATTGCTTACAACAACCGCGGCTATGTGTATTTGAAACAGAAAAAATACCATTTAGCCAAAGCTGACTTTGAAAAAGCCATTGAATTAGATGACTCTTTACCCACGCCGTATATTAACCTGGCAGGTACATATTGGTTGCATAAAAAGGACCGCCGCAACGTGTACCGCCAATTAGATAAAGCGCTTAAAAGAGGTTTTAAAGATTTTGACGCTCTTTACGATGAAGATAAAAAAGGCTGGATGTTTGAAAACATTAACCGCACGGCTGAATTTCGGGCCGTTATGTATAAATAAAGGGATTCGTATGGGAAAAAGCTCCAAAGATTTAAAAAATTATGCAGAGCAAATCAACGGCTTATTGTTGATTAAGGCCACCCGCTCCGGCAGTGCTGAAAGTACGGACGCCTTGGCCCGGCGGATTTTCCCGGGGTTAGACGAAATGGCCTACGCCATGATTTGCGCGGAAGTGGATCAATTGTTTGACGGCTCGTTTGCCTATGTGGCAGAGCGAAGCGAGTCCCAAGAGCTTTTAGCGGAAGTAAAAGATGCTTTCCCCGCTGTTTATGAATGCGTAGCCCAAGCCTTGATAGAGCGGGCCAAGAATTTATTAAACCAATAAACCCACAGAAAAAGGCCCTTTAAAAAGGGCCTTTTTTAACGGACTAATCGGTCTATTTCTTTTTGGGTGTTTTGCAAAATAGCGGAAATATCTGCCCCTACCAAATCCAGCCCTTCGGCCTTGATGAGCCGGGTATCGGGTATTTCGTAAAACAAAGAGCAGAGCTTTTGAATATAGCCGTAGCTGATTTCCGTAGATAAAATGGGGCCGCCCGCGCTGGTGATATAAATTAATTTTTTAGCACGGCACAAGCCCTGCGGGAAGCCTTGCTCTGTATATTTGAAGGTAATACCGGTAATGGTTACATTTTCCAGGTAGGTTTTCAATATAGCCGGAAAAGACAAATCCCAATACGGCGCGGCAATGACAATGGTGTCTGCTTGGGCAAATTGGCGCGCATAGCGAAACATCGGGTCATCGTATTGTTTCTGTTCTAAAAGTTCTTCGCGCTTAGCCAAGGTTTCTTTGGTCAGCGGAAGGACTTCTTCTTCGCTTAAATTCAGCTCCGTAATCACGCCTTGCATTTGGTTTAAGGCATAATCGGCCAAACGTTTCGTGCGGGAATTTTCCCGGATACAGGCATTTACAAATAAAATATATTCCATACTTTCATTGTAACACATAACGGAAAAAATGCAATCCGAAAAAATAATACTTAATTTGCTAAAATAAGAAAAAATCAAAAGAGCAAGGAGAAAGGTATGTCCGGACTGAATCAAGCGCAGAATTTTTCTCAAGATACGTTAAATTTATGGTGGGACGCTTTGTCCAACGGCCATGTGCCGGTGGTAAAAAAATTGTTGCAAGAAGGCTTGCCGGCGGATATGCCCCACCCGGAAAACGGACTTACGGGGTTGATGTTGGCGGCATCACTGAATGAACTGCCGACTTTAAAACTTTTATTAAACGCCGGTGCCGAAGTTAATAAAAAAGATGCAAGCGGTATTACCGCCTTGGGCTATGCGGTGGCTAATAAAAAGATTTCGGCGGCTTTGATGCTGATTAAACAAGGTGCCGATATAGAGATTGTCAACGAAGATAATTTGACTCCGCTTTTTGTGGCCGTAGAGCAAGAAAATGCCGGTATGGTGCATCTTTTGTTGCAGCATGGGGCAGACGTAAACCGAAGAGGACCCGAAGGCGTATCCGCGCTGGAATGTGCTATCAGTAAAAATAATGCAGATATTGTATCGTTGCTGTTTTTGTTCGGGGCGAATTTGAATACTCCCAGAGATAACAATCTGACTCCCTTGGGTTTGGCTATCGGCTCTAAACAATTTGACATTGCACGCTATCTGGTAAAATTGGGTGCAGACTGCAATTTAAAAAATGCAGACGGCCTGACTCCGTTATTTTTTGCGGTGGCGCTGAATTCTTTGGATATGGTTAAGTTTTTGGTGTACTACGGAGCTGACCCCCATGTAACGGCGAACAACGGCCTGACTCCTTTGACTTTTGCCATCAAGCAACAATACGGCGATATTGTGGACTATTTGAGCAGTTTGCAAAAGTAAAAAAGCTCTTTTCCTATTCAAAAGCCCCCTTGTCGGTTAGGCAGGGGGCTTTTGGTCATAAGATTAATAATCGCCTTTTTGGCATTGTAAACAGGTTATTCCATTCTGGCGCCACATATCTACTACGCTTTGCCGGTCATCAACGCAGAATAAAATATCTTTTCCTTGTGTTTTTAAGACATTTAAAATGTCTTGCTTTACTTGGCTGTCGGGGCGTTGGTCTTCGTCGGGGCGCATCAACAGCACGTCAAAGGGTATTTCATGCCAGGCAAGCCAAGTTTCCGTCACTTTGCGAAATCTCTCTTGCCGTCCCGATACCAAAATAAGCTCAAACTTTCCGCTTTCGTACAAAGTGCGGTACAGCTCCACTACGGGGGTATTGGGCAAATCTTCTTCTATTTTTGCATTAAAATTTTTCCAATCGGGTTTTTCTTGCTTTAAGAATTTTTCCCGCCCGTTTAAGTCGGCCAATGTGCCGTCTATATCAAATAAAATAGTTTTCATAATATTTATTTTTCTTCATCTTCTCTATTGTGAAGTCCTGTTTTGAGATCTTCAAAAGAAATCTTAAGAGTTTGATTGTTTTCGTCCAGACATTCAACATCACAAAAATCTGCCCAACCTTCTATTTTTAGTCCCGTTCCGTTCTCTAATCTGATGAGCACATCAGGTATTTGTTGATATTTTTCCTGTCCGAAAGAGTGCATATGGATTGGAAACTCTACCGCTTTAATAGTTTGGCCTACACAAGGGGAGAACATCACATTTCCGTCCACATTGGCAGAATTGATATCCCAAGTGGCATTTGGGGATATTTTATTTACATCTGCGTAAAAGGTGTTGTCTAGTTCCAAAATCAAAATTTCCAGCCGTCTTCCGTCATTTAGTTCTATTACAATAGGCTCATCCACTTCCGCTATACGATAGAACATAAGATCTTTTGGAATGTTTGAGTATTTGGCTTTTTCTTTGGCTTCTTCTTCCGAAAGGACTTTCTCTAATTGAAGAAAAGCTAATTCCTCTATTCCATCTCTGTCATGGTCATAGTCCCGTCCTAAAATTTTAATGCTTTTTATCTTTTTCCCAATAATATTTAGTTTTGCAAAAAAGTCTTTTATTTGTTTCTCCGTAGAAAGACGGGTAGATTCTTGTTTCCATAAAAGAATATTATAATGTGTCATTTTATCTTTCCATGATTGTCTTATAAAAGAAGTTTGATAAAGGAGTCGTATCTTTTACCAAGTCGGGCAAAATGTCGGCTAACTCCTTATAGTAGGATAGTTGTTTTTCTATCCATCGGTTGATGGCTTGGGGCGCGGCTATGGAGCCCAATTCATTTCCTTTCTTTTTATCTTCTATTAAGTTGTTTAAAAAGTTCCATATAAGGGGTTCATGTCGGAAAACTTCCTTTAGTTTATCCATTTCTATCGGCGGTGGAGTGGGTTGTTCTGCTACCCAACGGCAAGCCGCTAAAGTACGCAAAATATATAAATATTTTTTGCGTTTTACCATTTCCCTATTGGCATAAGCTTTGTAATTGTTTTCCGCAAGCCCTGCGTATGAAAACATCAGCACTTTGGGATTATAAAACTCTTTGGCTAATGCTTGCAAATCTTTCCATACGTCCGTTTGTTTATACACAATGGGGCTATGCAACCATTCATATAAAGACATATTGCCTTTCAAAAGCAGTTTTAGCGTTTTTTTCAAATCCCAGCCGGCAAAGTCTAACAGGTGATTTTCGTCCATTTGGCTGATATTGTCTTTTTGTTTTTCAATAGCAAAATACCACTCGGGTTGGTGATAATACAGAAAGCGGACATCATAGTCGCTGTCTTTAGACTCAAAGCCCCACGCGCGGCTACCTGATTCCACCGCGTAAAAGATTTTGATGTGGTGTTGTTTTTCTAAGTCCGTTAATTTTTGAATAATCTTTTGTTTCATACAGGAACTCTCAAAATATAGTCTTACATTTTAACAAATTATAGCGACAACGGGTGGTCGTGAAGAATTTTGAAAAATATTTTTTAATGCGACCATACGCTGTCGTGAAAGTATGTTATTCTATTTAATAACAGGGGCAAAAACAAATATAATTGCCATTTTGTTTATTATTTTTAAGGAGTAATTTATGCAACAATTAGCAGAAAACATTTTATCTTGGTGTAAAAATTTAGAGCCTGCGGCTATGCAACAGGTGCAAAACTTATCTAAGCACCCTTGTTTGGTGGGCAATGTGTGCTTGATGCCCGATGCCCATTGCGGCTATGGTATGCCTATTGGCGGAGTGGTGGCATTAGACAATGCCATTTCTCCCAACATGGTAGGGGTAGATATCGGATGCGGTATGTTGGCCGTACAGACGAGCCTTACAGACATTACGCGTGATAAAGTACAGGCCATTGTAGATAAAATTTATGAGCGCGTGCCGGTGGGTTTTACACATCACAAAGAGCCACAGGAAAACCTGCTTTTTCAGGATTTGACCCGTTGGAATAAGACGGAAGTGTGCAAGCGTGAATTTTTCTCTGCGCAAAAGCAAATCGGCACTTTGGGCGGGGGAAACCACTTTATAGAAATTCAGCGCGGAAGCGACGGACACATTTGGTTTATGATTCACAGCGGCAGCCGCAACTTAGGCAAACAGGTAGCGGATTATTACAACCAAAAAGCCGTTAAACTCTGCACCATGTTTAAGCAAGAAGAAATTGCCAAGCAAGATTTGGCCTTTTTACCGATTGGTACGCGCGAAGCGGGCGATTATATCAACGAAATGAAGCTCTGCTTGGATTTTGCCTTTGAAAACCGAAAACTGATTGCCGCGGCTATCAAAAAGGTCTTTGCGGAAGAATTTGCTCAAATAGATTTTGTGCAAGAAATTAATATCCACCACAACTACGCCGCGGCGGAAGAGCATTACAACCGCAAAGTGTGGGTACACCGCAAAGGCGCCACTTTGGCGCGCGAAAATACGACGGGCATTATCCCCGGTTCTCAGGGAACGAGCTCCTATATTGTGCAGGGCTTAGGAAACGAGAGTTCTTTACAATCTTGTTCCCACGGGGCGGGGCGGTGCATGTCGCGCAGTAGAGCCATGAAAGATTTGGATTTGGCCCACGAACAAGAAATCTTAAACAGCCAAGGCATCGTTCACCGCATGAACGAGCAAGCTCTGTTGGACGAAGCCCCCAGCGCATATAAAAACATTGACGAAGTAATGGAAAACCAAAAAGATTTGGTGAAAATCTTGGTCAAACTGACTCCGTTAGGTGTTGTGAAAGCCTCCAACGAGCCTAAACCCTGGCAAAAGAAAGCAAAGAAATGAAGGCATACTTTTCTAAAGCAATGTTCAAAATACGCGCGCTTTTCTCCAAGCGGCCTTGCAATATGAAAAAGAAATTTTTCGCCGCAATAGAGAAAGGAGAATTGCCCGTTATCCAAGCGTTTCTTCAAAAAGACATGAGCCTAGTCAATGCCCGATTCAACGAAGAATCGGCTCTTTATAAAGCTTGTGCCACCCCGCATTTGGCGGTGGTCAAAATGCTGTTGGACTTTGGCGCGGATATTAATTGGACCGATGAATTGGGCTCAAGTCCTTTGCTTAATGCTTGTTTTCATCAACAAAAAGAAATCGTTGCGGAATTATTGCGGCGGGGAGCCGATATTAAGCAGATTAGTTTTTACGGCGGAGTTCTTTCTTGCGTAAAAGATACAAAACTGCTTAAACTGCTGATCACCGCCGGGGCCGACGTGAACGAGCGTAGTTTTGCAGACGGAGAAGAAACCCCTTTATTTTTTGCTTGTTTAGGCGGACGATTGGATATAGTGGAAATTTTATTGGAATCGGGCGCCGATATTGATGCCAAAAACGATATGGGGCGGACGGCCTTGTGGGAAGTGTGTTTAGCTAATGATGAAAATACTGCCGAAAAAATTAGAGCACTTTACCCCAAGGTGGTGGAATTTTTGGCGGACCATGGAGCTGATGTCTCTTTGCACGATGAATGTTCAAGTATCCTGAGTGATGCTTGCGATACTAAGTTAAAAAGTGCAACACAAATCGTGCGTATATTGCTTAAAAAAATGCCGCGGGAAATATTATTCTACAAAGATTGCGACGGCCTGACGGCCCTTGATATTGCTAAAAAACATAAAAATAAAGAATTAATAGAATTATTAATGGAAAAAATGAAATAAAACGACAAAAAATAGTCGTTTTATTTCATATAATGAAAGATATTAAACAAGGGGGCTTTATGCTGGGGGATACATTAAATAAAATCAGCCGTCTGATGTATATTTTAGGCGAGTTTGATAAAGGAGAAGTGCATCTGGCAGATATTGCCGATGAACTCATGGTCAATGTGCGCACCATTCAGCGCGATATTAAAATTTTGGAAAGTGCCGGTTTTCCGATTGCCAACCCCAGCAAGGGGGAATACTCTTTTGTGGAAGGATATTCCTTGCAAAAACTGCAAATCAGCGCTAAAGAAGCCGCCATGTTGGCTCTGCTTTCTAACATTGCCGGAAGTTTGGGGGGGAGCTTTCAAGAAACTTATGTAAGTTTGCGCAACCGCATTTTACAAAATGAGCAAGAAAGTCCCTTTTACATTAAGCTTCCCAAAGGTCAGGCCTTCTTGGACGACCGCCAGACAAAACTCTTGGAACGCGCCATTAAAAAACAAGAAAAACTGACCATTGTATATGAAAACTCCAAATTATCCGGACGGGATATTTCTCCGCTTAAAATAGCCTGGTTTGACGGCTTTTGGTACCTGTTGGCGTTGGGGAAAGACGAATTGATTTTGAAATTGCGCTTGGATAAGATTAAAGCGCTTACTCCTACGGGCACTTATTTCAAACGGCCTAAAAAGGTGGAAAAACTTTTGGAAGAAGGGGTTTCCGTTTGGTTTAGTTCCCGGCGCGATAAGTGTGTTAAAATGGCTATTTCTGCCGATGTGGCCCCTTATTTTGAGCAAAAAGAGTATTTTCCTAAGCAAAAAGTTCTTAAGAAATCCGCCGAAGATGGCCTTGTTGTGGAATGTTTGACAGGTAAATATGAAGAGATTATGCCTACCATTTTGGCTTGGATTCCGCATATTGTGGTGCAAGAGCCCCGGGAGCTAAAAGACTTAGTTGCCGAGAGGATAAAAGCATACAGCGTTAAGATGTAATATGTTTATGGAGTTTTACCTGATGAGTACATCCTTCCATTAAAAAGGCCCCTTTGCGGGGCCTTTTTATTCGGTTAAAGCTCTACATCATTGCGGTGCTCTATCCAATCTCCTACGGACGGATCAAAGTAGATAGAATCTGAATCCAGAAAATCTGCCACTTCCGCGCGAAGTCCCTGATACAAGTTTTCCGGGTCGGCGTCTAAATCCCAATCAGCGCTTTTGCGGGTTTTGAAAACATTGGCTTTATTGACATAGTAAATCGTGCCCGGGGTGGGGTTAGCTACATTGGGAATAAATACCTTTTTACAGGCCCCGCCCGCACAAGTGCTGGCTACATTGGTGTAGGCTTTTACATATTCCAATTCTTGCGCCCATTCCACATTTTTAATGTCGGAATCTTCATAGAGATCCAAAAATACAATGGCAAAATCCATGTCAAACAAGAGCGGGTTAAATTCTTTGGCTAATTTATTCAAATACGGCGCTTGCGCTTTGCACGCTTCGCAATCAGTGCTGTAAACCGCTACACCCATATAATCCCCTTCGTAGTTAGACGTGGATATGGATAAAGGCCCCATCTTATTTTGGGAAGTTTTGGATACGACTAAATCTTCACCGCCGGAGATAGATTTGAAAGTAATGCTTTCCCAATTTTCTTCAATAGGAAATTCTTCTTCCATAATTTCCGGAAAGTCTTTCTCAAGAATCGTACAACCCGTCAGGGTCAGCACACCGCACAATGCCAACATTAAAGCCAATAATTTTTTCATGCAAAGCTCCTTGTTTATTTTGTCCTTATAGGGAAGGATTCTATAATAGTCTATCAAACTTTACTTGATTTTAAATGGTCCTTTGGACCTATATGTCACCTGGGCCTTTAGGGTACTGCTCGGTAAGACTACGCTTAAAAAAGGGGGATCAAAAAGCCCTTCTGTATGAAGGGCTTTTAAATTTAATCTGCCGAAGATATAATCTCTTCTGCGCGCATGAGAGATTCATCTATGTTTTTGCAAATATTGGCACGGCCGATAATATCCAGAAAGCCGTATTTATGAAGCATTTTATGCGGTTGGCGTTGCAAATGCGAAAGGATAATTTTAACCCCGTTTGCATGACAACGTTTGTATATTTTGTATAGAGCGTGGTAGCCGGTGGCGTCCATCGCGGGCACGCTGCGCATTCTTAACACCAATACCTTGCAATCTTTCATATTGCTTAAAGTGTCTATAAACAGATTCGCCGCCCCAAAAAAGAACGGGCCGTTAATTTCATATACACTTACGTGTTTGGCTATTTTTTTAGCGTCAATATCGTCTTTATGATGTACTTCGTCCATGATGTCATCGTCTGTATTGGTTACATTGTAAACATCAGCCATACGCTTCATAAAAAGGATAGCCGCCAATACAAGACCAAACTCTATCGCGGCGACCAAGTCTATTACGATCGTAAGGGCAAAGGTAACGAGTAAGACTAATATATCGCTGGCGGGAGCTTTGAATAAGGATACAAAACTTCTCCAATCGCTCATTCTGTAAGAAACGTTAAATAAAATAGCGGCCAGCGCCGTCATCGGAATCAGGCTGATATAATTCATCAGACATAACATCATGATAAGTAAAAATACGCTGTGTGCTATGCCTGCCAAAGGGGTTCTGCCGCCATTATCTATATTGGCGGCGGTGCGGGCGATGGCCCCCGTAGCCGGCAATCCACCGAAAAGAGCGGAAACAATATTGCCACACCCGGTGGCTACCAATTCCATATTGGAGCGGTGTTTTTTGCCAATCATACCATCAGCCACTACGGCAGAGAGCAAGCTTTCAATCCCGGCCAAAAACGCTATGGTAAAAGCGGGCCGCAACAGCTTAAGGATAATATCTAAGTTGATGTCCGGCAAATGCGGGGTAATTAGTCCTGTTTTTATCGTGCCGAAAGTACTGCCGATGGTGGCTACCTGCAAATCACAAACTTTTACAAGCAGTGTTGTAATGACCAAGGCGGCCAAAGAACCCGGAAAAAGTTTAAATCTTTTCGGCCAGAAAATAATCAAAACCAATGCAAGCAGCCCCACCAATAATGTAGGTATGGACGTATGGGATAGATTATTAAAATAAAATTGCCACTTGGCTACAAAGGCAGAAGGTATATCCGTAAGCCCCAGGCCCAAGAAATCATTGACCTGGGTAGAGAAAAGCACCACCGCTATACCGCTGGTAAAGCCCGTAGTGACAGGATAGGGGATAAACTTTAAGAAGGCGCCGAATTTCAGACAGCCCATAATAATCAGTATAATACCCGCCAGCAAGGTGGATACCAACAGCCCTTGCATGCCGTACTGCTGGATAATGCCGTAAACGATGACAACAAATGCCCCCGTAGGGCCGGCAATTTGCACACGGCTGCCACCTAGCAGGGATATGGTAAATCCCGCTACTACGGCGGTTATAAGGCCTTTATCCGGGCTGACACCCGAAGCGATGGCCAAAGCAATGGAAAGGGGCAAAGCAACGCAAGCGACTACCAGGCCGGCCGTTAAATCTGCAATGATTCTCTCACGCGGAAACTCCTTCTTTCTGTGTTGAAGAAGGCTTAACAATTTAGGTTTTAATTTCATTTTTTTACAGGAATTTCAGTAAGTCTTCAAATAAGAATATATATTATTTTATCTTTTTTATTTGTTGTTTCGCAAATATCTATCGTCGGCAGTGGGGGGATTGGACTACTTAAAAAGGCACTTCTTATGAAGTGCCTTTTAGGGGACTAAGGGGGAGCGGGCTGCGTATTTAACCCTGTAAGATTGGTTGGTCTTTTATAGTTATCTCCCGTAGGTGTCCAGCTCCAATTCCGCTTTTTCCAATTTCAGCTCCAAAATGCTGATTTGGTGTTTGTTTCTTTCTAATTGAAGTTCCTTTTCTTGCAAGTCTTTGATAAGCGTGGCCTGTTCCATTGCAAAGTCGTTCTTGAGCTCTTCTAAAGAGGCCGCTAAAATAGCTTTGCTCTTTTCGGCTTCTTTTTGATACATATCCCGATAGTTTTTTACATCTGAATCCTGAAAAATTTGCATAATTAACGCAATCACTCCATATACGGCAAATCCTACAATCACCAAAGAAATAAGTATAGACATATTAGCCTCCCAGCTATCATTAAAATTTATGTAATCAATAGAAAAATAATAGAACGGGCTATCTTTTCCCTGAAAAAAGTAAATGTTACCCCACCACACAATGAGCATGGGGATATACAAAAACTTAAATCCTAATACCCCGATTAGTCCGCCCCCAATGGATTCAATCAGTCCGCCTGAAGGGCCAAGGGGGGTTCTGCCGGTTTCATAAAAGTCCTTTCTTTCTTGGGCAAAAGCGAAGACTTCTTCTTTAGAAAATCCGTTATATGACCCTTCCGATTGGGGGGAATGGACAGCGAAAGATTTGGAAATAGGATTTGGAATTTCCTTACCCCCATAATCTATTACCTTAACGTTTATATCTTTTCCGTCACGGGTATGCCCCCAATGCACTTGCGCGTGCCAAATATTGTTTTCATCTTCCCATAGATGAAGTCCCGCTTCTTGCCCCCGATACTCAAAGGTAAGCCAATCGTCATCAAACATATCGTAAAAGCCTTGGCTTTCATTATCGCAGAACAATTCAAATTGGTCTTTTTCCAAGAAACAGGTAATGCGTACGTTAGGCCTTATTCTTGCCATAGTTATCTCCTAATTATTTCGGAAAAGAATGAGTGGTATTCTTTTCGTTCAATGGGCTTTTGCCAAAAGCCTATTGAGGGTGTGTGGGGTGTTTGTGTGCTTTCAAGCAGCTATCCCGCTTTTTAATTTATTTCCATAAATTTTATATATATGCTTTTTCCATAGAAAATCGCTATATTCAATCAGGATTTTACTTTCCGAAAATAACAATCCCGCTTGCTGGTGTAACTCCTGCGTGCCCCCAAGTGCCGCCCGGGAGCCTTATTGTGGGGGTGGTCAATAGTCTCCGGCGGCACTTGAAGGGTGGTGGCTACCAGATCTTGGTTTTGTTGACAAGACCTATTAGGTATCGTCACTTTTATAGTTATAAATTTTAAAATCAGGCTCCATGATAAATGTCCCAATCGTTATATCCAAAACTTCTTTTTTTATGGGTTCTTTTTTCAAAGCGGGAATAAGATAACGCCCATATCGTTGTATTGCTGGTTTGTTCACATATCTTTGCCATAAAAACACCTCTCTTTTGGATTTCCCATTGGAGAGGTGGATAAAAAAAGAACCCATTGTCTCCAATGGGTTCTAATACTGCAAATCTGTTTTAGTTCCCATTGTGTTCAAGCTTTAGCACCTTGCCTATTGGTAGGTTGCTGTGTAGTCATCGGGCTTGTCCCTCGTACACTCTTAATGGAATTATTAAGGTTATACAAAAGAATTTAGCCAGACTTCTGCTTAAATTTAATTCTTTTGTTTAACCGGATATATATATTATGGCACTTATTTGTTTTATTGTCTCTTTAAAATGTCATTTATGTGTCGTTATTAAAATTTAACGACGTAGAAAGAAAAAAAATTATTTTAGAAAATCTTTGATAAAGTCATTGATTTCCAATTTTGGCACACCTAAAGATGCAAAATGCCCATTTTTAACTAGGGAAGACTTTGCCCCAAAACTAACATCTGTTATGTATTTAACATCCACCCGGTCTAAAACATATCCCCAAACACTACGTTGATAACCGCGGGTAGTAGCAAAAATTAAAAATAAGTTTTCTTTTTGACGAAATAAACAATAGGGTTTTATGTATATGGTTTTGCTACCCGTGTTTATTTTTGTATAAAGTTTTTCCTTGATGGCTTTTTGTAGTTTGGAAACAATCGGGTCTGGTGGTAATTTAGGATTTATTTCGTAGGAAACTACTTTTGGCTGAAAGATGGAACGAATATATTGGCGTGCGGTAGCATAAGAATCTCCGGCTTGTTTTGCCGCTTCATAAGCAATACAAAGGGAAGCGGCTGTTTGAGAAGTGAGTCCCAAATCTTTAAAAGCAAACTCCCCGGCTAAATATACACCGCGAGTGATATGTTGAATTTCTAATTCCAGCCCTACTTCTTTAAGCAAAGCCATATCACGCAAAATGGTGCGGGTTGACACAGAGCATTCTTGTGCCAATTGCTCTGCTGTAAAGAACCTTTTTTCGGCATTTTCCAACCGCTTGCAAATAAATTCTAAACGCTTCAATTTAGCCGTAATATCTTTAGACATAGAATTAGTGTAGCATATATCACTGCGCTCTTCTTATCCCGACGGATGTAAAGGCGTTTATTTGCCTTGTCATTTCAGGATTATAAAACAAAAAATCCACCTTGCGGTGGATTAATTGTTTGAAATGGTCGGGGCGGCGGGATTCGAACCCACGACCTCACGGTCCCGAACCGTGCGCGCTACCAGCTGCGCTACGCCCCGTAAATTGAAATTAAAAATAAATGGTCGGGGAAGCGGGAATCGAACCCGCGGTCTCTCGCACCCCAAGCGAGCACTCTACCACTGAGCCATTCCCCGATAAATTTTCAATATACGTTTTTACTGCCGTATGTATATTTTAGCATTCTTTGAGAATTTGTGAAAGGGTTTCTTTAATTTCCGAGAGAAATTTTACATCTGTGCCGGCTTTTTTTTCGGCATTTTTTGCGCCGGGAGAGAATTTCAACAGCTGTTTTTTGGCCCCTTCCAAGGTCAATTTATGCTTATAAATTAAGTCTTTAATTTTCAAAATGGTGTAAAGATCTTGCTTGGTATAGCGGCGGTGTCCGCTTTCTAAGCGAATGGGCTTGATTAGGCCAAATTCGGCTTCCCAATAGCGCACGGAATACTCCGGCACACCCGTAATGCGTCTGACGTCGCCGATGCTAAAATAATCTTTTTGTTCAATTTCTTCTACACCCATGCAGATATTATAGCAAACCTGGCTCTTCTTCGGGCAAAAAGCCTTTTCCGCGCAAAAACAGGGCTAAATATCGGTTTTGCCTCATCTCAAAACCCACATTTACCCTGTCAAGGCCCGATTGTCAATTTAATTTTTTTTTGACCCAATGGGCCTTATTAAAGTCTAAAAAGCCTACGAGCTATGTTCTTAGTATAAAAGAATATTTGTCAATACGCAAGCTAAAAAAGTAATTATTTTTTGATCGTATTTCCGACGGAAAAAAAGAAAAAGCTTGACTCGTTTTTTTTTTTTGATTTAATTAGCTTATAGGCTAATTAAATCAAAAAAGGAGAGAACGTATGAAAAACCTGTCTGAAGTGATGTTAGAGCTGTTAAAACATAAATGTAGTAGTCCTTGCTTGCGTAATAAAAATAGGGAAGATGCTGAGCAGAAATCACTCAGTATGACCCTTGGATTTAGCAAAGGCTTTACACTCATAGAACTTTTGGTAGTTGTTTTAATCATTGGTATTTTGTCCGCGGTGGCTTTACCGCAGTATCAAAAGTCGGTAGAAAAAGCGCGCGCGAGCGAAGCAAATATTAATTTAAAAGCCTTGGAAGATGCCATGAAAGTTTATGTATTAGAGCGGGGGGAACCGGCGCAAGATTTAGATGATTTATCTATTTCCCTGCCCGGGGAAAAAATAAGTGAAAGAAAATTAAAAACAAAATTTTTTACTTATGATATTTCCCTTAATTCTAACGGCCGCGGGTATGAAATTATTGCTTACCGAAATGCCGGAAATAATGATGCGGCGAATTATTATTTATATTATAGTTATCAAGGACAAAAGAACTGCGTAGCCAAAACAGAAGCCGCCAAAGCTATTTGCAGTGCATTTTGTATGTCTCCTAGTTTTGAGTTTCACGATGGCGGATATTATTGCGGTATGTAAAAAACACCCCGCTTTTGGCGGGGTGTTTGACGTAAGAAAAGAATTTATTTTTTCAATTCTTCCGGAATATTGACGGCGGCATTTAACAAGAAGGGTTTTTTCTTCACTTCTTCTAAAAATGCTTCGTCACGTAAGGCATTGCGATATTCCGGGTCTTGGAAGATATAGTGAAACTTGGTGTAAACATCGTATGTGCCGGCTTGAATAGCCACGATGTCTTGCACGCCCACAATTTCTTCGTCGGTCGGTACAACAAAAATTTTCACCTTGGAATTGTCCGCCGAAATACAGCTTTCGGCATTTTTCGTAACGGCATCTTTATTCTTTTGCGGGTCCAACACGATGCCATAGTTTTCCAATCCTTCCACGCTTTTTCCGCGAATGCCGGGGCCTCTTTCGCCTACGCCTGCGGTAAATACAATGGCATCCACTCTGCCCAAAGCGGCCATATAAGAGCCGATGTATTTTTTAATGCGGTAGCTTTCCATGGCAATTGCTAATTTGCAAAGTTCATCGCCTTTTTGGGCATTGATTTCAATGTCGCGTCTGTCGGCAAATCTGCCGCCCGTGATGGCTTTCACGCCGCTTTCGCGGTTTAAAATGCGGTACATTTCGTCCGGGCTCATATTGAGCTTTTTCATCATGTGAAAGCAGATAGACGGGTCAATATCGCCGCTGCGCGTACCCATGACTAATCCTTCCAGCGGAGTCAAACCCATGCTGGTATCGTAGCATTGGCCGTTTTTCACGGCGGTACAGCTGGCGCCGTTACCGATGTGACAGATAATGGTGTTGGTGTCTTCTACGTTTTTCCCTAAAAGCACAGCCGCACGGCGGGAGCAGTACAAGACAGATGTGCCATGTGCCCCAAAGCGGCGCATGCTGTAATTGGTGTACCATTCGCGCGGTAAGGCATACATATAAGAGAACGCGGGCATGATTTGGTGGAAAGCCGTATCCATCACGCAAACGTGCATTACATTGGGCAAAATGGATTTGGCCGCTTCAATACCCATAATATGGGCGGGGTTGTGTAAGGGGGCCAAGTCAGAAATATTTTTAAGCTCCGCAATTACTTCCGGCGTGGCTTCTACGGATTTGGTAAATTTACCGCCGTGTACGATGCGGTGCCCGACGGCAGAAATCATATTGATATTTTCAATAACGCCGTGTTCCCGGTGGGTCAAGGTGCTGATGACCAAGTTGATGGCGTCTTTGTGGTCTTTGCAATCTTGTTGCAATTCATAGGCCGCTTTGCCCGGGCGTTCATGGGTAATAAAAGAACCGGCAATCCCGATACGTTCCACACCACCGGCGGCTAAACTGCGTTTTTTGTCCCAATCATACACGCTGTATTTGACGGACGAACTGCCGCAGTTGAGAAACAGAATAATCATAGTAATTTACCTCTTTGCAGTACCGCGCGGGGTGCGCGGAAGAATATAATAGAAAACGTCCCTTTTATTGTAACAAATTGAAAGGCGAAGGGGGGATATTGCGGGGGGAAAATCTTTTTGTTAGGATAAATGAAAGGAGAAAATATGAAAAAACTAGCTTTTTTATTTTTCATCATGAGCTTGGCTCTGGGGGCTTTTTCCGCCGTGGCGCTCAGTGGCCCCGGCGTGATAGAAGATGTGGCCGGAGTGCCCGGCAAGCGGGGTTTTGACGGAGACAGCAGCGACGCCTTGTATGCGCGCTTGGCGAGCCCTTTGGGCATTGCTTTAGACCGCCGGAACAATATTTATATCGCCGATACCTTAAACCACCGGATCCGCTTTGTTGAAGCGCGCAGCGGGCGCATTTATACAGCGGCCGGGACGGGAAAGGGCGGTTTTTTTAATGATGGCGGTAATGCCGATATGGCCGGTTTACGCGGCCCGACGGCCTTGGTGATGGACGATCATGGCAATTTAATTATTGCCGATACCGGCAACCAGCGGATCCGCATGTTAACCCCAAAAGGGTATCTGCACACCATTGCCGGGAATGGAAGCCGCGGATACGAGGGGGAAGGAACGCGCGCTAAAAGTACAGCCTTGAATAACCCTTCAGGGATTGCCATTAACAGCAAAGGGGAGCTTTTTATTGCCGATACCGGTAATAACCGCATTCGCAAAATAGACCGCATTACCGGCTTGGTAACGACTATTGCCGGCAACGGAGAAAGCGGCGACAGCGGCGACGGCGGTAAAGCCACCAATGCGCGTTTAAATAAACCGACGGCGATTGTTTTTGACAAATACGACAATTTATACATTGCCGATACCAAAAACCATAAAATACGTTTTGTAGATAATAGGCGGGGGCTGATTTTTACTTTTGCCGGCAATGGTTCGGCGGGGGATTGCGGCGATAATAATTATGGCCGTACGGAAGATGTTTGTTTTAATGACCCTACCGGCTTGGCTTTGGACCGCATGGGCCGTCTGTATGTGTCCGATACGGACAATCAACGCATTCGCCGTATTTCCATGAATTTGCGGGACCGACGCGGAGAAGTGGAAAGTGTGGTCGGTAGCGGGGAGCGCGGCTATAACGGCTCAGATATGGACGCCTGGACCGCCAAACTTGCCTACCCGGGGGCTATGGTCATATCTTCTTTGGATATGCTTTATTTTTTGGATACCGGCAATAATGTGGTGCGCCGTGTGCAAGGCATTTCCAAGGTGCGGCCACCCACCAGCTATACAGCGTATGGCAAAGCCACGCCGGGTGATGTGGACAGCCGTAGTTTTTACGAAGTACTTTTTAAACCGCAATTGGAACGATTAAACCAAGAATAAATCTAACCGAAAACACCCCGCCGAAAGCGGGGTGTTTTTGATGATAGTATCAGTCAATCAGTGCGCTGGCTGTTTTTTTGTCTTGCGCCAGCTGTCTTTTGAGCGCGTCTAGGCTGTCAAATTTGCTTTCTGAGCGGATTTTGTCACAAAAGAACACTTCCATTCTTCTGCCGTAAATAGAGCCTTTAAAATCTAAAATATGCACTTCTACCAGCGGAATAACCGATTGAATGGTGTTGATGGTCGGGCGGAAACCGATATTGCAGATTCCGCGGTAGAATTTGCGCCCCAGGCGCACTTTTACGGCAAAAACGCCCAAGGGTAACAATTTATAAAAATTAATATCCAAATTAGCGGTCGGAAAGCCGATTTTGCGGCCTAATTTCTGCCCGGCAACCACGCGGCCTTCTAAGCTATACGGCCGCCCTAACATCAAGTTGGCGGTGGGAATATCTCCTTGGGCCAAGGTTTTTCTAATGAGCGAAGAAGATATTTTTGCTCCGTCCGCGCCATCGTAAAAAGGAATAATTTCCAAAGGAATATTCAGCTGCGCGCATTTATTTTTTAAAAATTCTGCGTTTCCCTGGCGGTTTTTGCCAAAGGCAAAGTCCGGTCCCGCCAAAATAGCCCCGCCATTATATTTTTGCAACAAAACTTTTTTGAAAAAGTTTTCCGCGCTATATTCCCGGTACATTTGAAAATTTAATTCTTCGGCGGGTAAAGCCAATTTTTTTAAAAGTTCCTTCTTCTCGGGCGGGGTGGAAAGCACGCTCATTTCCGGGCGGGGGGATAGAATCGTTTTAGGCGGATAAGGGAAATATAGCACTTTCGGGCGCATTTGGTATTTTACGCAAAGTTGCTCCAACCGCGTAAACAAAGCGCGGTGGCCCAAATGTACGCCGTCAAAAGTGCCGATGGTCAATAATTTTTTTCGCGTCATAAAACGGGTTCCTGTAAAAATTGTACTATTTCTTCGCGCGGAGCGGTTTTTAGTTTTAATCCGTCCAAGGCTTGATCTACATGAAAAGGGCCTATACTCAAGCGGCGCAAGGCCGTTAAATGCCCGGTAGTGCCCAACTGCCGAGCCAACATCAAAGCCATGGCACGCACATAAGTGCCGCAAGAACAATGCAGGGTAAAGCCGATTTTATTTGCGCTGTCAAAGGTCCAATCGGTCCAACTGAAAATTTCTATTTCATTGAACCGGTCTTGTACGGGGGTGCCTTCGCGGGCTAAATCATACATTTTACGTCCGTTGATTTTTTTGGCGCTGAAAGGGGGAATCTGTTGACGGACTTTGCCCGTCAATGTTTGTGCAGCTTGGCGGATTTGCTCTAATGTAAGAGGCGGCACCGGTAATGTTTTTACCGCTTCGCCTTGCGCGTCCCAAGTGTCGGTTTCGGTACCGAGTGTCAGTTCGGCTTGATAGACTTTGGGTAATTTTAAAAATTTTTCTTGCAGGCGCGTGGCGGGACGTTCTAAAAGTAAAATCAAAAGCCCCGTAGCCATCGGGTCCAAGGTGCCGCTGTGCCCGATGCACTTGGTGCGTAAAATACGGCGCGAAAGAGCTACCACATCGTTAGAAGTGAAGTCTTGCGGTTTGTCTATCAGTAAAAGTCCGGCGGGTTTAGTGAGCATTGGTCAAAAATTCTTGCACGACTTTGGCCAAATCTTGCGCTACTTTTTCTACCGATTGACCGCTAACCTTAAAACCGGCCGCGCGCGCATGACCGCCGCCGCCAAAACGTTGGGCGATGGCGCTGACGTCTATGTGGTTGCGGGAGCGCAAATTGACAGATACTTTATCGGGCTCTTGCTTGAGCAAAGCCGAAACTTCCACCCCCGGAATCATGGTGGGTTGGCTGACGATGCCTTGCGTTTGGGAAGGAACGGCATTGAAAATTTCAAAATCATCTTGGGATAAGATAATTTGGCTGTATTTGTTTTGAAACAACAAATTCATTTTTTCCAAAGCACGGCCCAGCAGTTTCAGCTCCGTATAAGATTTGGTGAAATAGATCACTTGGTTGATTTTGTTGACGTCTGCGCCCAAGGCGACCAAAGCCGATGCCACGCGCAAAGCTTCTGCGGTGGTGTTGGTATGTAAAAAGCGGCCTGTATCGGTTACCAAACCGGTATATAAACAGGTGGCTTCGTCGGGCGTGGGTAAAAGGCCGTCTTCGCTGGCTTCAAAAAGTTGGAAAATAATTTCCGCTGTGGAAGATGCCGTAGAATCAATATGGTTTACATCGCCGTATGCGTCGCTGACCAAATGGTGGTCAATATTAATTAACGTTTTGGCGTTTTTTAACACGCATTCCAAGTCTCCGCCCCGTTGTCGGTCCGAACATTCTAATAAAATGGCCGTATCAAACTGCGGTTTGGGGGGGAGTTCGTTGACGTGAATGGCCGGAAGACCCGGCAAAAAGAACAAATCTTTTCCGATAGCAGGGGAAGCATACGCATAGGCTTGTTTGCCTAAACGTTCCAATAAAGAGCACACCGCTAAGGTGCAACCCAAAGAGTCTCCGTCCGGGTTTAAATGCCCGGCTACAAAGAAACTTTGGCCTTTTTCAATAGCTTGCCAAACCTGCTGAAAAGATTGGTATTTATTCATCTTTTTTATCTTGTTCTTTTTCTTTTTCAATTACTTTGAAAATGCTTTCCACACGGCTGGCTTGCTCGGGCGTATTGTCGTATTCAAAGCTAAAAGAAGGAATACGCTTCAGATGCAAGCGGTGGCGCAATAACGCGCCGATTTCTTTGCGCAAAAGCGAAAGTTGTTCCTGCGTTTTCTTTTTGTCTTCGGGACTGCCGAATACGGAAAAATACACCTTGGCGGTGGCTAAATCTTTGGCAACGTGTACGGCGGTAATGGTTACAAAACCGCCCAAGCTGCCGGCGGCCGTCATCTTGGTGATGTGGGTGTTAATTTCCTGCAGGAAAAGAGTTTCTAAACGTTTAGTTCTGTCAATCATAGCTCTATTATAGCATTTTGTCCGTGGGGCATACTAAAACCCGCCCCCGCGGCGGCCCACCAAACAGCCCCCCGGCTATGCGGGGGGGGGAAAATTAGAAATAGAGATTTTATTGTTTGGTGTCGCCTTTTTTGACCAAAAGAACATTTAAATCTTCGGTTGCCACCAAACAGCCTTTGGGTTGCTGTTCCAACCAAGGCAAGATGGATTGGGCAAAGCCGTCAATTTTTTCCGCTTCGTCAATAAATTCCAAAATAATCGGGAATTTTTCTACCAATTCACAATAGCGTGTGTTGCGCAGTTCGGTGCTTAACCCATAGCCCAAAGCGCCTTTAATGGCGGTACCGCCGGCAATGCCGTACTCTTTGGCTTTGCGGATAATGGTTTCATACAGGCAATGGTGATCTACGACGTCTGTGCTGCTGACGAAAATCTTGAGCAGTTTGATTTTCTTGGTTTGCATAGCTTGCCCCCTTGAAATAAACGCCGTCTGTGTGTAACTTTTCTGACGGACGAAACGAGCCGTGCCCGTTACTTTCATTATAATACTTTTTAGAAAATATGCAAGGTAAAAAAGTGGATATAATCTTTTTATAGTTGTTTTTTTCCGACGGAAAAAAGAAAAAACTTGACTTATTTTTTTTTTTTGCTACACTTTGGGTGAAATGGCAGAGCGGGCAAAATAAAATGCCGTTTGCCGTGCCGTAAAAGCCCGCAAGGAGAATAAAAATGAAAAAAGGCTTCACATTAATAGAATTGTTGGTTGTGGTGTTAATCATCGGAATACTATCGGCAGTGGCCCTGCCGCAGTATAGGCGTGCAGTGGAAAGAGCTCATGTGTCGGAAGCTCGTATAAATTTAAATATTATGAGAAAAAATCATCAATTATGCGTTTTGGAGTTTGGAAATGATGACGGGGAAGGAGAAT
>JAFVWP010000071.1 GCA_017501565.1 Elusimicrobiaceae bacterium | reverse complement strand
TAATTACACCGCCTTGTAAAAGGCGAATAATAAGGAGAAGTTAACACATGGCAGTCGTCATTAGATTACAAAGAGTGGGTAAAAAATCCCATCCGCAATACAGAGTCGTAGCGATTGAAAAGAAAACCGCCGTCGGTTCTGCAGCTAAAGAAGTATTGGGTATCTATCACCCTTGCAACAAAGAAACCGCTGAACAGGTCAAATTGGACATGGCCCGCGTAAACCATTGGATTAAAAATGGTGCCAAGCCGTCTGAAACGGTAGCCAGCTTGATCAAAAAAGCCGAAGCAGCCGCTAAATAAGTTTTATGAAAGAGTTAGCCACTATCCTTCTCAAATCGCTCTCCGCTAACCCGGACAATGTGGTGGTAGAAGAAAAAGTTGAGAACACGAAAGTTTACCTGACTACCAAAGTGTCTGCTGAAGATAAAGGCAAAGTCATTGGTAAAGACGGCTGCATTATTAAAGCTGTACGCACGGTGCTCAGCGCCGCGGCAGCTAAAAAGAACGTAAAAGTTACGCTCAAATTGGAAGACTAATGCTAAAGGTAGATGTCGTTACCCCTTTTGCCGAAATGATAGACGGCCCCTTGGGCCAAAGCATTGTAGGCAGAGCGCGTAAAGCAGGGATTTTGGAGCTTGGGTTTACCAATCCGCGCGATTTCACGGACGATAAGCACAAAACCTTGGACGACAGGCCCTACGGGGGCGGCCCCGGAATGCTGATGAAAGCAGAGCCGCTCTACCAAGCTATTAAGAAACTTCGCAAAAAAAACTCGGTGGTTATTTTGACAAGCCCGCGCGGACAAACATTTTCGCAGGCTTTAGCTAAAAAACTAGCCAAAAAGAAACACCTGATTTTCGTTTGCGGACATTATGAGGGGATAGACGAGCGCGTGTATCCCGAAATGGATATGGAAGTATCGCTGGGGGATTTTATCCTGACCGGCGGGGAGCTGGCAGCGGCTGTGATGATAGATGCAATCACGCGGCTCGTGCCGGGAACCTTTAAAAAACAAGATGTAGTTGTTTCCGAATCGTTTGAAGAAGGGCTCTTAGAAGCCCCGCAATACACCCGGCCCGAGGTGTGGCGCGGCAAAAGAGTGCCCGAAATACTTTTAAGCGGTCATCACGCCGAAATGGAAAAGTGGAAACGGGAACAAGCGCTGGAATTAACCAAAAAATACAGACCCGATTTGCTAACAACCTCTCAGGCAAAAAAGGCCACAACGAAAAAGGGTGTCAAAAAGACCCCCAAGAAAAAAACAACGAAATGAATTTTCGGAGGAAGTAAAAAGTTATGAACATCAACGAAATTAAACACAATCTTAAAGCCGATATTCCGTCCTTCAAATCCGGGGATACGGTGCGCGTAAAAGTAAAAGTAGTAGAAGGAGACAACGAAAGAGTGCAAGCTTTTGACGGCGTAGTTATCGCCCGCAAAGGCAGCGGCATCAGCGAAACTTTCACCGTACGCAAAACCTCTTTCGGTATCGGTGTGGAAAGAATTTTCCCCTTGCATTCCCCCCGCGTG
>JAFVWP010000070.1 GCA_017501565.1 Elusimicrobiaceae bacterium | reverse complement strand
GCGTTTATATTTATAAAAAGCGGTGGAGCTGATTTATCATATCGCTTGGGAGCATTGCCCGTTCTCCAAACAGCTCTCGCGCGCTGTCCCCTGCCGCTGAGTGAAGCCAAACGGCCGAGCAGGCGGCTGAATAGGGCTCCTGCCCGTTAGCCAACAGGGCGGTTATAATTCCGCTAAGCACATCTCCGCTTCCTGCCGAGGCCATACCTGGGTTGCCGTTTGTGTTAACCGTAATTTCGCCGTTTGGGGCGGCAATTATGGTATTTGCACCCTTTAATACGGTTATAACACCATATTCTTTGGAAAATTCGGCGGCTATTTTAAAGCGGTTGGTCTCCACAGTTTTTGCATCACTTTTAATAAGCCTTGCCATTTCGGCAGGGTGAGGGGTGATGATTAAAGGCGCCTTGACATCTTTAAGTAATTGTATGTCTAAGGCGGCTATATTTATGCCATCGGCATCTAAAACGGTAGGGGTTTCGGTGGTGCTAAGCAGCCACTTAACCGATTTTACGGTTTCATAACTTACCGAAAGGCCCGGACCTATAAGCAGGGCCGATGCCGTTTTAAGCTGTTCCTTTAAGCTTTTTACCCCTTTAAGGCTGAAGGTTTTGCCCTTAGCCTTTAGTGGCAACAGCACCGCTTCGGGCACCGAGGCCGCAAGGGGCGAATAATTTTGGGGAATGGTTGCAACCTTTAAAAGGCCAACGCCGCTTTTAAGGGCAGACTGCGCCGAAAGTATTGCCGCGCCGGGCATACCGTAGCTGCCTGTTACCATAAGGGCTGTGCCAAAGCTGTTTTTATGGCAGGTTTTGGGGCGAGGGGCAAAAACGGTGCGCTCGTTTTCACGAACATATGCACCCGCATCTTTTAGTGTATCATCATCTATACCAATATCAAGGCAGATAACTTTGCCGCAAATGTCGGCGCTTTTAGGGGACACATGGCAAAGCTTTTTAGCCGCAAAGGTAAGGGTGCAGCAGGTTTTAAGGGCGGTGGCATATCCTTTGCCGCTATCGCACTCAAGCCCACTTGGAATATCAACGGCATAATCGCTTTTTTGGATAAGTTGGAACAGTTCCGCAAGGCTGCCCCTTGGCGGCTCTCCGCTAAAGCCTGTGCCGAAAACTGCATCTATAACAATATCAAACTTTTGGGTTTTACATTTATTTATGCACTCTTCAATATTTAAGAGTCCTATATTTTTTGGCATAAGTTCAAAAGCCTTGGCGGCGGTTTCGCTTGAGGGCCTGCCCAGCACAAGGGCAACGGTTACATTATGCCTTTGGGCAAGGCGGCTGGCCATTACAAAGCCATCTCCCCCGTTATTGCCCTTGCCGCAAAGAATTAAAATGTTTTTTGCGACAGATGTTTGGTTTAAAATATAATCGGCGGCAGCGGCGCCTGCATTTTGCATTAGTGCAAAAAAAGTGGTGCCCTGCTTGTCTGCCTTAGCTTCGGCCAACTGCATTGTGGCTTTATCTACAACATACATACGGACACCTCCTATTTTATTCTATTTTGCAAGGCGGGGTATTGCCTTTTCAAGCTCTGTACGAATTCTGTCGTTTGGAGCTAAAACTATCATAACATTGCCAAGGTTTCTATCCTTTGCAATAAGGTAAACCTGACCTTCGCTATCGGGATTGCAGAAAATGTGAGTGGCTTTAACCGAACCGGGAGCAGGCTGACCCTTATATTCGCCGTATTTTTCTACCTCGCTGCACTTGATGGAAACCATACGCTTTCTGTTGCTTTTGGCAACGATTTTGTCTACATCAAGGTCGCCATTAGTGTAAATGTATTCATATTCGATAGAAAGCAGAGAGATTAGCTTATATCCGCCGTAGATAGCGCCCGCAACTACTAACAGCATAATTGT
>JAFVWP010000069.1 GCA_017501565.1 Elusimicrobiaceae bacterium | reverse complement strand
TTAGAAGCATCACGTACTACACCACCTTTGGCGATGTCCGTGTAAGCCATAGCTTTGGCTTTACCTTCTTTGGCCAATACTTTCGTAATAGCCGTAGTCAACGTCGTCTTACCATGGTCTACGTGACCAATCGTTCCTACGTTAACGTGCGGTTTAGAGCGGGAAAATTTTTCCTTTGCCATTTGTAAATCTCCTTACAAATAAATATAAATTTTAGAAGCCCGCGCCTGCTATCAGGCAAGCGCGGGGGTTAAAGTTAGGCTGCTTTGGCAGCGGTTCTTTTTTCAATGATCGCTTTGGCTACGTTGCCCGGGACTTCAGCATAGTGGCTGGGTTCCATGGTAAACGATGCACGGCCTTGAGACAAGGAGCGGACATTGGTGGCATAGCCGAACATTTCGGCCAAGGGTACTTCGGCGCGTACATAGCGTACGTTACCGCGCACACCCATTTCGCCAATTTGACCGCGGCGGGAGCTCAAGTCACCGATAATATCACCCAAGTTGGCTTCCGGAGCGACCACTTCTACTTTCATGATCGGTTCCAAAATAATCGGGTTGGCTTTCTTGGCGCCGTCTTTCAACGCCATAGAAGCAGCGATTTTAAAGGCCATTTCGGAAGAGTCTACTTCGTGGAAGGACCCGTCGTACACGGCTACTTTAATATCCACTAAAGGATAACCGGCCAAGGCACCGCTGTCCAAGGCTTCGCGGCAACCCTTTTCAATAGCGGGGATATATTCTTTCGGAATGCGGCCTTGCGTAATTTCGTTAACAAATTCAAAGCCTTTCCCTTTTTCTTGAGCTTCCAAGCGCAAGAGTACGTGCCCGTATTGACCGCGACCACCGGATTGACGTACGAACTTGGTTTCTTGTTGTACGGTTTTGGTGATGGTTTCGCGATAAGCTACTTGCGGGGCACCCACGTTGGCTTGTACGTTAAATTCGCGTTTCATGCGGTCCACGATGATGTCCAAGTGGAGCTCACCCATACCGGAAATAACGGTTTGGCCCGTTTCTTCATCGGTGCGGACGCGGAAGGTTTGGTCTTCTTCCGCCAAGCGGCCCAAGGCGATACCCATTTTTTCTTCATCTTCTTTAGATTTCGGTTCCACCGCAACGGAGATTACCGGTTCGGGGAAGGAAATGCTTTCCAAGATGATCGGAGCATCCGGGGAACAAATGGTTTGGCCTACTTGAGAGTTTTTAATAGCCACGGTAGCGGCGATTTCACCGGCACCGAGTTCTTTTACTTCTTCTCTCTTATCGGCCATCATGCGCATCATACGACCCACACGTTCCGTCGCACGTTTGGCGGGGAACAAGATGGTGTCGCCGGCTTTCAAGGTGCCGGAGTAAATGCGGAAAAAGCTGAGTTTACCCACAAAGGGGTCCGTTTGTACTTTAAAGATCAAACCGCAGAAGGGCTCTTTGTTGTCAGCCTTGCGGGTGACTTCTTCGCCATTGTCCGGGTTGGTTCCTTTAACGGCGGGAACATCTTCAGGAGAGGGAAGATACAAGTTCACGCAGTCCAAGAGAGGCTGTACGCCTTTGTTTTTGTAAGAGGAACCACAAATCACCGGGAAGAAATTACCGGTCAAAGTACCTTTGCGGATAGCCGCATGGATTTCTTTTTCGGTAAAGTTGGTTTCGCCGCCCAAATAGCGTTCCATGAGTTCTTCGTCAAAATCGGCGAGTTTTTCAATCATTTCGGTACGATATTTTTCAGCGGTTTCTTTCAAATCTTCCGGAATATCTACGTAGTTAAACGTAGCGCCGTTGTGATCGCCATCCCAAATGATGGCTTGCATTTTCACCAAGTCCACCACGCCGACGAATTTATCTTCGGCACCTACCGGGATTTGAATCGGGCAGGCATTACCGCCCAATTTTTCTTTAATGGAGTTAGCAGAGCGGAAGAAATCGGCTCCGGTGCGGTCCATTTTGTTGATGTAGGCAATACGCGGCACATGGTATTTGTCAGCTTGGCGCCAGACGGTTTCGGATTGGGGTTCTACCCCTTGCACGCCGTCAAAGCAGCAGACGGCGCCGTCCAACACGCGCAAAGAACGCTCCACTTCGGCCGTGAAGTCCACGTGTCCCGGAGTGTCAATAATGTTAAGCTGGCAGTCTTTCCACACGCAGTAAATAGCGGCAGAGGTAATAGTAATACCTCTTTCGCGTTCCTGTTCCATCCAGTCGGTTACGGACGCACCATCGTGCGTTTCACCGATTTTATGCACTTTACCCGTGTAGTATAAAATGCGTTCGGAGGTGGTGGTTTTACCCGCGTCAATGTGGGCGATAATACCAATGTTTCTGATCTTGTTTAAAGGATAGGTTTTGAACTCAGCCATAATATCTTCCTAAAACTTACCACTTAAAGTGAGCGAAAGCGCGGTTGGCTTCAGCCATTTTATGCACGTCTTCGCGTTTTTTGAAGGCTGTACCTTCTTTTTTGGCACCCAAAAGAATTTCTTCCGCCAATTTTTCGGCCATCGGGCGGCCTTTGCGGCTTTGGGCAGCACCGATCAACCAGCGCATCGCCAAAGAGGTGCTGCGCAAGGGTTTTACTTCGGTCGGCACTTGGTAAGTGGCACCGCCTACGCGGCGGGCTTTTACTTCCACCAAGGGGCGCACATTTTCAATGCATTTGTTGAAAACGGACACACCGTCTTCTTTGGTTTTGTCGGCAATGATGTTCAAAGCGTCGTTCAAAATTTTTTCAGCGGTCGCTTTTTTACCTTCAAAATTTAATTTGTTGATGAAGCGGGCCACGAGCACGGAGTTGTGTTTGAAATCCGGCGCGGGCTGCGGTCTTCTGTCTCTGGGTCTTAAACCTTTTCTAGGCATAGTAAATTATTTCTCCTCTTATTTTCCGGCTTTGGGTCTCTTTACACCATACAAAGAGCGGCCCTGTTTTCTGTTTTCTACTCCGGACGCATCTAAAGCGCCGCGGATGATGTGATAACGCACACCCGGCAAGTCTTTCACACGACCGCCGCGCACGAGCACGATGGAGTGTTCTTGCAGGTTGTGGCCTTCTCCGGGAATATAAGCGGTCACTTCCACTTTGGAAGTCAATTTCACACGGGCAACCTTTCTTAAAGCAGAGTTCGGCTTTTTAGGGGTTGTGGTATAAACACGGGTGCAGACGCCTCTTCTTTGGGGGCAAGCCTGCAAAGCAGGGGATTTGGTGCGAACCACTTCTTTCGCGCGCCCGTATTTCACTAATTGGTTTACTGTAGGCATTATTGCTTCTCTCCTGTTTCTTTCTGTTCTTTGCGTTTTTGTTCAAATTCGCTGGAAATCTGTCTGGCAGATATACCTGTACCGGCCGGGATCAGATGTCCTACGATGACGTTTTCTTTCAGGCCTTGCAATTCGTCAATTTGGCCCGTAATGGCGGCGTCTGTCA
>JAFVWP010000068.1 GCA_017501565.1 Elusimicrobiaceae bacterium | reverse complement strand
GCCACCACGGTAATGGTGGTTGGTTTTACCAGCGCCGGACTTTTGACCTTAACACAGGCCTTGGGCGTTATTTTCGGGGCCAATATCGGCACGACGATGACGGCCTGGATTGTCAGCTTGTTCGGTTTTAAAATACAAATTTCGCTCTTTGCCTTGCCGGTCATTGCCTTGGGCTTTTTCAGCCAATTTTTACCTTCTAAATGGATTACAATCCGCCGCGTCGGTGAAGCGGCCATCGGGTTTGGTTTCTTATTCTTAGGTTTAGACATTATGAAGAACACCATTCCGGCTGATTTTGCCCAAAGCCCGTTTGTAGTCAATTGGCTGTCCAAACTCACACCGGATACCTTTTTTAGCTTAATGGGCCTTATTTTTATCGGGAGCGTTTTAACCATTATCTTGCAATCTTCCAGCGCGGTTATGGCTATGACCTTAACCTGTGCCGCGGCGGGGATTATTAATTTTCCGACGGCTTGCGCCTTGGTGTTGGGGGAAAACATCGGCACGACCATTACAGCCAATTTTGCCGCTATCGGGGCTAGCAAAAACGCCCGCCGTGCCGCCTTGGGGCATTTCTTATTTAACTTCTTAGGGGTGCTATGGGTCAGCTTAATATTCAATCATTTCGTCCATTTTATAGATTGGTTGATCCCCGGTAATCCCGGCGATATGGACCCCGAATCCTTAAGCAGTGTATTGCCTTATCATATTTCCGCTTTTCATACGGTATTTAACATCTTAAATACACTGATTATGTTGGCTTTCTTAAAACAGCTGGCCAAATTAACCTTGTTTATCATTCCGAAAAGCAAACGCGAAGACAAACACAGCGATACGGAGTTGCTCTACCTTAACCCCCGCTTTGTAACCGAAACGCCCGAGTTGGCCATCGTAACAGCCAGAAAAGAAGTGGAACGCATGGTAAAATTTGTATCCAAATTGGTGGATAAACTTATCTACGCGATTAAAACTGATGACGATAAACTCTTTGAACGTTTAATCGCCGATGCCAAAGAGTTAGAACACACGACCGACGTATTGGAACACAAAATCAACAGCTATTTAACGCAAATGACTCACGGGAACCTTTCCCGCCATGCCATTGCCCAAACCATGATTTTGATTGATTTGACCAACAGCATTGAGGGTATGGGCGACTGCGGGGAAAAAATTGCCCGCATTTTGGAAAAATTCCGCTATACAGACCCCGTCTCTTTTACCGAAAAAGATTTGGAAAATATGGAATTAATCGCCAAGAAAACCAAAGAAAATATCAAACACGCACTCACTACGTTGGCCTACTTCCCCAATATTTCTTCTCAAGATAAAGAGCAAGCGGCTAAATTATTTGAAACCGCCGCTAAAAAAGAAGATGCCTTAAATGCCATGCGCAAAGAATTGCGCGCCGAAAGAAACGAACGTATTTCTCAAGGGCTGTTGAAGGCGACGCCTTCATCTATTACCGCTTATGGGGACATTTTGAACAACTTTGAACGCATGGGCGATTACGCCGTGCGCGTCACCGAAAGTGTGCTACGCGTAAAGGTGGGGGCCATGGAAGACAGAAACCCCTTGGCGGGTTTACCCAGCCCCACCGACCAGCAACCTATTGCCTAGAAAGAGAGCCCGAAAGGGGGCTCTCTTTTTTATAGTTTTCAATAAAGGATAAAAAGAAAAAGGAGAAAAGATGAAAGAAATATTATTCACTCTCAACCTACTGGGGGGACTAGCAATATTTCTCTACGGCATGCAGCTCATGAGCGACGGCCTGCAAAAAATGGCCGGTGCCAAAATGCGCCAAATGCTCTCTATTGCCACAGCCAACCGCTTTGCGGCGATGTTTTCCGGTTTATTGGTAACTTCCATTATCCAATCTTCCAGCGCTACAACGGTAATGGTAGTCGGATTCACCAGCGCCGGACTTTTGACCTTAACACAAGCCTTGGGCGTTATTTTTGGGGCCAATATCGGTACCACGATGACTGCATGGATTGTCAGCTTGTTCGGTTTTAAAATCCAAATTTCGCTCTTTGCTTTGCCGGTAATTGCCGTTGGCTTTTTCAGCCAATTTTTACCTTCTAAATGGGCCACTATTCGCCGTATTGGTGAAGGGGCTATCGGGTTTGGGCTGTTATTTCTCGGATTAGACATTATGAAAAACACCATTCCGGCCGATTTTGCCCAAAGTCCGTTCGTAGTAGAATGGCTTTCCAAATTCACCCCTGATACACCACTTAATTTAATCCTGTTAATTTTGACGGGTACTATTTTGACCATCGTATTGCAATCTTCCAGCGCCGTAATGGCTATGACGCTTACTTGTGCCGCGGCCGGTATTATCAATTTCCCCACGGCATGTGCCGTTTGTTTGGGGGAAAATATCGGCACGACCATTACCGCCAATTTAGCCGCCATCGGAGCCAGCAAAAATGCCCGCCGTGCCGCGGTAGGCCATTTCTTGTTTAACTTCTTGGGGGTCGTGTGGGTGGCTTTGATTTTCAAACATTTCATTCACTTTGTGGATTGGTTGATTCCTGCCAGCCCTTACGGCACCAGCGCTGAAGTATTAAACGGCTCTTTGCCCTACCATATTTCCGCATTTCACACTGCCTTTAACGTAGCGAACACCCTTGTTATGTTACCGCTTTTGAAACAATTGGCCCAATTGACCTTGATTATTATTCCGAAAACCAAACGTGAAGACAAACAACACGATGCCGAGCTGGTGTATTTAGATAGCCGCTTTCACCAAACGCCGGAGCTTTCCATCGTGGCGGCACGGAAAGAAGTGGAACGTATGCTCAAGTTTGTTTCCAAAATGGTGGACAAACTTATTTATGCTATTAAGACCGATGATGAGAAACTCTTTGAACGTCTGATTGCCGATGCCAAAGAAATGGAACATACGACCGATGTTTTAGAGCATAAAATCAACAGCTATCTCACCCAATTAACCCATGGCAACCTTTCCCGCCATGCCATCGCCCAAACGGTGACCCTTTTTGACTTGACTAACAGCATTGAAGGCATGGGCGACTGCGGGGAGAAAATTGCCCGCATTTTGGAAAAATTCCGCAATACCAATCCGCTTTCTTTTGACCAAAAAGATTTGGAAAATATGGAATTAATTGCCAAAAAAACCAAAGCGACCATTAAACATGCCCGCATTAATGTATCTTTCTTCCCAAATATCAAGACGCAAGATAAAGAAAATGCCGCAAACCTATACAAAACATCCGTCCATGCGGAAGAAGAGTTAAATAAAATGCGTAAAGAACTGCGTGCAGAGCGCAATGAGCGCATTTCTCAAGGAGAATTAAAAGTTTCGCCGTCTTCCATTACCGCTTACGGCGATATTTTAAACAACTTTGAACGCATGGGGGACTATGCCATGCGCGTTACCGACAGCGTACTGCGTATGCAAGTGGCCGGTATGCAAATGCAAACGCCGATTTCCGATTTGCCCAGCCCGACCACTAAAGAGCCTATTGCATAAGAGAGGTTACCATGAGTGATATTAGAATGTTTTTTTCTTTAGTAAAAGATGTTTTACAAAGGCGTTATCCTATGCCGTGGAAAACGTTTTTTGTTGCTCTTTTTTGCTTGTTCTATCTTTTAAGCCCGGTGGACTTATTGCCCGATATTTTGCCTTGGTTGGGCATTACCGACGATGCAACCTTTGTATTTTTAGTATTGGCTATGATAAAGCAAGACATTTCCAAGTATAAAAATACCCGCTTAACTCCGCCCAAAGACAATGTGATAGACGCAGGCGATATTAAAGATCATAAAAAGTAACCTTAACCCCGCTGTATAAAGCGGGGTTTTTCTTGCAAAATAATCTTTTTTTTCACTCGTTTGATGACGGCAAATTAGTATAATTAAAATATGAAAAAATTATTGAAAATACTTGCTGTTTTAGCGGCCATAGCGGCCGTACTGCTGATCGGGGCACTCATAGCCTTAAAAATCATGTTCCCGCCCGAAAAGGTAAAAACCTTGGCGCAGAATTATGTCCGCCAGAATTTTCACCGGGAAATTGTTTTTTCCGACGTGTCTTTTAACTTAATCGGAGTTACCTTAAAAGATTTTGCGCTTTCCAACCATGGCTCCTTTGACCCGGACGGCACCTTTGCCAAGGCCGACAGAGCCATCGTAAAAGTCGCCTTAAAACCTTTATTTAAAAAACGCATTGAAATCAGCACCATCGGGTTAGACGGATTGGATATTACCATTTCCAAAGATCAACAAGGAAACTTTAATTTTGACGATTTCTTAACCGCCGAAAATTCTCCGCAAAAAACAGAGAACGCACCAACCCCGACCACAAAAAACGTTTCAACACCACAAGATGCCGCCCAAGCGGCCCCCTTTGTAATAACGGCCGAGCGGATTTATGCTAATAACTGCAATCTTTTTTACCGGGATTTACAAAGCGGTATGGACGCATCCGTCACCCGCTTAAACCTGCAAATCAACCAATTTGATATGCAAGCCCCTTTTGAGGTGGACTTTTCGTTTACAACCGATTATCAAGACAATGACGGCCTGACCATTACCATTCCCGTCAAAGCCTCTTTGCAAGTGGCATTGGCTAATGCCCAATGGGAAAAAGCCTACGCTGTCTTGGAGCAATTAACACTTAATTACCAAGAGATTGCCTTTCAATTAAGCGCAAAAGCCGACAATTTCTTAAATCCGTCTTTGGACTTAAAAGGCTCCGTGGCGGGCCTTTCCGATAAAGCATTGGCCGATGTGGCGCAAGAGTTGCCCAATTTTATTTTGCCGAGTGTTCTCTTTTCCGCAAAAGCCAAATTAGACTTAAACGCTTCTTCGGCGAAAATAGAACAAGCCAAGCTCTCTATTCAAGATTCTTCCATTACCGCTAAAGGAAACATGGGTTGGGGAAGTGAAAAAACAACCTATCAGATCAAAACGGACCTGGCGCTTAATTTAGGACAAATAGCCCAAATGTCCACGCTGACGGACGGCTTTGGTTTAGGCGGCAAAATATCAGGTCAAATCACGGCTAGCGATAAAAACCAAGGCCAAGACGTTAAAGGGACGTTAACGATGAAGGATTTGGCCGTTCAATATCCGCCGTTTTCTTTAGCGCAGTTAAACGGACAAGTTATTTTAAATTCTCTCAATGATATTTCCACGTCCGAACTGACGGCCCTTTTTAACAATGAAAAATTAACCGCTTCTTTCGCTTATAAAAACTTAGCAGATATTTTAGACCTTGTTATCAATTTAGATTTGGCAAAATTTACTTTGCAAACTTTTTCTTCTTCGCAAAAGGACGAAACAGACACCCCTAAAACCGAAGAAAAAAATAAGGAGCAAAACACTGCTGAGACGGACACAAAAAACACGCCAGAAACCTTCTTTAATATCAAAGCGGATATTAAGGTGGGGGAAATTGCCGTTCCTTATTTCAGCACGCAAGGGATTGCTTTAAAGGCCGATTTGAAAAAGGCAAGTGCCAGCATGAAGCAAGCCAATGGCCAAGTCGGTTTTGAACTGCAACAAGGCGCTATTACGGATTTGGACTCTTTTGTCAAAGAAAATAAAATCGTTAAAATACTTTTATTGCCCTTTAGCCTGATTAATAAAGTATCTTCTAAATTGGGAGTGGAAATTTTCCCAATTCAAAGCAAAGAAGATAAAGGAAAAATTAAATTTACTTCCGGCAATGGGGCCTACCGCTTTACCAATGGGCTGATGACGATTGAAAATACTTCTTTTATTTCTGCCATCAGCAATATGAAAGCAGGCGGTAGTTTGGACTTTAAAACAGAAGCCTTGGATATGAAAGTATCTGCCACCATTTTAACCAGCCAAACACCGGTAGTCATCAAAATCGGCGGTACGATGAGTAACCCTTCCGGGAAGTTAGACGTGGCAAGTACGGCAGTGTCTTTGGTGGGGGGAATTCTAAACTATAAAACCCCTATCAAAGTAGCTAAAACTACCGGGCAAACCACGCAGGCCGTTGTTACCAAAACAACAGATACGGCCGTTGGGGCAGTCAACACAGCCGTAGATGCCGTTAAGAGCATAGGCTCATTATTTAAGAGCAAAAAGAAAGAAGAAAAAGAAGACAAGGCCCAATAGCCATTCTCATTTCAAAACCCTGTATTTATCCGATACAGGGTTTTTGTATGGAATCTCTGGCTAAGGAGTGGATATTTTTATCTCGGGCACTTCTGCTAATTTATAGGGCTTGTTTTCTGTGCAAAGCACACATGTTTACATATAGACAAAAGAAAACAATAAATAAACTTATAAAACCCACTGCTTTTTGATGATTATACAACCATAAAAAAACCCCGGAGCAAATCCCCGGGGTTTTTTAAGCTACTAAAACTTAGTCATGTAAGATATTAGCATTACACCCACTATCATCTTTTCTCAGCGGGGTACAATTAACACCACTCCAAGTAAAGGTACCTCCTTTAGCACCGCCACCGGCATAATTCCCTACACTGGGAATATACATAGCATTAAAAGAAGCCGATTGGGTTGTAATCCCATGATTGGCATTGCTGGTCAGAGTAGCTCTGATCTCAAGATTCTTAGCATAATTCGCCGGAAAATCAACCGTGCTTGCTTTTAATACCTTCATTTTCAAGTTTCCGTTGGTTCCAGAAACTTGAGTTTGGGTAGTAGTAATGTAATTTTTCACATTACCCTTCAAAGTATTATCACCCATTTTTAAGGTGGCAACGTTTAACAAATCACTATTTACAGCCGTAGTACCGATTTTAATCGTTTTGGTACCAGTGGCGTTAGTATTACAAAAGTTCAAGTGGTAAATTCTGGTCGGGCTACCGCTGGTCAGCTCCACTTTGGAAAAGCTGCCTACCGGCTGAGAAAGCAGCGTAACAAAAGGCATTTCTTCGGCGAACAATGCAGAAGAGGCCAAAACCATCAAACTAAATACGAGTATTTTTTTCATAAGATTCTCCGTTAATAAAACAAATCCCATCTATTTCAATATACATTAAGCATAATGAAAAAGTCAAGATTTTACAAGCCTTTATTTTATAGATTTTTCAATTCTCAACTCTTTTTACAAATCCGTTATCGGCGTTTCTTGCAAGGCTTGGGCCATTTTGGCAAATAAAGCCTTAATCTCTTTTATTTTTTCCACCGGCAAGCGAATCCCTTTTTTCGTCCAACCTTTATAGGTGTTGTCTTCTTGCCATTGCCGAAAGTCCAACCCTTTAGCGCCCTGAAAGGTGCTTACCCGCACCACCACCGACATTCCCGGCCGTTTGGCAAATTTACCGAGTTCCACATCTTTTACTTGTGCCGGCACGTCCGGCAACCCCGCCAAAAGCGGCGCCACCGCTTTGACGATTTCTTCCGTCATGGTAATACCGGCCCGCGTAGCCCCGGTATAAGAGCCGGACGTGAGATATTTACGGATAGAAGCATAGCGGTAACCGCGGTATGAATCTATGGAAAATTTGACTTCGCTGCTCTCATCTAAGGGTAAGGTGCCGATATTATGCAACACCGCAAAACTGCTTTGAGACATAGGCAATCTCCTTTTTTGTTTGCCAAGCGGTAAAAATATGCTATGATAAATTTACCTGTATATATTTTAGTGTTTGCAGGTGGTAAAAGCAAGTGATTTTTTTTATAATGAAACAAACGGGGTTTCCCGCCATATTTTAATTTGTAAGAGGATATTATGCTTGACGGCCAATCTATGATAGGAAAAGAAATTTCCGGCTGCGAGATTTTAACCAAAGTAGCCGAAGGTGGCATGGGGGCGGTATTTAAAGCGCGCCACAAAGCCTTAAACCGCATTGTATGCGTCAAAATTTTAAGCCCTGCTTTAGCTAATGATAAAAAAGCGGTTTCGCTGTTTTTGACTGAAGCCCGCGCTATTGCCGAGTTGGACCACCCCAACATCGTAAATGTATATAACGTAGGTAAAGAACAAGGCTACTACTTTATCGTCATGTCTTTCGTTGAAGGGCAAACTCTTTCTGCCATGCTTAAAAAAGAACGTGTGCTTCCTATCGGCCGCGTGTTGGATTTATTTGAAGGCGTACTCAAAGGGCTTTCCGTCGCTCACGAAAAAGGCATCATTCACCGCGACATAAAACCTTCTAACATTTTGATTACTCCCGAAGGAAAACCCAAAATTGTGGACTTCGGTATCGCCAAAAAGGTAGATAAAGAAAAGGGTTCTACCAAAACTACCGAATTAGCCGGCACTGCCTATTTTATTGCTCCGGAACAAGCCTTGGGAAAAGACATTGATACCCGTGCGGACTTGTATTCCATCGGGGCAAGCATGTATTATGTTTTGACGGGTCATTTTCCGTACAATGGCAAAAATACCATTGATATTATTCAAAAACATATCAACGACCCGGTGCCCAACCCGACCAAACTCCGCACCGATTTGCCCGGTTGGTTGGCTTTAGCCATTCAAAAATTAATGTGCAAAAACCCCAACGAACGTTTCCAAACGGCCAAAGAAGTGTATATGCACTTTAATAAAATGCGTGCGGAAGAACAACTCAAAGTAAACACCACGCACGGACGTGCCGTGGTTAACTTAGGGGTGGAAAGCTCTTTAAAAATCGTGAGTGACAATACGCCCCATAAACACGAAGAAAAAATGGGTGCCACGGATTTTTACCGCAGTGCCATAGCGCGGCAAACCCAGCCGGCCCAAAAGGGTGCAAACAATACCCAAATGCCCAGCTTGGACGATTTGGGCAATACCCCGGCTGAAAAACTGCCCAAAACTCCACCGCCGACGGCTCCTACCATAGAGCTGGTGCCGGAAAAATCTGTCAAAACGGCCACCATACCCGCTTCAGCCAATACGATTACAGCCATCAGAAGCGCTAAAAAATACGCCAAAACGCTCTTGCAATTAGCCGTATTTTTACCGCTGGTGTTAGCTTTTGCCGCAGTCGTGGGAAATATTTTCTTTACATTGGGTAGTATTTGCTCTACCTATGTAGTGGAAGGAAATGGGGTGCTCTCTAATATTTTTGCCCCGCTTTCAGCCGGACAAGTAGCTCCGAATCAAATCCTTTATACTATTTTGGCCGTTATTATGTTGGCCGGGATTTTTGCTTCGTCAGCTATTAAGGCTTTTGCCAAGTCTACCGCTGCGCTGTTGGCCTTAGCGGCGGCGTCTTATTTGGCAGGTCTTTTCACGCCGGACATCAAATTCTTTGATACGTCTAATATCAGCGAATATTTATTCTCTGCCGAATATGGCTTGTGCTATTTGGTGGTATCGGCGGCTTGGGCCGTTTCCATCTGCTTTGATTTCAACCGCACGATTCCGGAAAAGATCTTAGGCGCGGCCTTAGTGATTTTCTCACTGACGTTAACCTATTGTGCCACGTCTTTGACCTTGCACCCGGATATGTCTGCATTGCCCACCAAGCTGGTATTTTTGGGAGCTTTATTATTCGGTATTTTGGCTATTTACTATTTAACAGCCGCCGAACAAGGCACCATCATCTTGCCCACCATCTGCTTGTTGCTTTCTTTGGGCTGCTGTTGGGTTTACAATGTATCGGGATTGGCACACAATGGTCAAACCACGTTAGACACATTAGTAGATGTCGTGCCGATGCCGGATGCCACCCCTTGGCAAATGACCTCTTTTCAGGCCACCAACGAAGCGCTTAATATTACGCGCCCGGGGGCATTTAAATCTATCGGTTCCGATGCCTTAATTTTCTATCAAACCCCTGAAGAACGTTTGGAATACTTACGCAAGGGAATTGAAGAAAATGCCGGTAAATTTATTGAACAAGACAAAGTGCCTTTCTTTGTGGATTTAATGTTGGCCTATTATTTAACGGGCCCGAGCAAAGCTTCTTTTAAAATATGGGATTTGGCGTTGAGCTATCCGATTGATAATTTCAACCGAAATGCCCAAAATAACAATGCGTATTTCTTCCTGGTTATGTTACTTTTTATCATGGCCGGCATAAATTGTGCAGGTGCAATTTTATTCAAAGAGGACTAACCCCTATGAGCACCTTTGATATTGAGTTTGCAGCAGTAACCGATATTGGCAAAATCCGTGAAAAAAACGAAGACAATGTATTGATTTCTGCTGATTTGGGATTAGGCGTAGTAGCCGACGGAATGGGGGGGCATAGCGCAGGCGAAATTGCCAGCAGTATTGCCGTATCTGTTCTGGCAGAAACCATTCGTAAAATCAATACCGGAGCTTTGCAAATACCGGATACTTTTTTGCCGAAATTGGCGCCTACCGAACGTAAAATTTTAATGGCGGCCAACTTAGCCAATGCCGCTATTTATTCTACGGCACAATCATCTGAAATCTATAAGATGATGGGCACCACCTTAACCGGGGTACTTTTTGATAAAGACTGCGCCATTGCCGTACACGTGGGCGATTCGCGTTTGTATTTGTTAAGAGACGGCAAAATTATCCAAATCACGACAGACCACTCTTTGGCGATGGAACACGTGCGCCGCGGACTTTTGTCTAAAGCTGATGCCGATAAGAGCAAAATTCAAAACGTGCTGACCAGAGCCATGGGCATTAAAAAGAACATTGAGTTTGACCTTTTGAAATTCCCGATTAAAGAAGGCGATGTCATGGTGCTCTGTTCCGACGGCTTATATAAAGGCTTGACGGAAGAAGCCATCGGTAAAATCTTATCTCAAGATAAAGATTTCCCGATTACCAAAACCTGCAAGCACTTGGTACGCAAATCCAATGAAAAAGACGGACAAGACAATATTTCCGCCGTCTTAATCAAAATTCTGCCGGCAAAAAAATTGACCTTCGGACAAAGAATGCGTCGTTTCTTCCGCCGCGGAAACTAATCTTTGTGAAAAGACCCGCCCAAAAGGCGGGTCTTTTTTATATTAGATATTTCTCTTTCTCCGTCTAAAAAAAGTATTTTTTTTAGACTCTTTTTTAGCAAACCCCCAAAAGTATTGACAATTATCTTTCTTTTATGCTAAATTAGCATTAATCCCGCGGGAGTGCTAATTTATTCTCTCTCGGTAAAAATCTAAAACATAATAAAGGAGTGCGTGAAAATGAGCGAAGTAAAAATCAAACCGCTCGGCGACAGATTAATCGTTAAGCCGATTGAACGCGAAACCATGAAGGGGGGTATCATCATTCCCGATACCGCTAAAGAAAAACCGATGGAAGGGGAAGTATTGGCTGCCGGACCGGGTAAGTTGGATAAAAACGGCAACCGCACGCCGATGGATGTAAAAGTAGGGGATAAAGTATTGTACGGAAAATATTCCGGTACGGAAATCAAATTGGACGATGAAACCTATTTGATTATTCACCAAGACGAAATCTTGGGTATTTTGGGGTAAAATAAGGAGATAAATTTGTATGGCAAAACAAGTCATTTTTGCAGATGAAGCCCGCGCTAAAATGAAAGCGGGTATTGAAAAAGTAGCCAATGCGGTAAAAGTAACGTTGGGGCCCAAAGGCCGCAGCGTCGTATTGGAAAAAAAATTCGGTTCTCCGCTCATTATTGACGACGGTGTAACCATCGCCAAAGATATTGAGTTGGAAGATAAATTTGAAAACATGGGTGCCCAGCTCATCAGAGAAGTAGCCACCAAAACCAACGACGTAGCCGGCGACGGCACTACCACCGCCACGGTTTTGGCTGATGCTTTGCTCAAAGAAGGTATTAAAAATATTACCGCCGGTGCCAACCCGACTATGGTCAAAAAAGGCATTGAATTGGCTGTTTCCGCCGTTAAAGAAGAATTGGCCAATATGCAAAAACCGGTAAAAACCAAAGAAGAAAAAGCCCAAATTGCCACTATTTCTTCCAACGACCGCGTTATTGGTGAACTCATCG
>JAFVWP010000067.1 GCA_017501565.1 Elusimicrobiaceae bacterium | reverse complement strand
GATGGAAATATATGAAAAAATTAAATAAAATAACGCCGATTCCAAAATCGCACGAAATAATCTGGTGGGTATGCCGTTTCATATAAGTTTCTTGCTTCAGCTTTTAAATTAGGCACTCCAGCTTTGTTAAGTTCAAAAATTGCCGGCACAAATACATCATATCCGTAAACTTTCGCATTTTTATTTTGCATGGCAACCGGAATGGTAAAACAGCCAAGCCCGCAGAATAAATCCAAGATATTGTCATAACCGCTTACCGCCGCCAAAACCAAAGCGGTCAAAGCCTCCTGCCCTTCCCTGCTTGGCTGTAAGAAAGCTCCTGCCGGCAAAGCCACATCAATTCCGGCAAAATCGGTTTTGGGAACATCTGTTTGTAAAAGTATTTCCGGCAAGGCTTCTTCTTTATAACGATACGTCCACCGCAAAACATTTTCCTGCCGTGAAAAATCACCCAAAGCCTCCAGAAAAGCAAAACCCGGATACTTATCCGCCGTAATCATAATATCAAAACCATTATTTGCTTTTGTAACCGCAACATCTCCGGTAATTCCGGTACAAAGTTTTTTCAAACGCACAATCAAAGAGCTTAACTCCGGCAAAAGGACCGGACAATTTTTTATGGAAACCACCGTTTTACTTTTTTCGGCATTAAATCCGAACCAATGACTTGCCCCTGCCGACACGGAATTAAAAGTTGCCCGCCGCCGAGTTGCAGGAGGAATAGCGATTACCGGAGCCAAAGGAATATTTACAAGCCCTCTTTGCGCCAAAGTATCGGCAAGAGTTTTAGCTTTAAAAGCCAAATAAGCTTCATACTTAACGTGTTGAAGTTTGCAGCCTCCGCACTTAGTGAAATAAGGACACAAGGGAGCAATTCTCTCCTCCGAAGGCGTTAAAACCTTTTCTAGCCGCCCTCTTTGCGGAGCTGTGTTGGAAAACTCTACTTCCTCGTTTTCCCATACAAACGGTACAAAGAAATCTTGCCCGCCGCTTTTTATCAGAGCATCGCCCTGAGCCTTAACAGATTCTGCTTTTCCCTTAAATATCATTTGTGCTACATTCAACTTATTATGAAAGAAAAAGACATCATACAACAAATCGGCACCATAAGCCACGAAATCCGTAATCCGTTAAGTGGAATTATTGATTTATGCCGTTTGCTTGCCTCCACCGACCTTAACGAAGAGCAGGCAAATTATGTCCAAACCATGCAAGACAGCGCCGAAACTTTACTGCTGATTTTAAATGATTATGTGGACACAGCAAAAATAGAATCTTCCGCCATGCGTTTAAACGAGGAAGCATTCTTGCCAAGCGATATGATACAAGAAGTCGCCGCAACAATGTCTCCGCTTGCCAAAAGCAAAAATCTTTCCTTCATCACGGAAATCAGCGGAGATGAACACCTTACCCTAAACGGCGATAAAACAAAACTAAAGCAGGTTTTATTTAACTTAACCGCAAATGCCGTAAAGTTTACGGACACCGGCACCATAACCCTTTCCGCCGAGATTTTACCAAGCAAAAAGAAAGATTATTATATGCTCAAATGCTTGGTAAAGGATACGGGAATAGGTTTTTCCGCCAAAGAAAAGAAGCTTTTATTTAAAAAGTTTTCCCAACTAAAAAACTCTCGCGGCGGTTCCGGTTTAGGGCTTGCGGTATCGCAAAAGATTATTGAACTTATGGGTGGAGAGATTAAAGCCGCTTCCACACCCAACCTAGGCTCAGAGTTTTCCTTTTGCCTCACCCTTTCAGGCGCAGAGAAAGCGGAACTTTCCCAAGCCGAAAAAGAATCCATAGAGCCATTAAACATTCTGCTTGCCGAAGATAATCAGGTCAGCCGCAAAGTAACCGCCCTGCTTTTGGCAAAAAGCGGCCATACGGTTACAACTGCTGCCAATGGAAAAGAAGCAATATCCTTGGCAGAAGAAAAAGATTTTGACCTTATCTTAATGGACATGAATATGCCGGAAATTGACGGTATTTCCGCCGCCCGTTCCATCCGCAAATTAAGCAATAGAACCAAAGCTTTGGTACCGATTTTTGCCATGAGCGGTAACACTATGGACATCGATAAAAAGACCTGTACCAAAGCCGGCATGAACGGTTT
>JAFVWP010000066.1 GCA_017501565.1 Elusimicrobiaceae bacterium | reverse complement strand
ATCATTTTATAATTCTTCGCTGTGGCTTAGAACTTTGAGTGCTTAGTTGATAACTCCGCTTAGCGACGAGTCTTTAATGCGGCCGCTGTAAGAAGTGGCAAAGTCCTTAAATCCTTCAATAGACTTAATATCGTCGGCAAGGGAGCGGTAATCTCCAACTCCTGATTTTATCGGACTGGTAATCAGGTTAAAAGCGTCATAATAAGGGCTTTTCTTCATATAGGGAATGAAGTTTTGGCGGGCTCTGGCTACGCCTCGTTCCTGTCCGGCAAGTTTCATCGCCGTTACCCAGTATAAAATATCCTGTGCTTCTTTGGTGGTTATACCCTTGCGGGATTCCGGCTTTTTGATGGTTTTGCGCAAGGCTTCGGCAACGTCTGCCCAACGTTTTTCCGTCCATAAAATCTCGGTATACAAAGAATTGGCTTCACTGCTTGTATCACCGGATAAAAGTGCCAGAGCTTCTTTGGTTTTTGAGGTGTCTGCCAACGCTTTTGCCCGAATATATTTACGGTGCTGTTGCAAGCTTGGCGAAGAATTGGGGTTTTCGCTGGTATCCAAGGCTTGTAAAGCCAAAAGCGGTTCTTTGTTTAAAAGGCGAACCAAAGCAAGACGGGTTCCGGTTAAAGAACGTTCTTCGGCATTAAGGTTCGTTCCGCTAAGCTGACGGCTTAAAATATCGGCTGCTTGTTCCAAAAGGTCAACGGCAACCAAACGGTCGGCTAAACGGCGAATCATTTCGTTGCCTCTTTTATCCGGAGGCGTAAGTTCTTTGAACTCCTCAAACAACGCAATCGCTTTTATCGGTGGGGTTTCATCTGCTTTGCCGTTTAAGTATAAATCCAAGAATAATTTGTTCATACGCTTTGTATTTTCTTTGCCCGCAGGGGTAGAGCCAAAGGAAATTGAAATGTCCTTCATGGTTCGCAAAGCCTGAGGATAGTCTTTGGCTTCAATGTATAGGTCGACCAGATTATTTAAAATGCCAAGTTCATAATCTTCGGCACGCCAAGCAAAACGGAGTTTTTCAAGTTCTTGGGCTGCTTGTGCCGGAGTTAAAGCTTCGGTTAACTGCATAATTTTAATGCGTTCTCTGGCGGATAAGGCTCGATAATAACGAGAATTGGCGGCTTCGGCTTTTTCAAAGTTGCTTATTGCCGTGCCAAAAGCAGAGGTTATTTGATTTAATTTGCCTTTGTAATAGTCATTGCCGGCTTTTTGATAGGAAGTGGCACTGTTTCCGGTGGTAAACTCCAGGAAGTTTTGAATGGCAAGTTCATCTTCAGCGGCGGCCGCAGCTTCTAAGCCCGCAAAGGCAAGCTTGATTTTCAGCCAGTCCGGATAATCTCTGAGCGTACTCATATTTGCTTTTAAAACCGGAAGCGAATCAGCGGGGTTTTGGGTGTAAACTTTGGCTGCCGCACTCCATAAAGCAATGTCGTCATCGTTGGCAAAGAACGGGTCGTTAAAGTCGGCAATAGCGTCTTTATAACGATACATCAGGAAGTTTGCCGCACCTCTTAAAGCTTTGAATGCCGGTGTTGCTTCCAGTTCAGGCGAGTCTTTTGCGATGACTTTTAAAATGCCAAGGGTTTCCGGTATGTAATTGTTGGCAAACAAAAAGCGGGCGTATTCCAAACGGCCTAAGTCTTTTTTGGCGGGAGCGACTTCCATGGGCAAAGTCTGCATCTTTTCCCGCTTTTCTTTGAAGTTTTCCGGCGTTACATAACCCCATTCCTTGACGTTTAAAACTTCGCTTAAAGTGCCGCTGCGGAGTGTCGGAGCGACAGAGGCGTTCCTTGACATAACAAAATCACGGTTGCGGCGCAGTAAGGAAACTCCGGTGTTGGAGTTGCGGGCTTCAACATCTTCTGCTTTGGGAATAATGGCCAAACCTTGGACAGAGGGCAGAATATCCGCTTCGGGATAAGAATGAAGGCGGTTGATACCTCTGCCAAGAGGAAGAACCGGAACAACTTGCATATTTCTGCCGATAACCGGATCATAAACTGTAAGAGCTTTACTGCTGCCGGTAACCGGAATGAAGAGACGGCTGCCCATGCCAAAATCCGCTTGCGGAGTTACTTCCAAAGCAAAATTAGGTTGGAGAGGCTGCATCATTAAATCCAAAATGAAAAGGGTGCCTTCTCTGCGGACACTCGGGTTGTACCGAGGATCAACGATAATCCTGATTATGGTGGCAGTGTTGCTGGGGAATTGGATTATTTCTTTAACAATGTCTCCCCCAAGGCGACGAAGCAGATTTAAGTCAACCGGATAAGCTTGGTCAAAAACAACCCATAAATAACCGTTGTTTTTAAAGACGGCTACGGCACTTTCGGGTCCTTGTTGAAAGCTTAAACTGGCGGCAGCAATCGGAGCCGGTACAGAGTCTTCGGACGGTAATTCCGAATCATCTTCTTCCAAAGAAAAGATTTCTTCCGCAGGGGTGGCGATTTCTTCTTGTGTGGTTTGGGCTATCGGTGCGGCAAGCGGTGCCGGCGGTTCATTTTCCGGTACGGCAACAGGCTCGGCAGATTTTACAGTAGCTTCAGGTTGAGCTGACGGTTGTTCTGCGGCAGGTGTTGATGCTTGCGTAACTTTTTCTTCATTGGCAGGTTTGGTGTCTTTTGCTTCTGCCGGTTCCGGTGGCGTAAGCGGTTTTTTCGGTTCCGGCGGAACAGGAACCGGTGCAAGTTCTATCGGTTTTTTCGGCTCGGATACTTTGGGCGGAGTGCGGACAAAGTCCAAGATAATACGGTTATCAAGGATGCTGTCTTTGACGGTTGTTCCGGTGGGAAGCGGAAAAGCTATTTTCATGCCGTCTTTAAGCTTGCGAACTGTAAAAGGCCGTAACTCTGCCGGTAAGGAAGCGGAAAGCTTGCTCCGGTTAAAGTCGGCAGAGAAAGGAAAAATAATCGCAATTTCTTTGGAGCTTTTTTCCATGCGGTAAGGAACTTTTTTATCCCAAGCAAAAACCAGTCTTGTATAGTCAGAGTGGTTCCCCGTGCGGATATCAAGTTTAGGTGTGGCAGGAACGGCGGGAGCTTTGGGCGCTTCGGTCTTTTGCGGCAGAGGTATTCCGGTGCCGATTAAGTCCGCAAAAACCGTGTTGCCGGTGGAAAATGCCCGTAAAGAAAAAGGTTTGGTAAGATTGGCAGAAAGCTTTTTTTTGTCTTTGGAAAGAGTGGCAGAACTTATGTAATCAGGAAGGTTGCTCGCCAGAAATGAAACATCGCTGTCCAAAGGTTTTGCAAAGATGATTTCCAAAGTTGAACCGGTAATCTTTGCCTGATAGCCGGTTTCTTCCGGCCAGATAAAATGTAAACGGCCAAATGCTCCGTGCCGAGAGGTATTAAGGACGGCTTCGTCAGCATAAGCTTTCGGAGAAAGCAAAAAGCTTGTTCCTAAAATCCCGATAACTGCCAAAACTACTTTCTGTATCATGCGGAGCCTTTAATCTTCGTGCAACGGAAGCACTATAACATCAATCTTTGTTAAATACTTATTATTTTTACCGCTTAAAACGGCGGTTTTTATACTTATTGGCTTATCATAGCCCAGAGAAGTAAAGATTTCTTGAACGTCGGCAGCTTTTTTTAAGCCGGCTCGGAAAGAAGAAACTTTGGCCGGTTGATAGGTGATAATCTCTATCCGGTTCGGAAGGTTCGTGAAAATAGCGGCAATTTTGTGCAGGTGGCTTAAATCATCTGCGGTGAGCGAAAGAATTAAACGGTCGTCGCTGATGTACGGTGAAAGATTGGAAAGTTCCGGATTTTCCGCAATGCGGCTGGAAATAATCGTTAAGATATAGGGTAAAGATTCTCCGGCAATAAGAGTTTTCTGCTCTATGGCTACGGGTTTGTTTTTTGCGGAAGAAAGCTTGGAAAAACTGTTCATATCAAAGTCTGACATGGCAAACAGCATGGTGAAAAAGGTTATCAATAGGGCTAAAAGATCCGCAAGAGTTAACCGCCAATCCAGACGGTCTTGGCTGTTATACTCCTCTTGAGGGTTGAATATCCGCAAAGGTTCTTCGGGGTCGGTGAAATGGATAGATTTTTTGCTGCGCATTGCTATTCCTCTTTAACCGACGGTGAGCGGGAAATAATAATGAAAAGGCGATATTCTTTGCCCAAAACTACACCGGAAGAAACAGATTTTATGCCGTGTTTTTGAAAATCCTCTGCCAAAAAAGCCGCTTTGGAAATGCTGTCATTCATAAGCTCCGGCGAAGGATAGGAAATGCTTATTTCCGTTGTAAAATTATCGTTTTTTTCGGCTTCGGTAAGGAATTGGTACAGCCGAGAAAAAGTTTCCCGATAGCGGGGAGATATCATCTGATTGCTTTTGGCAAATAAAAGTCCGGGAGCAAAGGAAAGATAAAGCTTATCGGAGGATTTTTCCGGAGATATGTTTTCGTTTAACGGTTCTATGTTATGAAACATAGTCAGAAAACGATTGCTGAAAGTTTGGGATTTTTCCGTTCCAAAAGCGTTTTTTACGCTGCTGGTAACGGCGCTTACTTTGGCAGGAGCGAAAACCGTCATGGAAGATAAAACAATAAAGAAAACCAAGACAATAAAATAAAGAGAGACAAAAAGAGTCGTAGAGGAAGGCATCTGTGCTTCGTCCTTATCCGCAGGATAATGCGGTAAAATGGCTGTAATGTTGTCCTTACGGTTTTTCATCATGCAAGCAGTATAGCCGGATTTTATTAAAATCCAAACGTTATATAAAGCTTATGGCGTAAGATTGGAAATGCTTTCGCCGATGTCCTTCTTCTTTGCCAATTCTACCGTTAAAGCGTGGGCTTTTTCTGAGTCCATGGCGGCTAAAATCGGCGATGATTTGTTTTCTTTCATCTGGGTGAAAATCTGAATTAAAACCGGCATTTCCAAGTCGTTAAAAATGCGGGCGGCGTCTTTGGGCTTCATGTTGGAATAAATCCGCACCAGACTTTCCATTTTTTCCTTTTCTTTGCTTTCGTAAAGCCCAAGAAGTTCCTGAAGATTTTTTTGCAGCTCTTTAAGTTTGATTATTTTGGCATCAATTTGTTTTTCGGCGGCT
>JAFVWP010000065.1 GCA_017501565.1 Elusimicrobiaceae bacterium | reverse complement strand
GTACCGAAACGCAGACGGAAAGCCGGATTTGGTAGAGCTTGCCAAAGCTCCGGCTGACGTTGCAATCACCGGCAAAGTGGAACGGGAAGAATTTAACCGATTGGTTTTCCAAAAAATAAAAGAAATTGTGACGTTGACCGATATTCCCTATTCGCGTTTTTTGCTTCGGTTGGATAATGTACCCCTGACCCCCTTTGTGTATGTGGATACCGAGCATGAATGGCTGACGCCGTTGCAGTTGCCGCCTTACTATGAGTTGGAAAAAGAAATGACCCAATTGGGCTTTTCAACTTCTTTTTTGTGGTCTTTCTTTGTTAAAAGCCATTTTTTAGGTATTATTAAAGCTCCGTTTACTTCCGTTACCCGCCTGGGTTCTTTGACATTAGCGTCTGTTTATACGGCCTTTCCCCCGGGATATAAAGACCTGCCGGAAGTGCCTGCTTTAACCGATGGACAAGAAGAAATGGATTTGGAAAGCTTTAATGCTTGGTTGAATAAAAAAATCAGCAAACAAAATTATAAAGCATCTGTGGAACTGCTGATTGACGGGGTGGAATTTTTTCCGCATTTTATTTTGGCGGCCCAACGTGCCAAACATTCTATTTTTACCCGTGCTTATATTTTTACGACGGACCCTTATAGCCTTAAATTAGCTGATTTGCTCAAAGCCCGCGCTGATGAAGGGATAGATGTGCGCGTGTTGACCGATGAATTAAACGCTATCGTCAATTCTACCCGCGTGCCGGAGCTGGCTTATAAAGAAGATTTCGTCATGCCCAAGAGCATTACCCGATATTTGCGTAAAGGCTCTTCGGCCAAAGCGCGCACGCATTTAAACACTTGGGCCACCTTTGACCATACCAAAGTATATTTGGTGGACCGGGAGCTTGCCTATACAGGCGGTATGAATATCGGTGAAGAATACCGCTACACATGGCATGATATGATGGTGGCCTTGCGCGGACCGGTGGTGGGCAAATTGGTTAAAAATTTTTATGAAGCCTGGTCTTTTAACGGCTGGGGGGGCGATTTTGCCGCCGGGTACCGCAAACTTTTTAGTAAAAAATACCGCGCTGTTAATGAAGAAAAACCGGGTATGATTGATGTGCGGCTTTTATATACCAAGCCGACCAAAGCCGAAATTTTCCACGCGCAATTGGAAGCGATTAAGCGAGCTAAAAAACGCATTTATATTCAAAATGCTTATTTTTCCGATGACCGCATTGTGGGCGAGCTGATTAAAGCGCGCGGGCGCGGGGTGGACGTAAGGGTTATCTTGCCCAGCCAAAACGATGTGACTATCATGGACGCCAATAACCAAATCATGGCTAACCGCCTTTGGCGCAACGGCGTGCGGGTGTATTTTTACCGCGGTATGAGTCATATTAAAGCAGCTATTTACGATGGTTGGGCGGTGGTAGGCTCGGCCAATTTTGACAAGATGAGCCTGTTTATCAACCAAGAAATGAGCTTGGGTATCAGCGACCCGTCTTTCGTAAAAGAATTGGAAGAGCGTTTGTTTGAAAAAGACTTTGCCGCTTCCGATGAAATGGATAAAGAACGCGATGTGGCGTGGAACTCTTTTATCGTCAGTATTTTAACCAATCAGTTATAAAATAAAACCCCGCTTCAAGCGGGGTTTTAGCTGTTATTTCAAAGGTTCTAATGTTCGTTTATAGCCGTCTGTTTCCACTACGCGTGCTTTGAAAATGCGGCCTGTTTGTACCGGGCGCGTGAAGCGGACCTGTCCGTCAATGTCCGGGGCGTCCTTGTAGGTGCGTCCGAAGGTCGGGCCGTCGGCGATGGCTTCTAATACTTGGCCCTGTAAGCGGGTGTTCAGGCGGTCAATTACGCGGCTTTGCGTTTCTTCCAGGCGCAGGCGGCGCTCTTGTTTAAGGGCGGGAGAAATTTGGCCCGCTAAATCGTGGGCTGTTGTGCCGGGTTCGCGGAAATATTCAAACACGCCCATATTGTCAAACTCATAATCGTTTACAAATTGCTGTAATTGGCGGAAATCTTCTTCCGTTTCCCCCGGAAAGCCTACAATAAAATTAGTGCGCAAGGAAATGTCGGGGATTTGCTTTTTGAGCATATCTAGCGTACGGCGGATTTGGGAGCCGTCACAATGGCGGTTCATGCGGCGCAGTACCGGGTCTGCAATGTGTTGCAAAGGAATATCCAAATAGTGAAAAATGCGCGGTGTAGATGCCATTAAATCCGCCAACTCTTTGCTCACGCGGTGCGGATAGGCATACATGATGCGCAAACGTTTGATGCGGCGGTTTTGCAATAAGTTGCGCAGTAATTGCACCAGCTGTGGCGTGCCGTATAGATCTTGCCCGTAAGAAGTGGTATCTTGCGCAATTAAAGAAATTTCTTTCACGCCGTTATCGGTCATCAGTTCAGCTTCGCGTAAAATATCTTCCATGGGTTTGGAGCGGTACGGACCGCGTAAAAAAGGGATCGTGCAATAGGCACAGCGGTTATTACAGCCGTCTGCTACCTTTAAATAGGCGGTATGCTCGGCAGTTAAGCTCATTTTATATTCTGGCAAGTGCAAGGTTTTGGGGAGTGCCGATACTTGCAAGCCGGATTTTTGCAAAGTTTTTTCTATTTTTTCTTGTTCGCTGATAGAAAATACCAAATCCAATTGCGGGAAATCCTGTAATATTTTTTCTTTGTATCTTTCTACCATGCACCCGGTAACGGCCACTTTTTTGATGAGCCCTTTTTCTTTTAATTGCAAAGCATGGCGGATTTCGTCTTCGGCTTCTTGTACGGCGGAAGCAATAAAACCGCATGTATTGATAATAAGCACATCAACTCCGGCGGGGTCTAACAAAAGCTCATGCCCTTTGCCGATCAGGCGCGCGGTGAACTCTTCACTATTGGTTAAATTTTTAGGACAACCTAAACTGATAATGGAAAATTTCATAAATTTATACCGCCAAATCCTCGCGTTTGATGTGTTCTTCTTCTTCCTCTAATTCATCTTCATCGCGTTTGAGCAAAGCCATGCCGAACGTAATAACGCCCACGCGCCCGATAATCATAGTAGCAATGATAATCAGTTTGCCCAAAAAGCCCAACTGCTCCGTCGTGCCGCTGGAAATGCCGGCGGTGCTTAGGGCCGCTACCGCTTCAAAGAATAAATCAATGAAAGGCAATTCTTCTACCCAAGTCAGCAAGAACATGGTTACAAAGAGCATAAAGATATAAAAAATAAAAGTAGAATTGGCAATGTAAAGGCGGTGCAAAGGAATTTGCCGCCCTAAAAATGTAATATGTTTGCGCCCGAATAAGTGGCTGGAAACCGTGGCAATCAAACAAGTAACGGTGGTGCTTTTTAAGCCACCCCCGGTGCCGGATGGCGAGCCGCCAACGGACATCATGGCCATCAGCACCAGGTAAGAAGAAAGGGTCAATGAGGGAATGGGAATGGTGTTAAATCCGGCAGTGGACATGGCCGATATGGCCTGAAATACCGCCGCCGACGGGTGCAAGCCCGGGTTGGTGATTAAGATAAAGAAAGAACATAAAACTATGGCCACTAAACTAAAAAGCACAATGATTTTGGTCGTGTAAGAAATTTTCCGCGTGCGGCCCACAATGCGGTTGAAAATATCCGTCACTACAATAAACCCCATTGCCCCTGCCAAAGAAAGGGCCGAGATGACAATATTAATGGTTTTGCTATCTGCAAAAGACATCAAACTATCGGGAAATAAGGAAAATCCCGCCGTGCAAAAAGCAGATACGCTGTGGAAAACGGCATACCACATGGCATCAAAAGGGGTATAATCATGACGGATAAAGTAATTGTAAAGAAAACCTGTACCGATTGCTTCAGCCAAGAATGTAAAAATAATCACCGCTCTTAAAAAATCTTGCAAACGTACACTGCGCGGTAAAGAAAACTCCGTATTTAACACTTCTGTATGGCGGTGGCGTAAACGATGGGAAAAAGAAAGATATAAGAACGAAGACATCGTCATATATCCGATACCGGCCGTTTGGATAATAATGAGCACGACCAATTTGCCTAAAAAGGTGTAAGATTCGGCAAAGTTCACGGTGGTAAGACCCGCCGTAGAAGCCGCCGCGGCGGCCGTAAATAAATTGTCAATAAAGCTTACTTCCCCATTATCCATAAAGGGAAGGCTTAACACAATAAACCCAAGCACCATATAAAGCAATATCCCTTGCAACATATTTTGATGCGGGGACAAATGCAACACAAACAAAGTGTATTTTTTGAGTGCTTTGCGGATAAAATTAATAGCCGCGGTAAAGGCTTCTTTTACAGATAAATCAGTATCCATATAATTATTGTATCAATTTTATATGGTTACGCAATAAGCCCCGCCTTTGGGCGGGGCTTGGACTATTCACAGGTAATGTTGGAAACAATGGCCGGATTTAAGCTGCGGTGAACCGGACAGCTCTTGGCGGCACTTAAGCATTTGCGCCGTAAATCCGAACTGAAATGCGGTGGAAAAACAATGTGCAAATCTACTTTTTGCAGACCGCTCAAGTTTTCTGCGAATACCGGCGTCAGCGAAAGTTTGGCTCCGTCTAGTTTTTCTCCGTTTTTTTCTGCAATGACTCCCATCATTGTCAAGGTGCATGCGCCCAACGCCGCCACCAACAGATCTCCCGGTGTGGCGTATTGGTTTTTTCCGTCATGTGCGGTGTGGAGAATGTCTTTTACTCCGTCTGTTTTGATTTCTACGTTTGTATTTGTCAGATAACTGCAATGTATTTTTTGCGTCATACTTCTGCCCCCTTTTTAAGTTGTTATAAATTAGGGTAAAAAATATCTTCTTGTTTTTCAATGGTAAAAAAGAATTAGTCGCCTTGCAATAAAATGCGAAAGGTATGGGTTATATATATAGTAGAGATAAAAGGAGGTAACCTTATGAACAAATGGAAAATAATGGCAATAGCTATCATAGGCCCCTTGAGTGTGAGCGGTTGTGCCGCCACGCTTTCCACCGCCCATGCGCGGGCGGACTTTTTAGCCCCTTCTTTGTTTATTGTAGAAGACGAACCGCGCGTGGTGCATTACCACCAAGTGCATAAGCATATTCATCGCCCCCCGGTGATTGTAAAGACGGCGCCCAAGCCGGCTCTCCGCCCGGTAGTGATGCGCCCGAAACCGACTAAGAAACCGGCCCCTAAACCGCAGATAAAACCGGCGCTAAAACCCAAACCGCTGCAAATAACACAGAAGATAAACGGAAAAAAACAAGGGCCCTTTTTTGCTAAAAAACCGATGAACCAAAAAGATAAGGGGCAGTTTTTAAATGCTTCTTTTTATAAAGGGGCTAAAGGGGCCGCGATGAAAAAACAACCCAAAGCGGCAAAAGTAAATCAGCCCAAAGCACAAAAAACAAATCAAAAAAATAAAAAGAAATAAAAAACCCCGGCGATAAGCCGGGTTTTTTGGGGGCGTGCCTTGATTTGTGCTTTACTTATTGATAAACTAAGACTTACGGCAGATTGTGCCGTGTTTAACTTTTATTAATGAGTTGGAGGAATATGAATCAAAAAGGGTTTACTCTCTCAGAGATTTTGTTTGGTGTGTTGATTATCGGCATTTTAGCCGCGATTGCACTGCCGAGTTATTTTAAGGTAATAGAAAGAGCGCGTATTGCCGAAGCGGAAACAATTTTGGGGGCTACGTCCCAAGCGCAAAGCCGCCGTTGGATGAGACACAATTCTTATACAAAATTGTTTTCCGGGTTGGACGTATCTCCTACCAATGATGCTAAATCTTTGTTTTGTACCAAAGGGCCTGCCAATCAAGATGATAAAGAAAATTGCAATAATGGCTTTGCCATTGAATTGGACGGCACCGGCGCCAATAAATATGGTACGGGGCACGCCACTGCCACGCGCGTGGGAAATGACCAATACCAATATATATTAAAGCGCTACTACCAAAGCCCTTATATTACTTGCACCGCTACGACGGATTTGGATAAGGCTTTGTGTGCGGATTTCTGTGGTGTTGACTCGGTAGAAACGTCTTGCTGTAATAATAAAACCGACGGAGATTGTACGGATTTTCCGGACGAAGACTTCCAAGGAGGCAGCAGTACCTGATTTAAAAAATCCCGTTTTCAGACGGGATTTTTTCTAACTAAAAATTTTTAAAAAAATGCTTGCATTTTTTAAATCTTAATGTTAAACTAAAGGAGTAGCCAGTTAGGTTACTAACTTCAATTCTCAATAAAACTGTAGGAGGTTTTATGAATAAAAAGGGTTTTACCCTCGTAGAATTGCTGGTAGTCGTATTGATTATCGGTATTTTGGCCGCTATGGCCTTGCCCGCTTACTTCAAAGCGGTAGAACGCGCCCGCATTGCGGAAGCTGACACCTTGTTAGGTTCCACCGCTCAAGCCCAACAACGCCGCTGGATGAAAAACAACAGCTACTCCACCTTGTGGTCCGGTTTGGACGTTGCTCCGACCAATGTGGCCAACGCTGTGTTCTGCACCAAAGGCCCCAACAGCAATACGCAAACCGCTGCTGCATGTAACAATGGTTTCGCCATTGTGTTGGACGGCACCGGCGTCGGTGCTTATGGTTCCGGCTATGCTGAAGCTACCCGCGTAGGCAACGACCAATACAGCTATGTATTGAAACGCCACTATCAAAGCACCAACACGACTTGTACCGCTACCAAAGAAACGGATAAAGCCTTGTGTGCTGATTTCTGCGGTGTTGACTCGGTAGAAACCTCTTGCTGCAACAACAAAACCGCCGGCGATTGCCCGGAACCGACCTCTAACTAATCTTTTAGTGGTTAAAAGCCCGCCCTTATGGGCGGGCTTTTTTGTTTTAGCGGCACATTTTAGACGGCCAAGATATACAGGGCAGATGGGTGGCTATGTTTTTTTGATATTTTATGTTACAATAAGTGAAAGGTTTTAAGTTTGTATCTGTTTTCTTTTAGGGGTATTATGTTTCATATAAATAAAAAAAAGGGTTTCACACTTACGGAAATGATGGTGGTCGTGATCATCGTAGGGATTTTGGCGGCCTTTGCCTGGCCGCAATATGTTTTTGCTATTGAGCGGATGCGGTTGGCCGAAGCGGACCAAATGTTGGGCAATGTGTGGCGTTCCCAACAGCGCTTTAAACTGCAAACCGATACTAAGTACGCACGTTATTGGGGTGTGTTGGATATGGCTCCGGGATATATGCGCAATTTTCCGGCACATACATTTGTAACTTTTTGTACCAAAGATGCCGAACAGCCGTTAGACGGAAATTGTGAAGAAAACGGATTTAAAATTACGTTGCATGGTGCTACTACTTCCCAAACCAGTGCCGGGGTGGTGGCTCATCGGGTTAATAACGGCAATTTTAGCTATAAATTGGCACGTTTGTATAATGACAAAGATGTTTTTCTCTGTGCCGCCGGCGAAAAATACCGCGAGAACGACAAACGCATCTGCGCTGAATTTACAGGCGGGGACGAGTACGACGAGTCTGCCGAAGCAAAGATTGCCGGCATAGAGCAGGCAGGCCTGTAATCCGCGCAAGCTACCCCACCGAAAAATCCGATTTTGTTTTTGTACGGAACAAAAATGTCCCGTCTGCCGATTAGGGATTCTTTTTTCCCTGGTCTGCTATTGCTTGCATTTTGGCGGCAATTTCTGCCTAGTTGCCTAAAAAATAATCTTTACTCAATTCCAATAAGCCGTTAAATTCCATAACGAAAGGAACTCCTGTCGGTAAATTAAGCTCCATAATTTTTTCATCATTTATTTTTTTGATATGCTTGATGATTGCTCGTAAGGTGTTGCCATGGGCCACCACCAACAGCGTGCTGTGCGTTTCCAACGCGGGGAAAATCCGCTCTTGCCAAAAAGGCAATACCCTTTCTACGCAGTCTTTGAGCGACTCCGTATCCGGCAAATAAGGCGTAGGCACATTTTGGTAACGCAAGTCAAAATACGGCAAGCGCGGATCTTGCTTGGGCAGTGGCGGCGGTGCAAAAAGATAAGCGCGGCGCCAAAGCTGCACTTGTTTTTCGCCGTATTTGGCAGATGTTTCTTGTTTATTAAGCCCTTGTAAGGCGCCGTAATGTTTTTCGTTTAAGCGCCAGCTTTTTTCCACCGGTATCCATTCTTGGTTTAACTCTTCCAAAACATAATTTAATGTGTTGACGGCACGGCATAAATAAGACGTGTAGGCTTTTTCAAAATTAAAGCCTTGTTCCTTTAGCAATGCTCCGGCATGGCGGGCCTCGTTGATGCCCTGTTGTGTTAACGGCACGTCGGTCCAACCGGTGAATTTATTTTCTAAGTTCCACAGGCTTTGCCCATGGCGCAAAAGTACTATTTTTTTCATACGAACCCCCTTTGTAAACAGACTAGTTTTTTGGGGAAAATTTTGCGCGCTGTTTTATGGATTAGAATTGTGTCTTTCATTTTAGCTATAATAATATAGATACAGGGAGTTTTTATGTCCAGAAATATTTGCATTATGAAATTTGGCGGCAATACGCTGGCCAATAAGCAAAAACTTTTAATGGCGGCCGACTTGATTAAAGCCCGCTACGAACAGGGGTTTTTACCGGTTATTGTAGCGTCGGCTAACGGCAATTTGACGGACGTCCTTTTAGACCATGCATACAGCATCAGCCGCAACCCCGATAAACGCGAATTGGATATGTTAATTACCACCGGGGAGCGGGTGAGTGTTGCGTTGCTTTCCATTGCTTTGCGCGAAATCGGTGTGCCGTCGGTTTCTTTGACGGGCAGCCAAATCGGCTTAATTACCACCTGTTCCCACAGCGGGGCCGATATTTTATCTTTAAAAGGCGACCGCTTGGTAAAAGAATTGGCAGACGGCCATGTGCCGGTGGTGGCGGGCTTTCAAGGCATTGGCGAAAATAAAGAAATTACCACATTAAAGCGTGGCGGCTCTGACGTGTCTGCCGTGTTTTTGGCCAGTCATTTAGGGGCCAAACATGTGGAAATGATTAAAGACGTGGACGGCGTGTATAGTGCTGATCCGAACAAAGATTTAAAAGCCCAAAAATATGAAATATTAGACTTTGACGAAATGTATAAGCTGGCCCTAAACGGCGCTAATGTATTACACCCCGATTGTGTACGTTTGGCTAAAGAAAAGGGCATAGAAATCCGCATTGTGCATTATCAAACGGGCCAAACGGGCACGATTATCAAATAGAAAATATTTATGAAAAGCATCATCAATAATATCAAAAAAAGTTTTGCCGACCTTACCTGGTATGAATACTTAATGGGCGAGATTATGATTGGTATTGCCGCTATTGCGATGGTGCAAAGTTTTACCCAAGGCAATTCCGACGGAAACCCCGCTTGGCTGACCGCGGTGAATTTTGTCAGTGCGGTGTGCGGGGTTATTTGTATTTTCTTTACGGCTAAAGCCAATATCAGCAGTTTTATTTTTGCGCTTTTAAATACCATTACCTATGCTGTTTACTTGCTGTATTGGCGCATTTGGGGTACGGCCGCCTTGGAAATTTTCTTTTATATTCCCATGAACTGCCTTTCTTGGTATTTTTGGGCCAAACACAGAGACCGCGAATTAACACAAAAAACCAAAGCCAAAAAACTGAAAAAATGGCAAAATCTGGTGTGCGCTCTATTTGTAGTGGTCACGGCGTGGATTTGCCATGAAATTTTAGTGGAAATGGACGGAGAGGTGCCTTGGTTTGATGCTTTTACGCTGACCATCGGCGTTGTAGCTACCATCTTGGCTTTGCTTAGATACAGAGAGCAATATATTTGGTGGATTATTACCGATATTATTTCCGTAGGAATGTACGTGGCCCATTTTGATGCCGTTTATCTTACCAAGAGAATTATTTATCTGATTATGGCCTTTATCGGTTGGGCCCATTGGACCCGCTTAAACCAACAGCGCAACCTGGAAAACGAATAGTTGCTTATTCTCTGCCGCTTGTATTTGAAAAATCTTCATTTTTTGTGTATGATAATGTTGTAAGTTCTTTATTACTACAAAAAGGAAATCCCATGAAAAATCAAAAGAAAAAAGCCTTTACATTGGCGGAGCTTTTGGTCGTGGTGCTGATAGTGGGGGTATTATCCACCGTAGCAGTGCCTAAGATGAAAAGCGTCATAGAGACCCGCCGCACGACCGAAGCGGAAGATATTATGACCGCAGTCCGTACAGAGCAAGAAAAACGCTGTGTGCTGGGGAAACAATACTTAATGGATTCATCTAAAGTAGATGCTTTGGCCAATGCGTCCAACAGCACGAACTATTCGTATGCTTTGGATTCTACGGGTATTGTAGCCCAATCCAAAGGCAAAGATTACAATTTGCAAATCCGCTCTTACAAGACCGGTGAAATTTGCTGTCAGGGTGAATATTGTGCTAGCTTAAATAAAAATTATCCGTCTTGTGACAGCATTGCAGCATTAGAAGACGAATGTGCGGGTGTAGCTCCGAATGAGCCGCCG
>JAFVWP010000064.1 GCA_017501565.1 Elusimicrobiaceae bacterium | reverse complement strand
GTATATCGGCCCGCAAGGAGAAGAAAAATGAAAAAAGGTTTTACTTTGATAGAACTACTCGTAGTAGTCTTAATTATCGGTATCTTATCGGCGGTGGCATTGCCGCAGTACAGAAAAGCGGTGTTTAAGGCCAAACTGACGGAAATGAATGTTATCTTAAACACCTATCAAAAGGGGATTACTTCCTATTTGTTGGCTAATGGTGGCTATCCCAGCACAACTACATATTTTACCGGAACGAGAGATTCCGGTGCATTAGATATACAAATGCCTGCTACGGGAAAAGATAGTACTTCTTCATGTAATGGTAAATTAAATTGGAGTGTTTCTTGCAGGTCAAGTTATTGTTCCGTCCTTATGAGAATGAGCAACGCAAAAGGGGATACTTGCGCCACGGCTGCTGATACATGGATCGGAGAGATAGTTAGTCGCACTAGAGATGCCGGAAAAACATGGGAATTGTCGGGCATTTATATAAGTGGTGAACAATGGAAAGCAGAGATACTTTGTCAGTGGGGAAAAAGCATAGATGAAAATTTTGGAACGGGAGTACCAGGTTGCATGTAAAAAACCCCCGCTTTTGGCGGGGGTTTTTTTAAAACAGCTTATTGGTTTTCCGTCTTTTTGCTTTCAAAAGCGGGCTTTACTTTGGGGCTGTTTTCCACCAATTCTTTGATGGGTTTGATAACCTTGGCCTGCGTAGCAATGGTGCAAGGTCCGCCGATACAGCCGCCCTTACAGCTCATCACTTCCAAGAGTTGGAAATCTCCCACCCCTTTCGCATACGCATTTAACATCAACATTGCTTTTTTATCTAATCCGCTGATGGTTTGCATTTTGATAGGGCGGTGGCCGTTTAAGGCACTTTCCACTGCTTTGGCTACCCCGCCGGTTACGCCGTAGTAACGGCTTTCACCGGAAATATTGGGGTCTAATTCCGTTGCTTCACATTCAACCGGGTTAATGTTGCGCGCGTCAAATAAAGCACCCAATTCTTCGTAGGTTAATACATAATCTACATTGGGGTCTTTGCGCCCTTCTACACGTTTGGAAACGCACGGACCCACAAATACAACGCTGTATCCGTTTTTCTTTTCAATTTCAGCGATATAAGACATCGGCGAACGCGTATGGGATACAAACTCTTTAATGGCGGGTAAATGTTTTTCCACCGCTTCCACCCAAGCGGCACAGCAAGACGTGGTCATAAACCGCGCGCCGCTTTCCAAGCGTTCAATGAGTTCTTTGGCTTCGGTATCGGTGGTAATATCGGCTCCTTCAGCCACTTCGGTTACTTTATCAAAGCCCAGCTTTTTGATGGCACTCATCAATTGCGGTAAAGAACAATCAAATTGGCCTACAATAGACGGCGCAATAACAGCGCACACTTTGCGCGTGCTCTTAATGGCCGACAAGATGTCTATCAGTTGGCTGCGTTCCATAATGGCGCCGAACGGACAGGCTCCCATACATTGCCCGCAAGAAATACATTTTTCAAAATCAATTTGGGCAAAGCCGTCGGGCCCTTTTCGGATAGCATCTACCGGGCAGGCCTGTTCGCAAGGCACCGGTACATAAGTGATGGCATTGTAAGGGCAAGAGGCTTTACATTGACCGCAGTTTTTGCATTTGTCGGGGTCAATGCGGCTTTTTCCGTTTACTACGGAAATGGCACCAAATTTACACGCAGTTTGACAGGTACGCGCCAGACAGCCTTGGCAAGCTTCCGTTACGATGTGGCGTGCTTTTACGCACCCTTTACAGGCAATATCTAACACCGTGAGCGGAAGTTCCGGGGTGTCTTTGCGTAAAAGGGCCTGTTTGGCATATTCGTTTAAAGAGGTGGCTTCGTCGTCTTGTTCAATAGAAAAGCCCAGCGCGGCTAACGTGCGGGCGCGGAAAACGGCGCGTTCTTTATATACACAGCAACGTACGTCCAAGTTGGCATTGCGCGGTACAACGTCGTGCGGAATGCGGTAGGCGGCCGTTTCTAAATTGCCTTTATCAAAGGCTTCAATTACTTTTTTAAGGGCTTGTCTTTTAAAGCCCAGGGCTTTATTGTCGCTCATATTACTTATATTTTACCATATTGGCGGGTATGCGCGCGGGTTAGTAGTACGGAGTGAGCAATCTAAGTAAATTATTGCGCAAGGTCTTAGCCAGGCTCAGGCGGTCAAAATCCGTTTTCTGGACAAAAACTGATTTTTTGATTTTCCGTTCTATGATTTGACGCACTTGTTGGGCCAGGTCCGGGTCAAAACATTCTATATTGCTTTCAAAGTTTAATTTAAAACTGCGTACGTCCCAATTGGCAGACCCGGCAAAAAGCCATACATCGTCCACCAAGAAAATTTTGCTATGGTCAAAAGGTTCACTGGCCAGGTAAAGATGAATGTCTGCTTTGAGCAAACGCTTAAAATTGGCTTGCATGGCCCAATCCATGCCCCAAATATTGCTTTTTTTCGGTAAGATAATTTCTATTTTCACCCCGCGTTTGGCGGCCGTTTCCAAGGCGGATAAGATATTATTTTCAGGCAAAAAGTACGGCGTAACGATAGCGGCACTTTTTTGCGCGCATTCCAGCGCCCCCAAACACATTTGCTCTATTTTTCCATAGTCTGCATCAGGCCCGTCGGGTAAAATGCGTGCGGCTGTTGTGCTGATGTTTTCATGTTTTTTGCTTTCCCGCGCGGCCACAGAGCTGAAAGGCTTGCGGGTGCAGAAAGTCCAATCTTCTTCAAATAAGCGGGCCATTTGTTGCAGTACAGGTCCTTGCACTTCAAAGGTTACGTCTTGAATGGGTTGCTTGGGGTGAAGGTGCAGTAAGTTCCCTTCCGATACATTCATTCCGCCAAAATAGGCCGTTTTTCCGTCAATAATCATCATTTTTCGGTGATTGCGTAAATTGACAAAAGGTAAGTTGATAGGGCTTTTGCTGGGCAAAAATACCGCAAACTCCAAGCCTTTTATTTTTCTGACGGCGCGAAAAATATTCGGGTTGCTGTAATTAAGCCCTACGCCGTCTATCAGCATGCGTACTTTGGCTCCGTTTTGTACGGCTTTTTCCAACGCGGGAATAAACATTTTGCCGGCGCGGTCATTGTTGAAAATATAGCTGGCAATTAATACTTCTCGGGTGGCGGCGGCAATGGTTTGGCACATGCGCGGATAGGCTTCGTCGCCGTTGGTCAGCGGGCATAACTTATTGCCTAAGGCTAAATGTTGCGGGTGGGTTTTATAGCCCAAGCGCAATAATTGCCACAAAGGGGCGGGAATGGAAGCTTCAATTTCTTTAGCGGTTTTTCCGGTAAGAGTGAGAATGTCGGTTCCGCGATTGTGCAAACGTATGGCTTTTCTTTTTACGCGGTTAATGCCCAAAAGGATATAAGCAATGCTTCCTACTATCGGAGCCAACCACACCAGGCCGGTCCAACCGATGGCGCTGGGGACGTCTTCTTTATGCAAAATAATATGCGCTGTAACAAAAAGTTGCAACGTAAGCAATAAAAAACCGGCTATGGATAAAGATAAAATATTCATACGTTTTTCTTTTTACCATAGCATATCGGGCAAAAAATTAACGGCTCTTTTTTGGATTAGTAGCGGTGGATAATTTAGGCGTAGGCAACATCGGTTTGGGGTTTACCACGCGCGGCATATAGGCCC
>JAFVWP010000063.1 GCA_017501565.1 Elusimicrobiaceae bacterium | reverse complement strand
TAATAAGTATTATATTAAATTGCCCGTATGCGGACGTATTTGGAGTATGCCATGATTAGACAAGGTAAATGTTATTTTACGTCGGAATCTGTATCCAAAGGACACCCCGACAAAGTTTGCGATCAAATTTCCGATTTGATTTTAGATGAGATTTTGAAAAAAGATAAAGCCGCCCGCGTGGCGTGTGAAACTTACATTACGCGCGGTCTGGTGGTTGTTGGTGGCGAAATCACCACCAAAACATGGGTAGATGTTGAACAATTAGTCCGCAATCATATCAAAGAAATCGGCTACACCGACGCTAAATACGGCTTTAATGCCGATACCTGCGCCGTGGTCAATGTCATCGGCAAGCAATCGCCTGACATCAGCCAGGGCGTGGACGTAGGAGGCGCCGGAGACCAAGGCTTAATGGTAGGCTATGCCGTAGACGAAACCACCGATTATATGCCGCTTACCTTGGTATTATCCAATGAAATTTTGAAAAATCTGGAAAAGGCACGCAAAAATAAAACATTGCCGTATTTAGGCCCCGATGCCAAAAGCCAAGTAACCATTGAATACGAAGACGGCGAACCGCAACGCATTGATACCATTGTGGTATCTACCCAACATACCGAAGAGATTTTAGACAAAACCGGCACAAAAATTACCGATCGTTCCAAAAAAGAAATTGAAGCGGTTGCCATTTTGCCGGCAGTAAAAAAATGGATTGATAAAGACACCAAAATTTTTATCAATCCCACCGGAAAATTTGTTATTGGCGGACCGCAAAGCGATACCGGCATGACCGGGCGCAAAATCATCGTAGATACATACGGCGGCCGTTGCCCGCATGGCGGCGGTGCTTTCTCCGGCAAAGACCCCACCAAGGTGGACCGCTCCGCTGCGTATATGGCGCGCTATATTGCCAAAAATATTGTAGCGGCAAAACTTGCCAAAGAATGTACCATTCAAATTGCCTACGCCATCGGTAAAGACGAACCGGTCGGGTTTTATGTAGATACGGCGGCTACCGGCAAAATTTCCGATGAAAAATTAACGGCTATCGCGCGTAAGATTTTCCCGATGACTCCCAAAGGAATTATTGAGCATTTCAAATTGCGCAATCCCATTTACTTGCAAACGGCCGCTTACGGACACTTTGGCAGAAAGGACTTCCCTTGGGAAGCCACCGACAAAGTAAAAGCCTTGCAAGCCGCCGCCGAAAAATAGACGTATTTCCCCATAAAAAACCCGCTCTCTTACGGAGCGGGTTTTTATTGATACCTAAAATTTCTATGCAATGCGAGCAACGGATATAAATACGGCCTGCATCGCTTGCTCTACCATTTCCAGCGGTAAATCTTCAGACTCCAACGGATACATAAACTTGGTATAACGGGCATAATCTTGCGCGTTTGTGCCTTTTTTAACCAACCAATAAAAGGCATAATAAACCGCATTATTCTCTTCTTGCGTTAAAGCTTCGCCTTTGAGTTCGGCCATCGCCTTAGTAGCATCTTCCAGAAGATATACCAATAAAGTTGCTTCTTGCTCCTCTATTGCATTTTGTAGTTGTTTATCAAACATTGCCTGCCATTCTTCGCTAAGATCCGGATCCGGTTCCATTTTGTAATCTGGCGGCACTACCTGAAATTTATCTTCCAAAAAAGCCACTGCTTTTTTTAAGTTTGCATCAAACTCGGCTTGCTTGGTTTCGTCGGCAAATCTTTTAGGTAACTGCGCTTTTAGCGTAGCAGTTATGACCGCTTTTTCAAGGGCTATAATTTTCTGATCCAAATTCATTTCAGCATGAGCTGTTACGGCAGCAAAAACAAAGGGTAAGACCCATATTATTTTTTTCATTTCTGTTCTCCTTTCCAATCTCATACCTTTATTAAATAATTTTTACGTTAAATGCAACAGGGTCTTTAGACCCAGAGCAATATAGGCCCTTTAAAAGCGAAGAGAAACCGAAGCTTCAGCCCCCAAGCCATAGTAGGCATAGTTAGCGGCCAGGCTTAAATCCAAAAAAGAGGGCAGCTTAAAGTTAAGCCCCGCCGTTGCGCGGGCGGTGGCGGCATATTCGTTATCACCGGACAATTCAGGCGCCAACAAAGCCTGGTTGATATGCAAGGTTGTATAATCCACCCCGCCGCCGATATAAGGAACGAAATATTTAAATTTCATAGACAACACCAAGCTGGCATTGTAGTGCGTAGCGGAAAAATCACGCGCGCTGGCACTATGGGCAGACACCACCAACATCGGTTGGAAAGAGCCCAACATTTCATTAGGGCGGGTAATCCCCCAGCGCAACCCGCCGCCGGCAATCGTCATCCCCTGGTAACTGCTGGCGCGGATAAAGCCGTCTAAACGAAAAGGCATACCAATATCGGCTTGCAACCAAGGGTAGAACACTTCTCCCACTTCTTCGCGGTTACCCAAGGCGGTTTGATCGGTTTCGTTTTTATCCTGGCTCATCTTAAAAATCATCGTACCGCGGGGCCCGATTTGAAAGCCCCCCCACCCCAACACACGACCCGTTGTATAAGTACCCGAGCCGATCAGCCCGCCTAAATCTTTGGTAAAGGCGCGCACATTGTCTTGAGTTACATGGGTGGCAAAATCGTCCCAAATATTTTTAGCTTCACCAGGCAAAACCAAAATAAAAACGGCTAACAAAACAAAAATTATTTTTTTCATAAGTTCCTCTCTTATTGAAAATCAACGCGGTGGCCCACTTTCGCGCGGCCCTTTAACGTTCCTGCCGGCATTTCCAAGGTTTGCACGGCATGGCGAACAATGGGGCTTAAACGCCAGGGGCGCATATTTTCTATTACATGCAAAATGGTGCCGTCTTCGGACAGAAAAAGCACATCTAATGAAAATTTCATAAAGCAAGTGTGAATTTGCGGGCAAGGAGCCAAAGACATCATACTTCCAGCCTCCATACCGGGGCGGAACATCAGTCCTTTTAAACGTTTGAAAAAGCTATGCGCCAATTCCACTTTATCTGCCAACACAATTGTATTTTCCAAAACACATTTCATAGTTCTTTTCCGGCCAAATTTTTTAAATATTTTTTTATTTCCTGCTCTAATTTCTTGTCTTTAAAAACAACCGATTCCGGCCCTTTTACCGAAAATCCCTGCTTATTTTTAAACACAAGAAACGTTACCAACAGCTCGGCATTTATATCCACTTGCGCAATTAACATACGCTCACGGGTTTTGGCTTTGCGGTAAGACGACACTGAGAAAAAAGCCGTATCTGCCGGGGAGTAACAATCATTTTGACACCGCGAAAGGAAATCATATACGTTTTTGGATAAAACCTTTACGTTATTATACTTCCCGCGCGTAAGCGGCATCAACAAAACACCGCCTTCATTTTTTACGTCTTTTACTTCCAACCAATTTCCATACGTCCAATCAAAAGCGCACGCCGAAGCGGCCATACAGACAAAGCATAAAACCAACAGCGTGCGCTTGAGCAAAAACATTATTTGGGTTCTACCACACGTTCTACGTAAGAACCGGTGCGGGTATCCACCAAAATTTTGTCCCCTTCGTTAATAAACAAAGGCACTTTAATTTCGGCACCTGTTTCCAAGGTGGCCATTTTGGTCATATTGGCTACGGTATCGCCTTTAACGCCCGGCACCGTGGAAGCGATGGTCAAGGGCACTTTAATCGGCAATTCCATATTCAAAAGTTCATCATTGATATAGATGCCGGTCAATTCCATATTATCTTTTAAATATTTCTTTTGGTCTTTGAGTTTGGCGATGGGTACGGATACTTGTTCATAGTTTTCGCTGTTCATAAACACAGCCATATCGCCTTCGTCATACAGATAAGTGAAGGGGCGTTTTTCCACTTCTACTTCTTTAAATTTATCTTCCGGGCGATAAGACGTTTCAATCAAAGAACCGGTGTGAATATTGCGCAATTTCACACGCACAACGGCGCGAGCTTGGCTCTTGCGGTGGTGTTGGAATTCAATGATTTCAACGATTTGTCCGTTTTCATCTTCAAAAATCAGACCATCGTGAAATTGGGTCGTGTTAATCATAGTTGTACCTCTTTGCGGGTTTCCCCGTTAATTTTTTGTCAAATTTTTGGCTCCGGTTCGGCTCACCAAATAACTATCTTCCAAACGTACGCCATATTTACCCGGCAAATAAATGCCCGGCTCTATGGTAACGATGAAATTTTCTTCCATTTCCCCGACGGACGCACTGCGAACAAACGGGGTTTCATGCACTTCCAGCCCAATGCCGTGCCCGGTGCTGTGAATAAAATTTTGTCCGTAGCCGCCGTCTTCAATGACGCTGCGGGCGGCTCTGTCAGCTTCTGCCACCGGCAAACCGGCACGCAAAATACCTACGCTGGCTTCTTTAGCCATCTCTACCAAATGCCAAATTTTTTGATATTCGGCGGGGGCTTTATCCCCATGCCACCAACTGCGGGTCATATCCGAGCAATAGCCTTTATAAAAACAACCGAAGTCCATCAATACGGCATCATTCTTTTTGAGTTTGCGTTTCGCGCTGGGCATGTGATGTGCATCGGCACAATTTTCCCCAAAGCAAACGATGTTAAAAGGCACGCTGTCGGCACCGCGTTTTATCATCGCCATCGCCATCAGAATACGTACGTCTTCTTCGCTCATACCGGTTTTGATTTGGGGTTTTACTTCTTCAAAAGCCTGGGCGGCAATACGGCAAGATTTTTTAATCAAATCTACTTCATCGGCATATTTTACCTGACGCATTTGGGCAATCAGGCCTTCCACCCGCGAAAAACCGGCTTGGGCCAATTTTTCCCCACGGATAAAATCCATCGTCTGCGGGTCAAAACTCAAGCGGACCCATTTGTTTTTAACAGCCAAATCCAACGCGGCCGCCAACATATCTCCGGGGACGTCTTGAATGGAAATAAAATCTTGTACCGCTTGCAACTTTGCCACCATCATCGTTTTGGTCAAACAATAAGCACGGCGCGGCGTAATGAGAAAAACGGCTTCCCCGTCAAAAAGCTCCAAGCCGGTAAAATAACGCATCTCCAGCGGGCTTACACAGATGTAGCCGTCCAAAGAAGCATTTTTTAGAAGTTTTTGAAAATCTTTTAAACGTTGTTGCGCTAAACTCTTCATAAATCAATTACGGGTTAAAATTTCCGCTTGCGTATCGGTAACCGCCGTCGTATCTTCCAAGCGCACACCGAATTTGCCCGGCAAGTAAATACCCGGCTCTATGGTTAAAACATTGCCTTTTTTCAAAATGGCTTTGGTGGTTTGGTCATTACAGGGCTCTTCGTGAATATCCAGCCCCACCCCATGCCCCAAGCGATGGGTAAAATATTCGCCGTATCCGGCATCGGTGATAATCGCGCGGGCGGTGGCATCTACTTTTTGAGCCGCCACACCGGGGGCTTGCGCCGCAATACCGCTACGGCGGGCTTTATCTACAATGTTCCAAATTTTGCGATATTCTTCAGGCTCATTATCCCCATGCCACCAACAGCGGGTAATATCCGAGCAATACCCCCCATATACACAACCATAATCCAGCAATACAGCTTCGTTGTCTTTGAGTACGCGCGAAGAAGTGCTATGGTGCGGATTGGCGGAATTTTCCCCAAAAGCGACAATCGTTTGAAAAGAAGTAGCAGAAGCGCCTTTCATACGCATAAATTTTTCTATTTCCGCGGCTACTTCACATTCGCTTACTCCGGTTTTAATCAAGGGTTTGATGTATTCGTAAGTCTGGTAGGCAATGCGGTTGCTTTCTCTCAAAACAGCTATTTCGTGTTCGTCTTTTACTTGGCGCAAAGAACTGATGTAGCTGTCTGCTTCTACAAATCCGGCCGCTTTAAACAAACTGCCCGACATATAACTTTCTTTACCGGCGTCAAAGCCCACTCTTTTTAGCCCGAGCTTGGCAGCTTCGGCCACGGCGGCGGCGGTCATTTGTTTATCTTGACCGACAACACGCATAAAAGGGAATTTTTCTTTTAATGTTTCTTCGTACAATTGCCGGGCAAAACAAATAATTTCCGTTTCATTCAAAAGCAGTACAGCTTCAGCGGGATAAAAGAAAAAATCTAAGATGTAAAATTGGTCAATATTATCGGTAATAACTAAGCCGTCCAGGCCGTCTTGTTTCCACAAAGCCTTTAAGTCTTCTATTTTTTGCAATAATCTCTCTTGCATAGACATACGCTTTCTCCCTTATTTCTATATACAATACTATCATAACACTTTTTTCCCCGCTACGGCAACGATTTTCAGCAATACAAAATCCCCCCAAACAAAGTTGCGCGCGCAAGCGCATAATAATATATAATAATTTATATCATGCCCCGAGTGGGCCCGACTTATGAAACATTTATTGCTTACCTTTTTGCTTTTCGCTACGACGTTAGCACAGGCGGCTGTCTTTGCTTCTAAAGACGGACGTTTTAATATGGAGTTGCCCCCCGCTTGGACGCAACCTTCCAAGCCCACGGCCGGGGCGGTGCTGTCGGTAGTCAAAGAAAAAGCCCGCATTGACATCAAACCTATTTCCGATTGTAAAGATGAAGCTTGCCTGGAAAAAAAGGTCCAAAAAGATTTAGCAGACGTAAAAAAGAAAAAGATGGAAGTGGTCGGCAACAGCTACACCGGCGAAGAAATCAAACGTATTGATTTTTCCACCGGGGAGCCTTTTTTCTATATTCATTTTTTCTCGGGTAAAAACGATTTCAGCTCCGGCTATTTTCTAATCGGGCAAAATGCCTATTCCGTCTTGGCTAAAGACTTGACTTACACACAAACAGATTTAATTTTTTCGTTCATTTCCCCGGTGCAAGATGCCACCCAACCGGACGGCTCTTTAGAAATGGATTTAACCGACGAACGCGCTTACAGCATTGATGCTTTACCGGCAGTAACCGAAGAAAGTTTGCTCAGCAAAAACGAACTGCAAGCGGTAGAAATCAAACCGGCCGAACAGGTGCAACCTTTGCAAGCTCCGGCGGTGAAAGCAAAAACCAAAACACCGCGCACCTTGGTTACACGCAACATGCCCCCCTACATCAAACAATTGGGCCATGGTTTTGACGTCATTGTTATTTTGTTGTTTGTTTATATTTTCTTGCAAGGCGGTGCTTTGCTGGTGCGCTTTTTCGTACGCAAAAAAGATTCCGCCGCTCAGGTAAACCCCAACTCCCCTTACCCGATTAAATTCCGCCGTTTATACGGCACGCCGTCGCTCATTTTCCGCGCGCGGGATAATCAGGGCAATGTGCTTATCTCCCTTTCCGGCCGCTGGGATAGTTTGTTTCTGTTCGGCGGGATTATTTTGGTGGTAGGTGCGGTGTTTGTGATGGCTTTTACGGGCTTATTGGAAAGCACCCAAATCGTCAAACTCAGCGCATTTACATACAACACTATTTATTCGGCGGTTTCTTTGATTATTCCGTTGGGCTTTGTTGTGTTTATTTGCGGGCTGTTGTGGTCTCAATTGGTCTTGCGCCAATTTGCTCTTTATGATGCCAAAGGCCACAAAGCCGTATATATCATGCAACGTGGCTTTGGCCTTAAAAAAGAATGTTACCTGGCCTATTTTGCCAAATCCAAAGAAGTGTTGTTGTTAGAGCGCAAACGTTTTTCGCTACTCAGAAAGTGGCAGATGTTAGATAAACAACGCCAAGTTTTGGCTCACATTACCGAAGAAGGAACCGCCAAAGCGTTGGTCCGTAAAATTACCGGGCATTTGTGGGGCTTTTTGCGTGCGAGTTATCACATTGAAGGCCCGATGCAAAGCAGCGGCCGTTTGGAAAATGCCGGACGCGCGTTTGACTACTTTACCTGTAATATAGACAAACCCCAAGCCTTATCGGCCAGAGATTTGCTGGTAGCATCTCTTATCATCAACATTCGCGACCGGGATAAATGGTATCCCTGGTTTTAATATGAAATCCATTTTTCTTCTTGCTTTACTCTTGCTTTGCCCCGCCGTTATTGATGGGCAAGATTTAACGCCTGCCGTTCTTGCCATGGCCAACCGCCCGGTTCTGCGCGGAACGTCTTGGGCCGCCATAGCCGCGTATCCGAAAGGCGAAGAACTCTTTTCCGTACATTCCCAGCTTCGCTTGGCTCCGGCTTCTACGCTTAAACTTCTCACTTCTGCGGCGGCCTTGGAAACCTTCGGCCCGCAACATCGCTTTCAAACCCGTATTTATATGGACGGCACTTTATCCGCAAACGGCACATTGGAAGGCAATTTATACATTCGGGGCGGGGGCGACCCCACATTAGGCTCTAAACGCGTTCAAGGCAGTTTGGTTTGGCAAGATTTATTGAAAGAGTGGGCTCACAAAATTCAAACCGCCGGAATCAAACAAATAAACGGCAATATTTATGCCGATGAAACTTTGTTTGAAGGTCCTTCCTTACCCACCAAAACCAATTGGCAAAATATGGGCAACTATTTCGCGGCACAGGCATCGGCGCTGAGTTTTAACGATAATTCTTTTGAAATTACGTTTTCCCCCCAATCCAAACATGGGGAAAAAATGCAAATCAAGTCTTTTTATCCCCATACAGAAGGGCTTAAAATCCGCTCTTTTGTAACGGCTGACAGCCACAACCCCAAAGACGAAGCCTATGTTTACGCCGCGCCCGGGCAATATGAAATGGAAATTTATGGCACACTGCCCGCGTCGCTCTTTAAGGACTATACCATTTTAGCCGCTTTACCCGAGCCCGCCCAACTGCTGACGGATTTGCTGATAGAGCAATTAGAGCAAAATCAAATTTCGGTGCAAGGCAGTGGCATTTTATTGCAAACGGCACCGGACTATCCGTCCATGAGCCTGTTGCATACGCATTTTTCCCCCCCGCTTAAAGACATTATTTACATTGTCAACAAACGCAGTTTTAATTTATATGCGGAAATTTTATTGCGTCAATTAGCCGTCCACGCCGGCAAAAAAGGCTCCACCCAAGCAGGGTTGGAAGAACTTTATAAATTTTTGCAAAACAATCATATCCCTACCGATGACGTACTTTTGTATGACGGGAGCGGTCTTTCCAGAGATAACCAGATCAGTGCCCAAGTTATTTTATCTGTTTTGAATATGATGACGCAAAGCCCGCATTTTGAGCATTATTACAACTCTTTAGCCACCTTAGATGACCGCGCGGATTTATTACTTTTACGGCGCTTTTTCGCTCCATTTCAGCGCACCAAAGACGTGCATGTAAAAGGCGGGACATTGGACGGCGTAAAAGCCCAGGCGGGTTATGCCAAAGATAAAAATGGAAAACTTATCGCTTTTGTTTTTATAGCCAATAATATTATTGAAAAAGGCGAGAACATCAATCGTTTTTATGAAGATTTATTAAAAATACTGATGCAACACCCCCAAAAATAACCCCCGAAAAAATCGGGGGTTATTTTTTTAAAGCTAATCTGCCGTCACCTGAATCAGTTTCCACTTCCCTTGCAAGAAGCGCCACAACATAATGACTGCTGTCAAAGCCGCATAAAAAGCAAGCCAGCTCCACACCCAAAATACACTTGCATTGAGTTTGTAGATCAACACCCAAGAGCCGGGTATCAGCAGGCCCCACGCGCAAAAGAGCATTACTTTCATAAAAAATTTAGTATCTCCGGCCCCGCGCAAAGCTTCCCCGAAAATTAAATAGGTCGCATCAAACAAAACAAACATACTGACCAGCTTCATCAGCGGATAAGTTTTGGCAGCAATGGCGGCGGCATTTTCCGTACCGGCGGGCACAAAAAGCCCCACAAAAAACGGCGCACCGAAAAAGAAAGCTAATCCCGCCGCCCCGGCGTAAGCATAGCCCAATTTACAGGCATTTTTTACTACTTTTACGGCCAGGTCCGCGCGCTTCAAACCTTGGTATTTGCTTACCAAAATTTGAATACCGATTCCTAACCCCAAAATAATCGTGAAAACGACCGGTTGTAAAGACATTACCACATTGCTGGCTTGCAAGGAGATAATATCAATATTTCCCACCATAAACGTAAACAAAGTAAAAGACATAATATCCATCAAAAAACCAAATCCGTTGGGCAAACCGAAACGAAGCAAACGCGAAAATACCGGTTTATAAAACCCGGCCAGGCGGGATATTTTAAAGCGTTTGCGCAGTTTTCCGGCAAAAATGAGCCCGCCGAATATCAACGTCATGGAAACAGAGCCTAATATCGTAGCCCAAGCGGCCCCCACAATGCCCATCTCCGGAAAACCCAATTTCCCAAAAATCATCACATAATCTAAACCGATGTTTATCAAATTCCCGCACAAGGTAACCCACATAGGGATTTTTGTTTTTCCACGCCCGCTAAAAAAGCTGGCCAACGCATTATTAATAACGGCAAAGCCGCCGAATAAATTTAAAATTCCAAAATATTTAAGTTCCAGCTCTGTTACGACCGGGCCATGGTCAAACAATCGGATAATCCAACCGCCCAGCGGAGTTAAAGAAGCTAAAATCAGTGCCGAGAAGACGGCTAAAAAGATACCTTGCCACAAAGAAATAGAAACGGAGGCATATTTTTTCTTGGCATCATATTGGGAAATAAAAACGCTGGTATAGCTGGCTAAGCCCATAAACATTGCCCCAAAAGTCATAGCCAACACCCCGCCCGGCACACAAGCAGCCAACGCATCCGGCGAATACCAAGCCAAAAACATTCTGTCTACAAACTGCATCACTACTTGGGCCGCCATGGTAACAATCAGCGGATACGCCAAAAACCAAAGCTCTGCCAACGATGCCTGTTCTAATGATTTTTCTTTCAATTTTTCTTCTCCGTTCACTAAAAAACCCGCGCCCTGAAGCGCGGGTTTTGTAAAGTCTAAAAAAATAAAAATTTATTTTTTAACGACTTTTACAGCTTTCGGGCCTTTTTCGGATTCTACGATTTCGAATTCAACTTCTTGGCCTTCGGCTAAGGTTTTGAAACCATCGCCCTGAATTTCTTGGTAGTGCACAAAGAGATCTTTAGAACCATCTTCGGGCGTAATGAAACCATAACCTTTTTGGTCGTTAAACCACTTTACTTTTCCGTTTGCCATTTTACTATTTACTTCCTTGTTTTAATTATTTCCGATACCTAAACTTAATAAGTATCTATAAGTATTATAGCATAACTTTTTACTTTACACACAAGAATTTATTTTATTCTTTATGCTATATTAAAAATATGACTCTACTAGAAGCGGTGCCTAATATTTCCGAAGGAAAAAATCCGTCCGTTATCCATGCGTTGGAGTCTTTTCTGCGCGGTTGTGAAGGGATTACGTTCCTAGGCACAGACAGCAACCCTTGCGCCAACCGAAGTGTTTTCACTTTTATCGGTTCTGCCCAAGCGATGCAAAACACATTACCGCAGTTTATCGGCTTGGCTTGCCGTTTGATAGATATGCGCAAACATCAAGGGGCACACCCCCGTTTGGGTGCGGTAGATGTATGTCCGCTCGTGCCGCTTAAAAATATTTCCTTGTCCCAATGCGCCGCCTTAGCCCAAGACATAGCCCGCACCACTGCTGAGCAACTTTCTTTGCCTATTTATTTGTATGAAGCTTCCGCCCGCGAAGCACAACGAAAAAATTTAGCCTTTATCCGTCGCGGAGAATACGAAAGTCTGCCCGAAAAACTACAAACCTTACCGCCGGATTTCGGGCCTAAAGAATTTTCTTCTTCCGTAGCTAAAACAGGGGCTTGTGTCATGGGAGCGCGAAACTTTTTAATTGCGTTTAACTTAAATCTCAACACATCAGATCCCGCCCCCGCCCGCATCATTGCCGCCAAAATACGCCAAAGCGGCGGCGGACTTACCGGCGTAAAAGCCATCGGTTGGTACATGGATAATTTTCACCGCGCGCAAGTATCGTGTAATATTACCGATTTTCATCAAGCGCCGCTACATCGCGTTTTTTTAGCGGCCCGCCAAGAAGCACAAAAAATAGGCGTTGAAATAACAGGCAGCGAATTGGTGGGCCTTGTGCCCTTGCAAGCTATGTTGCAAACAGGAAAATATTTTTCCCCAGCGGCCCAAACAAATACAGAACGGATAGCCCACGCAGTAAAAGCCCTACATCTAAACGAAGTAAAACCTTTTTGTGCGCAAGAACAAATTTTAGAATTAAAAGCCGGACTTCAAGACGTCAAAGAGCTCTAAAAATTTTTCCAACGACACTTCTTCCGCACGCGCCGTCAGCTTTAAGCGCACGTTTTGCAGAGC
>JAFVWP010000062.1 GCA_017501565.1 Elusimicrobiaceae bacterium | reverse complement strand
TTCTTTCTTTTTTCCCTTTAATATGCTATGCTGAAATTCCACCCCGATGGGTGGAGGAGGACACACTCTATGAGAATGTTGGACCTTATTATTAAAAAAAGAAATAAAAAACTACTAAGCGCAGAAGAATTTAACTTTATTGCACAAGCCGCGGCGAAAGGAAGCGTTCCTGATTATCAGCTGTCGGCTTTTTTAATGGCGTGTTTCTTAAATCCGTTAACCGATAAAGAAACGGCCCTGCTCACCAAGGCCATGGCGCAATCCGGTGCGCGGTTGGAATTTAAAGATATTAAACTGCCGAAAGTGGACAAACATTCCACCGGTGGCGTAGGGGATGGGCTTTCCTTGGCGTTGGCCCCCTTGGTGGCTTGCGCGGGCGTGGCGGTGCCGATGATGTCCGGCCGCGGTTTGGGCCATACCGGCGGCACGCTGGATAAATTAGAAGCGATGAAAGGCTTTAAAATCCGCATTCCCACGGCATCTATTTATAGCCAAATGAAAAAGTTGGGCGTTTGTATGTTTGGCCAAACGCAAGACTTAGCTCCCGCCGACCGCAAACTCTATTCGTTGCGCGATGCCAGCGGCAGTGTGGAAAGCCGCCCGCTGATTGTGGCCAGCATTTTATCCAAAAAATATGCCGAAGGGGTGGACAGCCTGCTTATGGACGTGAAATACGGATCCGGGGCATTTATGCAAAAATTGGCAGACAGCCAAAAGTTGGCCAAAGCCTTGGTGGCTACGGCTAAACTTTTGGGCTTAAATTGCCGCGCTTTGATTACTTATATGGACCAACCTTTGGGCCGCGCTATCGGCAATGCCAATGAAATTTATCAGACTATTGAAATTTTAAAAGGCAAAAAACATTTAGCGCCCGACTTTTATGAACTTTTGATAGAAGAAGGGGCCCACATGTTGGTCATCAGCGGAAAAGAGAAAAATTTAGAAAAAGCACGCGCTTTATTGGAAGGGTACATTGAAGATGGCTCAGCCTTGGAAAAATTCCGTCAGATGGTTAAGCTCCAAGGCGGCAATCCCGATGTGGCAGATCACCCGGAGAAACATCTTAAAAATGCCAAGCTCAAATTGGAATTTAAAGCAGATAAAAAAGGATATATCGGCTTTATTGATGCCAAAACGGCCGGGGTGGCGGGTGTACTTTTAGGGGCCGGCAGAAACACCATGGAAGATAAAATTGACTATGGCGCCGGTATTTGGCTGACCAAAAAAGCGGGTGAAGCGGTAAAGAAAGGCGAAGTGATTGCCGTACTCTATGCCAGCGATGAAAAACGCCTGGCAGATGGCGCGGAGCTTTTTGCCCAAGCGGTTAAAATTACTGCGAACAAACCCAAACCTTACAAATTAGTACACAGCATTATTAAATAAAAACTACCACAAAAAACCCCGCTCTTAGGAGCGGGGTTTTGTTTTGTCTGAAATCTTACATGCTAGTACAAGTACCTACGCCGGAAATGCTGTCCATACCATATATGTCGCATTGGCCGTTGCAGATTAAATTCTTTCCGCTGCAGTATTGACCGCACACGCTGTTTGTGGTGTAACTGCCCGGGCAATCACAATGGTCCATACCCGCTTCCCCCATAAACAGGAAGATGGTATTTTTAAAATCCCCGCGCAAGCGTTTGGCACAAACGGCATTCGGCCAACTGCTGGGCAACAGCGAATACATAAAATCATCTGTATTAGCAAAATTGCCGTCCAGCTGACTCTTGCCAAAAGAATCGGTGGTATAAGTGGCTACATTGCGAGACTCCATCGTGCGCAACTTGGACTCGCCCATTCTTTTTAAGGTGGCCCCCACTTCGGCTATGTGGGATTTTTCTACTGCCCGCTCATACATGGGCATAGCCATCATGACCAACATGGCAATAATCATTACGGAAACCAAAATTTCTACCATCGTAAAACCTTTTTTCATATTCTCTCCTAATCTAAGCCATACACGTTGCAAGCTTCTGCATCTACTTC
>JAFVWP010000006.1 GCA_017501565.1 Elusimicrobiaceae bacterium | reverse complement strand
CGGTAAAAGAAAAACGGCTGTTATCTAAATATAAATTTTTTAAAGATAAGTTCAGCGAAAAAGGTTTGTTTTCCTGCGCAACAGGCTGGGTTTGTTTTTTAGAAGAAGCAAACAAATCATCAAAATTAAAACGTCCGTCTTTTTCACGCACCACATTTATTTGTAAGCCGTCTAAAACAATCTTCCGTATATCAATATGTCCGCTTAATAAACCCCAAGGCGCAAAGCGCAAAATCATTTCATCGGCAAAAAATAAATCTTCCTGTTCGGATTCTTCGGTACTATGGGCAATTTTTACTTTTTGCAGATGAATCCCCGTCAAGCTTACGGATATTTTTTCCGCCTGTACCGCTCGCCCCGCTAAAGAAGATATTTGCGTTTGCAGTGTTTGCTGTACTTTTTCTAAGGGCAATACATAGCGCAATGCCAAATCCGCCTGTACTAAAAGACCTATGACAATCACCAGCAAAATATAAAAAAGATTAAGCAATTTTTTCATTCTTCCCCCGACGGCTAAAAATACAACCGCAATACGTTTGGTTATAAAGTTGCAGTTCTTTTATTACTTCCCGGCGCAACTCTTCCGTTCCCCCTTTGCGCCAATTGGTAAAATCATACAATAGCTCTTCTTGCGCCGAGACCTGGCGGGCTTGCTCGTTAACTTGCTCCAAATCCTTATGGCGGGAAATCCCTAGCACAGACGAAAAATGTGTGAAACCATGCTCTTTGGCGTATCGTGCCGTTCTTTCCAAACGCATATAAAAACACTTACTGCAACGTTTCCCCCGCTCCGGTTCTCCTTCCAGCCCTTGTATGGCCTCATGCCAAACATCAGGCTCATAAGCCAGCTCTATAAACCCTACCCCAAATGCCTTGCAAAGGCGTTTATTCTCGTCCAAACGCTTTTGGTACTCTTGCGCTTGGTCAATGTTTGGATTATAAAATAATACGCTAAAATTGCGCCCTTGCAAAGCCAATTTTTTAATTACTCCGGCCGAACAAGGAGCGCAACAGGAAAGAATAAGCAATTTTTCTTCGGGCATATTTAAATTATAGCAGTTTGCCAAGCACACAAAAAAGCCGCCCCGAAAGGCGGCTTTTCAATTACGCGTCTAAACTTAGTTTTCTTCGCTTTCGGCTTCTTCAGTTTTGAAAGAATCTTCCAAGAGCTGACCCAAAGTCGGGCGCGGAGCTTGTTTTAAGTATTGCGCCACCACTTTGCGGTTTTGTGCTTGGTCGTATTTCTTAACAGACAAATTCACCGTGAAGGTTTCCGGGTCAACACCCACTACCAAGGCGGTAATCACATCACCCACGTTGGCGCTGAAATCACGGCCCATTTCAAAGGGGCTGATAAAAGCTTTGGTGTTGTTTTTACCGATGGTGCATTCCACACCTTCTTCTTCGGAGATTTTTTCAATTTTGGCTTTGACGGAGCTTTAGTACGGATAGCGGCGTTTCAAAGCATCGGCCGGATTTAAGAAAAGTTGTTTCAAACCAAATTCAAGTCTCGGAGTTTCTTTATCCAACTTTAACAATTTGGCTTTCAAGCGTTGGCCGCGGCGATAGTTGGCAATAGCGGTTTCGGGTTCTTTCCAGGCGATATTTTCCAAGGTTACAACCCCTTCAATACCATGGAAGCGTAAGAACAAGCGTTCTTTATCCACTTTAGCTACTACTACACGCAAGACATCACCTTCTTTGATTTGGCCCAATACTTCCGTGCGGCGGACGGCTTCGTCTTCTTCCAACACTTGTTTGCGGGAAACAATGAGTTTTTGTTTTTCTTTAGAAAATTCTACAATAACAGCTTTAATTTTGGCACCGACGGGCAAATAGTGTTTGTAAGCGGTGTGAAGCTCAGACAAAGAAAGCGGCATAAACCCGCTTACGCCCAACACTTCCACAATATATCCGCCTTTGACGTTTTGCAAAATTACCCCTTTGACACGTTCTTTGTTTTCATAGGCGGTTTTGCACAAATCCCAACCTTTCATTTCCAAGGCTTTTTTGTGGGATAAAATAGAATGTCTTTCATCGCTGCCGCGTTTAACGAGCACCGCAGAAACCTTTTCCCCCACGGCGGGCAAGGTTTTTCCGTCAAATTCAGACACTAAAATAGCCCCTTCTTTTTTGGCGCCGGTATCCACCAAGATATAATCACCGGAAATTTGTACGACGGTTACTTCCACAATCTCACGTTTATTCAACGATTCAGATAAAGACTCTTGTTGAGCGATCAACTGGTCCATCGTCATTTCAGCTTCGTTGATCTCTTCCGTGGTTTTGATTTCTTCGTTCATTGTCATAAGTCCTTATTTACGCCAAGCCCCGTAGGGTTGGGCGCGTTTCCTCCGTTTAGATAGTAATTGAATTTATTTTGTCCATTATTTCATTGGCAAATTGTTTATACTGCGCCTTGGGCTCCAAGGCGGGATCCTGCTGCAAGGTAAAGGGCTGGCCGAATTTCACGCGGATTTTGCGCACCCAAGGCCACCCGAACGTACCTTCTATTTTCACAGGCAAAACAGGCGCACCTGTTTTGTATACCAAAAATCCGATTCCGCTTTTAGGTTTTTGCGGTTTGCCCGTTTTAGAGCGGGTCCCTTCCGGGAACATAACCACACTTTCCCCTTTGTTCAGTGCTTTGATGGCCCCTTCCAGAGCGCCAAAATCCCCGATCGTACGCTTGCGGTCTACCGAAATGTATCCGCAACGGCGAAAGAACCACCCGAGTACAGGAATTTCAAAAAGCTCTTTTTTGGCCATGAAGCGAGAGTCCCGCACTAATCCGGCAAAACCGCCGATGGCCGGGGGATCAGCATTAGACAAGTGATTGCCTGCAATAATCAACGCGCCGGTTTTAGGGATATTTTCCAGCCCTTCCACGCGGAAATCATAAAATACTTTAAAGAACACCCTTGCACTAAATTTTACCAAATTAAGAAGCATACTTGTTAATTTCCTTTAATACAGCATGCACCACCTGGGGCATCGTCATAGAAGAAGTGTCTATTTTGATCGCATCTTCTGCCGGTTTAAGCGGAGAAGCGGCACGGGTACTATCGCGCAAATCCCGCTCTTGAATGGAAGCTAAAATTTGCGCATAATCCGCTTCAAAACCTTTGCTGAGTAACTGACGGACCCGGCGATTGGCACGCTCCTGGGCGGTAGCATCTAAATAAATTTTTACTTCCGCATCGGGAAATACAATGGTGCCGATGTCACGCCCTTCCATAATGATACCGCCGTCTTTGCCGACTTCGCGCATTTTTTCGGTTAACACCGCACGCGCCGCGGCATTGGTAGATACTTTGCTAGCCGTTTGGGCCACTTCGTCTAGGTGTAATTTACCGCCCAAAAATTCTCCGTCCACAAACATTTTTAACGTCGCATCAGGCTGACGTTCAAACGTAAAAGAAATAGCTTGAGCGGTTTGCAAAACAGCTTGTGTATCGGTAGGATCCACCTTATTGGCAAATACTTTATACGCCAAAGCGCGGTACAAACCACCGGTACTTAAAAACCCGTAACCGATTTTTTCCGCCACGGCTCGGCCGACGGAAGATTTCCCCGTTCCGGCAGTGCCGTCTATGGACACCACAAGCCCGTTGGGGCGGCTCATGCCGCCTCCAGGCTGCTGGTTACACCGCGGATAGCCATCATTAAGGCATCAGGGCTGCTGGCCGCGGCTAAAACCTGTTCCATATCCACTTTGTTGGTCTTATACAAAGCCGCCAAAGATTGGTCAAAAGTATTCATGCCGTAGAATTCGCCGTTTTGCATGGCTTTGGTCAAGTCACCGCTGCGGTTTTCTAAAATCAATTTGCGCACTTGCGGTGTAGCCACCATGACTTCCAAGGCAGGAATCATACCCGGTTTAATCGTCGGTAAAAGACGTTGGCAAATGATACCGCGGGTCAATTCGGAAAGTTGCATACGCACTTGGTCTTGCTGTTCCACCGGGAAGGCATCAGTTAAGCGGGCCAAGGTTTGCGGCACGTTCACGGTGTGCATGGTAGAAAGCACCAACTGACCGGTTTCGGCAGCGCCCAAGGCGGCTTTCATTACTTCTTTATCGCGCAATTCGCCAATCATAATTACGTCAGGATCCTGACGCATAGCCGCGCGCAAAGCCCCGGTGTAAGACGGAGTATCTACGCCCAATTCCAATTGGCTGACGATACATTTATTTTCCGTATGCATAAACTCAATGGGGTCTTCAATGGTCAAAATATGTCCGCTGCGGGTGCGGTTAATGTAATCCACCATCGCCGCCAACGTAGAAGTTTTCCCCGATCCGGTCATACCGGTTACGATAATCAAACCACGGCGGTTATCGGCGATTTTTTTGAGTACGTCTTCGGGCAAGTTTAATTCTTTAAAGGTAGGGATTTTCAACGGAATGTGACGAATAGCCATGGCAATTTTACCGGCTTGGCGGAAAACGTTAAAACGGAAACGTCCGTAAGATTTGGCATCTAATGAAAAGTCCACCGTGCTGTATTGTTCAAAAATTTTACGTTCACGTTCGCCCATACAAGCCATCGCCATTTTTTTGGCTTCATCGTTGGATACAAAAGAATCGTCAATGGGCTTGATTTGACCATTCAAACGAACATACGCGTTGGAATTACCGCGAATGTGCAGGCCGCTGGCCTTGTTATCTACTACTGTTCTAAGTAAACTTTGTAACCCTACCGCCATAGTAAATCTCCTTTACAATATTTATATTTTTTTCTTACGGCGCAAAAAAGCAGGGATCAACATATTATCTTCCTGTTCGTTTTGCACTTTCGGTTCATCAAATGTAGTAAATACATTTTTTTTCAAATCGTAGCTTTCCGGCAACGGGTCCGTTACGGGCGTACGGCGGGAAACAAAGCCGGTGGCTATCACCGTTACCTTAAACACGCCGTTTAAGGACGAATCATAAGAATGCCCGAACATCACCACGGAATCTTTGCTGGCATATTGGCGAATTAAATTCATCACTTCGCCTTGTTCCATTAAGGTCAAATCTTCATCGGCCAAAAAATGCACGATCAGGCCTTTAGCCCCGCGAATATCGGCATTTTCCAACAAAGGCGAAGAGATGGCTTTTCTCACAGCCGTCAAATGGCGCCCCTGTCCGCTGGCTTCGCCGATACCGATCAAGGATTTTTGAGATTTGCACATCACCTTGCGAATATCGTTAAAGTCAATATTCATCTCACCCGGTTTGGTAATTACTTCCGCAATCCCTTTGACGGCTTGCAAAAGCACTTCATCTACCATTTGAAACGCATCGCGAGAAGAAGTTTCCGGGTCAATATTGGCAAAAAGTTTTTCATTCGGCACGATGATCATGGAGTCCACATACTTTTGCATTTCCTTAATGCCTTCATCGGCCTGTTTTTCACGGACGAAACCTTCAAAACTAAACGGACGGGTTACTACTCCGATGACGAGTAAATCATCGCCATACATTTCTTTGGCAAGTTTAGCCAAATACGGAGCAACACCGGTACCGGTACCGCCGCCCATACCCGCGGTAATGAACAGCAAATCCGTTTGTCCGATAATGAGTTTTAGTTTTTCTTTGGACTCTTCAGCCGCCAAACGGCCTTTTTCCGGATCGCCGCCGACCCCCAACCCTTTGGTAATTTTTTCACCTACCTGCACCAAGTAAGGGGCTTCGTTACGGCGCAAATCCTGCGCGTCCGTATTTACCGCAATAAAATCAATGTCTTTCAGGCCGGCATTAACCATGTGGTTAATAGCATTTCCACCGCCACCGCCGACCCCGATTACTTTAATTTTGGCCTTTTTGCTTTCAAACAATTCGGCCGACATAAACAAATCGCTCATTTTCTACTCCCGGCGTATCAACCGCCGAACAAATCCAATCCTTTGAAGAAACGCCCGATTTTACCAAAAGCAGAGCCACCGCGGCTCTCGCGGGAAAAATCATCGTAGCTGGGATTATCCATCGCAGACACCACCAAAGACAAGGCTGTGCTGTAAACGGGATCCAAGAATTGTTCATCGCAGGTTACCAACTCCCGCTGTACCCCGCCGCGGCGTACTTCTTTAAGGCCTAAAATATTGACGGCTTGGTCGGTCATACCGGGCATCAAACTGCCGCCGCCGGTCAACACACCCACCATCGGTAAATTTTTGTAACCCGACGTGGCAACACAATGCTGGATTTGTTCCATCAGCTCTTCTACGCGGGGTTGGATAATATCTAAAATATAGCTTTTTTTAATGTTATGCGTGCTGCGTCCGTCCAAAGAAGGCACCGGTATTTCCCCTTCTTCGTCTAAGAAAGTAGGGAAAGCCACGCCGTATTTTTCTTTGATTTCTTTGGCATTTTGCCTAGACGTATGCAACAGGCGGGAAAGGTCGCTGGTAATCAAATCACAGCCGTAGGGAATATCGCGGGAAAACTTCAACACGCCTTCAATATAAAGCCCCACTGACATAGTTTCACCGCCCAAATCCACAATCATCGCACCGATTTCTTTTTCTTCCTGGGTCAGTACACAATCCCCCAACGGCACCAAGCCATAATACGTGCCGTCTATTTTGTAGCCGGGCCGTTGAATGGCTTTAGCTAAGTTATTAATGTGCGTAGAAGAACCGGTTGTAATATGCACATCTACTTCCAACAAAGAGCCTTCCATACCTTCCGGGTTGGAAATACCGCGCAATTTATCAATGGCAAAACCTTGGGTAATAACATTGACGATTTCATTGTCATTTTTAATAGGCATGGCTTTGGCATTTTCAATAGCCAATTTCATATCCGTCTGCGTAATTTCTTTGTCTAAGCGGGAAATATTGTAAGTGCCGTGATTGGAAAAAGATTCTAAATGCGCACCGCGCACCCCTACTAACAGGTGGTCGATGTCTTTATTCAACTCCCGCTCAATACCGCCCAACAAATGGCTGACTCCGGCGGAAGTTTCCCGAATATCTGCCACTACGCCGCCGCGTACGCCTTTGCACGCGATACTGCGTCCGGCTAAAACTTGTAAAGTATTTGTTTCGCTGTCATGTGCCGCGGCAACGGCGGTCAATTTTCCGCTGCCTACATCTAAACCTGCAATAATATTTGTCTTTGCCATAACTCACCTGCAATAAAAACTCTTATGTATATTATAAAAATTAATGGGCTATCTGTCTTAAAAAAACTTTTCCGTCGTCAAAATATCTAAAATCCAACTCATGCGGATGCGGAAATCCTTCTTTGGCCATTTCTTCTATTTGGGCAGCGCGGCGGGCCTTTTGACGCATTTTTTTGGCCGGGCCGAAATTAATAATACACCCGTCCGGCATGTGCATACGCACGCTGTCAGCCGATGCGTTAAAGCGCAAAAAAGCAAAATCCAATTGGTCTTTTAATTTAAGGGAGCTTTCCACCAGGTCCACAAATTCTCCCCCTAATTTTTCTGGCACTACGCCTTCTAATTCTACAAAGGGAATTTTTAAATCCGGCGCCGGGTTAGGGTCCACATAGACGGAGCTGTCTTGGTCAATAAATCGTACGGATTTGTTTGGCAATACAAATTTTGCCACCGGCACGCGGCGTTGCGCTTCTACTTTCAACTGCCCCGACAAAAGCCCCCGTTTCACGGCTACTTTGCGAAGCTGCGGATATTTTTTTAGCAAAGTTTCTTGAAGGGCCATTGCACTTTTAATGGTAAACTGCGTATTTACTTTTTTATTGGCAATGGCTTGGATTTCTTTCAGCAAATCCCCGTCCACCCCGCTGACCACAGCCGTTTCCGGCTTCCAATTGGCCAGGCGTGAAGCCGAAAAAGCCCGGTAAGCCTTGGTGGCTCCCAAATAGGACGCAAAGCACAAAGAAATAAATACAAAGAAAAAAAGAATCGGTTTCAGGTAAGAAAAAGACGCTTTTTTGCGGATTTTCTTCTTTCTGCCCAATGTAGAGGCTGAGGGACGATAATAATAGTTTTTCATGCCGTCAATCCGTAAAAAAGAAAATGGGCGGAAAGGGAGTTGAACCCTTAAGGACTTTCGTCCACACGGTCCTGAGCCGTGCGCGTCTGCCATTCCGCCACCCGCCCATCTAAGGTATATTTTAGAATATTACAGGCTCTTTTGCAAGGGCTAAAAAGTCCCCCAACGATGTTTGTTTATCGTCGGGGGATAGAGAATTTAAAATTACTTTACTTCTTGTTGTCCGCCGATATTATGCACAATGCAATCATCGCCGTCTTTTTCTTTTAAATGGACGTGGATAATATCGTCGCCTTCTGTATGCACATAGCGCCCGGTAAAAGCGGAATGGACAGGCAATTTATGATGCCCGCGGTCCACCATAACCAGAAGCTCCGTTTTTTCGGCACGTCCGAATTGGGCCAATGCGTTTAACGCACACAACAAAGTCTTGCCCGAATAAAGCACATCGTCGGCTAAAATGACCACCTTTCCGTTAATGTCGGCTCCCAACGCCGTACTTTTCATTTGGGGGTCTTGGGCCACCAACGTCAAATCGTCGCGGTAGAAAGTAATATCCAGCTCACCCATAGCCGGGGTTTTGCCGGTAATTTTTTCAATGCGTTCCTGTAAACGTTTGGCAATATGAACGCCGCGGGTTTTAATCCCTATCAAACAATATTCGTCTAAATTAGGATACCGCTCCACTATTTCACAGGCCAATCTGTCCAACATTGCTTTTACATCTGCTTCATTTGCAATTACTTTTTTCATCACTTCCTCCCGTAAAATAAAAATCTGAGCGGAAAAACTTAAAAGCGAATGGAGTTTTTAAATCCTTTTTCCATCTCGCGGTTTAGGTCTTTTTTCTTCAGGCTTTCCCGCTTGTCGTAATTATGCTTCCCTTTTGCCAAAGCCAGCTTGATTTTCGCCCAACCATTTTTAAAATACACTTCCAACGGCACCAAGGTTTGGCCTTTGATTTCCGCCCCGGCAAAAAGTTTGCGGATTTCGCGTTTGTTTAGCAAAAGCTGGCGCGTGCGCACCGGGTCCGGCTCGGACAAAGAGTTAAATTTGTAAGGCTTCACATACATATTAAAAAGTTTGGCTTGGCCGTTTTCCACCCGCACGAAAGCCCCTTCCAGGCTTAATTCTTTCTGCCGTAAGGATTTCACTTCCGCCCCCAATAAAGAAATACCCGCTTCAAACGTTTCCAAAACAAAATAGTCGTGGAATGCTTTGCGGTTGGAGCAAACGATTAATATGCCTTCTTTTTTTGCCATGGCTATATGATAGCAAATTTAGTTTTCCATAAAAAACCCCGTTGTTCAGACGGGGTAAAACATAATGTGTTTTATAAAGGTAACCTATAATGCTTGTTGCTACCGCCGCCGCTTTCATCCCGCAAAGTGCCCCCCATACTTTTGCATACTTTTTGCATACGCACGCTATTCCACGAAGCACAAGAAATTAATTTTGCCCTTACCGGGTCCGTCGGATAATCAAAATACATTTCTATTCCCCCTTCCTGCTTGATGCCACCCGGTATCACATACACAGAGCCGTCTATGGTATTGATACGCACTTGCATTCCGTTACTCCACTCATACAAATTGCCATGGCTCCAATCTTTCTTCGTCCACCCACCCGGCAAATCCACGTCTAAATCGGCCTGGTCTGATGTGTAAGAGCCGTTAGCCATATAATAAATCTCTTCGGCATTTTTGATATTTTTCGCTAAAGCAAACCCCGTAGAAACGCGCGATTTCATCACGGCTATTTCATATTGCGGCAAAGCCACCGCCGACAAAATACCGATAATTAAGACTACTACGAGTAGTTCTATCAAAGTAAAACCTTTTTTCATTTTTATTCTCCTTGCGGGCCTTTTACGGCACGGCAAACGGCATTTTATTTCGCCCGCGCTGCCATTTCACACAAAGTGTAGCAAAAAAAAAAAATGAGTCAAGTTTTTTCTTTTATCCGTCAGGGAAAAACAATATCTGAAAAACAAATGCTCATAGCATGATTTTTCAGTTTTGGGAATTATTTGTTCCGTAAGTTACCCGAGGCAAGTAGTGTTAGCTACGGCGAGCGGTAAGTCGGAACAAAGAAACCCAAAAATGGAAAATCATTTGCCCACACCAAGATACGCAAATGAAAATGCCGTGTAAAAGAAACACAGGAGAAAACTTTATATTTTCTCCTGTGTACAAGATACTGATAACTGAAAAAGGCCTTACTCTCTATCAAGTATAGCTTTCCAGGTAAGTATGCAAGCCTTCTCCTTTTGCCTGTGCCACGCCTTCTTCGTATAGTTTTTCGGCTTCTTCCACTTGCCCCATGGCATATAACACTTGCGCCAATGCCAATTTGGTTAAAATCTGCCCGCGGGTTTCGTCGGAATTATCAAACAATTCGCGCGCCGCTTTCAAATCCGCCAAGGCTTGCGGCAATTTATTGCGGCGTTTTAAAATATCGGCGCGGCCCCATTTCACAAAACCCAAATCCACCTTATCGCCAATACCGCTGTATAAAATATCGGCTTTGTTGTAATGGCGCAAAGCCTCATCGTATTTGCCTTGTTGGCGCAATCCGTTAGCCATACCGCAATTGGTGTAAGCCTTGCCGAACAAGTCTTCCGTTTTATTAAAAATTTTCTCGGCCAATTTATAATTTTTTACGCAATCGTCAATTTTCCCGGCGATACGGCTGATACCGGCCAAACCGCAATAGCCATAAGCCAATGTAATTTCATCACCGCATTTTTTAGCGTGTTTAATGGCTAATTTAAATTGGGCAATGCCTTCCTGCAACATACCTTTCAAGCGGTAAATGCCGCCTTTGGCCCAACAAATAAAACTCATACCGGCAAAATCTTTTTCTTGCGTATAAGCAGACAAAACTGCGTCCAAAATTTCCAACGCTTCGTCCAAACGGCCCCACGCGCGCAAAGCCATACCCATTTCTTGCATCGCCCGCACCACATATTCATCATACTCCAATTCTTCGGCCATTTTTAATGCATCTTCGGCCAGCTCATACGCCGCCGAAGAAACCCCCAAAGTGCGATAACAGGCCGCCATCGCCAGCAAAATATCCATGCGTTCTTCGGCCTGCATGGTCACCTTTAATGCTTTGGCGTAGGTTTCTATTGCCGGTTGGAAAGAGCCCAACAAGCGGTGCGCTTCGCCTAAAATAAACAAAGCCGCCGCATCTAAATTTTTCTTCTTTTTCAAAACGTCCAACACCTTGGAAGGTTTCTCTTCCAACCAAGCTTGCAGTTGTTCTATATTGATTTTTACCGCCATAATTTCCTCTTTTTCAAGCAAAAACCGCCCATACGGCGGCTCTGCTTATATTTTTAAATGTTTCTTAATCTCTGCCATCGTGGCAGGCAAATCATACGGCTTGGGGATAAAGTAATCCGCCCCCGCTTCTTGCGCACGCAGACGGCTTTCTTCGTCCACCAAAGTTGACATAATAATCACCGGAATACGCCAAGTGGCATTATCGGTTTTCAAAAGTTTACACACTTCAAAACCGCTCAATTTAGGAAGCATCAAATCCAAAAGCACCAAGTCCGGCTTTTCACGTTTGGCCGCGGCCACGCCTTGCACTCCGTCCGGGGCCCACACGACGGACACCCCTTCAATTTCCAAGGCCCCCTTTAAGGCTCCGGCTAAGGTTTTGGAGTCTTCTATCAATACCACTTTTTTCACGAAATTTTCTCCACGCCGTCTTTAAATTTTTTACCCAAGCGCACATATTCGCGCGCATTTTGCAAAATATAATTAATCTCGTCTTCGCTTAATTCTCTGACCACTTTGGCGGGCACGCCCATCACCAAAGAACCCGCCGGAATATGTTTTCCGGCTGTTACCACGGCTCCGGCCCCGATTAAGCAATTCGGCCCGATAACGCTTTCCAACACAACGGCATTCATACCGATCAGGCAGTTATCGCCGATTTTACTGCCATGCACAATAGCCCCATGGCCAATGGTCACCCCTTTGCCAATAATGGCCGGGCAATTGTAATTAACATGCACACAGGCATTGTCTTGGATATTGCTGTTCTCTCCTACCACAATTTCGGCAATATCCCCCCGCAATACCGCACAAGGCCAAACGGATACATTTTCCCCCAATGTAACCGCACAAGATACTACCGCAGTCGGGTGGACATAAGAGCTTGGCGCAGTTTTAGGCACCATTTCATCAATTCTTTCCTTCATACATAGCCCCCTTTAACTTTTTGGATTGGCGCGGCGTTTCGGAAAGTTGCAAACCCCAATAAATAAAAATACTTACAATCCCCGGAATAACATAATAGACAACCCGGTAAATTAACGTAGCCATCAGCGCCGCGTCCCAATCAATCCCCATTTGAGAAAATACAGCCGTCATAGCCAGCTCCATCGCGCCCAGGCCGCCGGGCAATACGGGGATTAACGTGGTTACCATACCCACAGCAAACCCGGTTACCAACCCCGCCGCCGATACATGCACACCTACGGCACAAAAAGCAAAATATAAGACCAAGATGGTAAAAAACCAATCGGCACACACATAAAGAATAGCCCCGGTCAGTTTTTTCTTCTTCTTGTGAATCAAATCAATCCCTTCGTCCAATTGGTCCACAAACTTATCGTATTTACCTTTCGGGATTAAAGCGCGAAACACATGAAACAATACTTTATTGAGCAAGCGGAAAATTTTGCGCACCCACTTAGAGCGCCATTCGTTGTTAAATAAGAAAGCCGTAATGCATACACACACCACGCACATCACCACAATTAACAAGACGTTTTTGACAATTTGCATCGTCGTAGCGGAAGAATTAAAAAACATCAATATAGAGCCTTGCAAAATAATAATCGCCAATACAAAATATAAAAGCACACTAATCACGATGCTGGCCGTCACACACATACCAAACGGCACATGGCGGCGGTTTAATAAGTGCGCGCGCAGCGCAAATCCGCTAACGCCCAAGCTGGACACCACATAATTAACCGTTGTGGAAACCAAAGCAATACCGATAGTGGCCCCTTTGTTTACTTTGCGCCCCATGATGCGCAATACTTCATGCAGGCTCAGACCCATAGCCACATAAATCATCGCCGCCGAGAAGAAAGAAAGAAAGAGATACTTCGTTTGCACTTCTTGCCAAATTTTAACAAAGCTGTCTTTGGCCTGATAGATGAGTAGGGCAATAATCCCCAAAGAAAGAACAATGCCCAAGGTATAGACTAAAAATTTAACACTTTTTTTCATAATGCAATAATTTCCCCGCGCGCACGCGCGCAATAAGGCTTTTATAAATTATATAATTTATTTCCAAACAATTTAACAAAAATGCCTTTCCCATACAAGGGTGGCGGAGCAGATTTTATGAAAAGTATAAAAGTAGTCGGCGCAAAAGGACACAATTTAAAAAACATTACATTAGAAATTCCCAAAGAAAAAATGATCGTAGTAACAGGGCTTTCCGGCAGCGGAAAAAGTTCGTTGGCTTTTGACACCATCTATGCTGAAGGGCAACGACGCTATGTGGAAAGTATGTCTGCCTATGCCCGGCAATTTTTAGAACTTATGGAAAAACCGGACGTGGAACATATTTCCGGGCTATCCCCCGCTATTTCTATTGAGCAAAGAAACCCGTCCAAAAACCCCCGATCCACGGTGGCCACCGTTACGGAAATTTACGATTATTTGCGTTTGTTGTTTGCGCGCATAGGCCACCGCCATTGCCCGCAATGCGGCCGTGCGGTGCAAAGTTGGTCCGTGCAAGGCATTACCGCCGATATTTTGAAAAAATTTGCCGATACCAATGTCTATCTTTTTTCGCCCATTGTGCGTGGCAGAGCCGGCACTTACGAAGAGTTATTTGCCAAACTCAAGAAAGAAGGTTTTGTCAAAGTACGCGTCAACGGAGTCATTTGCTCTTTAGATACCCCGCCCACGCTGGAGCGTTACAAAAAGCACACCATAGAGCTTTTAGCCGATGAAGTTTTTGTGGAAGAATTTGAAAGAGAACGTTTGGTGGAGTCTTTAGAGCTGGCATTAAAATATTCCAAGGGTCTGGTAAGTGTAGAAGAAACAGAAGGCAAAAAACCCCGCGCATTTACGTATAGCGAAAACAACGCCTGTGCCCATTGCGGCATCGGCTTTAGCGAATTAGAGCCGCGCTTGTTTTCTTTCAATTCCCCCTACGGAGCCTGCCCGGAATGCAACGGCTTGGGCATCAAAATAGAAATTGCCGAAGATTTAGTCGTACCGGACCCGGAACTTTCCATTAACCAAGGCGCCATCGCCGCGTGGGACAACCCGGTCACCACCCGCACACACCGCTGGAAAAGCTCTTGGAGCGGATATTATTATGACATTCTAAAACAAGTTTGCCGCCAAGCTAAAATTAACATGAACACGCCTTGGAACAAACTTGCAAAAACCCAGCGGGATTTGCTTTTATACGGCACAGGCGGAGCGCAATATACGTCCGTCATTTCCGGCACGAGCCAGGATTTTGAAGGAGTCATCACCAACTTAAAACGGCGCCATGATGAAAGTGAAAGTGACTTTGTAAAAGAAGAAGTTTACAACCGCTTCATGCGCGAAGTTACCTGCCCGGTTTGCCTTGGAAAACGTCTCAAACCCGAAGCTTTAGCTGTTTATATCGGCGGAAAAAACATTGCCCAAATCGGTCAAATGCAAGTATCGGCCGCCAAGCAATTTTTTGAACAATTGACCTTAACCGACAAAGAAAAAACCATTGCCAAAGATGTATTGAAAGAAATCAAAGCCCGCCTGGAATTTTTAAACAGCGTGGGGCTCAGCTACTTAACATTAGACCGCAAAAGCCAAACACTTTCCGGCGGTGAAGCGCAACGCATTCACTTAGCCACACAAATCGGCTCCGGCTTAACCGGGGTCTTGTATGTGTTGGACGAGCCGACCATCGGTTTACACTCGCGCGATAATGACCGCCTGATTGCCACGCTCAAAGAACTGCGCGACTTAGACAATACGCTCATCATCGTAGAGCATGACAAAGACACGATATTAGCCGCTGATTGGGTGGTGGAATTAGGCCCCGCCGCCGGAGAACACGGCGGCGAAGTGGTAGCACAAGGGCCGACCGACCGATTTTTGAAAGATGAAAAATCTTTGACTGCCTCTTACTTAAACGGACGGCGTTGCATTTTACCGCCGGAAAAATTACGCGCCGGAAACGGAAAATTTATAGAAATCATAGGAGCGCAACAATTTAACCTAAAAAATATTGATGTCAAAATCCCTTTGGGAAAAATGGTCTGCGTAACCGGGGTTTCCGGCTCGGGCAAGAGTACGCTCGTGCATCAGATTTTATACAAAACCCTGGCCCAAAAGTTTTACCATGCCAAAGATGTCCCCGGACAACACAAGGGCATCAAAGGGTTGGAAAACATTGATAAAGTAATCATCGTGGACCAAAGCCCCATCGGCAAAACACCCCGCTCCAATCCTGCCACCTACATCGGCTTGTTTACGCATATTAGGGAACTATTCGCCGAAATGCCCGAAGCCAAACGCCGCGGCTACAAAGCAGGACGTTTCTCTTTTAACGTCAAAGGGGGCCGCTGTGAAAAATGCCAAGGTGACGGCATCTTAAAAATACAGATGCAGTTCTTGCCCGATATTTATGTACGTTGCGAAGAATGCAACGGAAAACGCTTTAACGAAGATACCTTGCAAGTAACGTTTAAAGGCAAAAATATTGCCGATGTACTGGATATGAGTGTTTCGCAAGCATTGGAATTTTTTGATTCAATCCCTAAAATTAAACGTTATTTGCAAACTTTACACGATGTAGGATTAGGATATATCAAGCTCGGTCAGGCCGCCACCACCCTTTCCGGCGGTGAAGCGCAAAGGGTCAAGCTGGCAGATGAACTTTCCCGCAAAGGCACCGGAAAAACGCTCTATATATTAGACGAGCCGACCACCGGATTGCACTTTGCCGATATTGATAAACTGCTGCATGTATTGCATGGCTTGGCCGACCGCGGCAATAGCGTGCTGATTATTGAGCATAATTTAGACGTTATCAAAACAGCCGATTGGCTGATTGATTTAGGCCCCGAAGGCGGCGATAAAGGCGGGCTGATTGTGGCCCAAGGCACGCCTTACGAAATAGCCGCTTGTCCCCAATCCTATACCGGGCATTATCTAAAAACGGAGTTGGAAGAAGCCGCCGCTTTCCGTCGGGCAAACGGGCTTCCCCCCGCCACAGGCAAAACCGCATCTGCCAATGGGGACCCGCGCAACCGGAGCTTAACCAAAAAATCTACCCGCAAAAAATAATCTAAAAGGCCGCCTGATGCGGCCTTTTTCTAACCCTAAAAATCAGCTGACAAATCTGCTTTTTGCCACTATACTATCTATATACGCGGCAGAAAAGGGGGCGCTTATGAATGCAAGCATTTGGAAACGTTTTTGGGCTTTTTTGATAGATGTGTTGGTCTTTGTGGTTTTATTTTGGGCATTGGCACAGGTCATGGATAATTTTTCATTATCCGTCGTACTGCTCGTTTTGATTTGGCTGTATTATGCCTTCTTGGAAAGCTCCCCTTGGCAAGCTAGTTTAGGCAAGCGCGTCATGGGGTTAAAAGTAGTAGACAAACGCGGAAGACGCCTTTCTTTCGGCAAGGCTTCCCGCCGTTTACTTTCCCGAATTTTCACCAACTTTACTTTTTATTTCGGCTTTTTCAGCGCCGCATTTGACAAGCAAAACAAAACCTTGCACGATAAGCTCAGCAAAAGCATGGTTATTTCACAAAATGCCGATTTTGACCCGAATAATATGGAAGAAGAAGACGAACCGACCCTTACCTTGGTTACGCTTGTTTCGGTTTTGCTGGCGCTGATATTTGTGTCATTACTTGTCTGGTGGGTGGTCTTGCCGCAGTATCAGCAATTTGATGCTAAAGTAAAAAGCGCCCCGAGCCCAACGGATACCATCAAGTAAATTTAGACAAAAAACTCCCGCTTTTATAAAGCGGGAGTTTTTAAGTTCTTAAATTTTATTTGACCACTAACAGAGAGCGTCCGTCTTTTTCTTCCGAATAGGGGTCGGTAATCTGTTGGCCGTCCACGACATAAAGGAATTTATAAGTGCCCGGGGAAATGGATAAAGTAGTTTCCCAATAGCCGTCTCTTTTGGTTAATGCACGCGGTTTAGCCATCGTAAAGCCGCTGACTACCGCTACTTTCTTCCCTTCGCCATAATAGCGGAAAGTGACTTGGCGATATTTGCTATTGGCTTTTTGTTTGATAATAACGCTTTCTTTTTTCTCAGCCGGAGCGGGCTCTTGCGGCTTGGATTCTTCCGCCGGAGCGACTTTCGGTTCTTCCGTCGGTGCCGTCTCAACAGGGGTCTGCTCTGCTTCCACAGGTTCAGCTGCGGGAACGGCTTGCGGCAAAGTGACTTCGTCTTGCACAAGCACCACTTCTTCCTGTTCGGCTACGGGTTGCACTTCTTCGGCAGTAGCAAGCGGTTTTTTGGCGGGCTCTTGCGGGGCAAGCAATCGGGCAGACAAATTCTTATACAAGAAAAAACCAAACACGCACAAAAAGATGACGTCCACAATAATCAAGAACAACCAAATATCTTTATGATTAGCTTGGGCGGGAAGTTTTGCTTCAAATTCTTCCAACTGCGGAGTATTGTTTTTTTCGTCTGCCATAAAGCACCTTTAAAAAAAGCGGGCGAAGGGAATCGAACCCTCGTCTAGAGCTTGGGAAGCTCCCATTCTACCATTGAACCACGCCCGCACAAATTGTATCAGCGTTTATATTATAGCACTTTTCAGGGCCTTTAGGCGTTTTTTTTGCCATAATGCCGGGTAATATAGGCCAAGGCTCCGGCCCGATCGGTCACTTCCCCTTCCACCTGGGCCAAGGCTAAAGCTTCCAATATTTCCCCTATCAACGGAGAAGACGGCAAATGTAATGTTTGCATTACATCTAAGCCGCTTAAAAGTTTAGAAGGTTTTATTTTTTTAGGGGAATCAAAATATTTTTTAAATAAAAGACTCAACACTTGCATATGGCGCAGAGTCTTGCCGACATTGGCAGTTTTTTTAGCGGTTTCTATACTCATTAATTTATCGCCGCTCTTGGGCAAAATACGCCGAAGTTGGGCATCGCTAATATAGCTGGTGTAATCGGCCCAACACAAAAGGAGCATCGGCAAAGCCGCATCTGCCAAATCGCGGAAAAACTTATAGGCACCGCGGTCCGTAATCACATCATTACTTGCCAAATTGCTGGGGCGCAAATGCTCGGCAATCATCGCACAAATCAAGCGGTTATCAGCTTTGCTGTAATGCAGTTTATCCAATACCGCGCGGGCCATTTTGGCGCCTTTTTCTTCATGATAGAAAAAGCGCAAGCGGTCCCCTTGCACCTTAGCAGTGGTCGGCTTGGCAATATCGTGCAATAAAACAGCCATTTTCAACAGCGCCTTATTTTGCGCTATGGGGGCCAATTTTTTGTGATATTTGGGGAAGGCTTTATCCAGATTTTCCAACAACCATTCTTCCCGGCGGAAACAATCCAATGTATGTTTTAACACGCCGCCTTTGCCGTAATAACACGCCGCACAAGTGCGTTGATCTTCCAACGCCGGAAACAAAGCCGTCAAAACCCCTGCCTTATCCATTAAAAGCAAATGCTCATAAGCGCGCGGAGTATTAAACAGGCGGGTCAATTCTTCTTGCACCCGTTCCCCGGCGGCACGCACAATCAGCGGGGCATCTTTTTTCATCTGCGAAAGGACGGAAGGAGCTATGGCAAATTTTAGTTCTGCCGCGTGACGGAAGGCGCGCAACATACGCACCGGATCATCTTGAAAGACGCGTAGGCCCATCAGCTTGAGTTTGCGCTCTTGCAAATCCGCCACACCGCCTTTAAAATCTATTAAAAACTTTTGTTGGAGCTTTTTTAAACGCACTTGGGCTTTTTGCCCTTTGGTGGTTTTTATTTCTATGGTAATGGGAGCCGTAACGGGATAAGCCAAGGCATTAAGCGTAAAATCGCGCCGCAATAAATCTGCCTTTAAATCTTCCCCTTGAAAAGCCGTTAAATCTATTTGCAGATTTTCTTTGCGCGTTACCAAACGCCACACCCCAAACTCCGCGTCCATTTCAAAAGCCGCCGCTTTTAGGTGTTTGGCTAAAGAAAAAGCCGCTTCTTTCACGCGCGCTTTAGGCAAAGCCAGGTCAATATCGCCGGAAGGTTTTTTAAGCAAAGCATCACGCACTACGCCGCCTACATAATAAGCGTCCGGTACATAGGTGCGCAGTGCGTGTATAAGGTCCATAATTAAATATCGCTTTCTTCGGTAGCGCCGTCTGCCAAGCGTTGTTTCATTTTTTCAATGGCATCTTCGCGCAGTTTGCGTTTTAATACTTTGCGTAAGCTGTTGCGGGGCAATTCGTCCACAAATTCAAAATCGCGCGGACGTTTATAATTGTCCAGGTTTTGTTTTAAGAACTTGCGGAATTGGTCATCGGTCAAAGTTGCGCCGTCTTGTTTTACGGCATAGCATTTAATAAATTCGCCACCTTTGCCATCGGGCACGCCGATAATAGCACTTTCTTCAATGCCGGGGCAAGTATTAATAGTAGCTTCCACTTGCGCGGAAAATACTTTCAAACCTTTGATGATAATCATGTCTTTTTTGCGGTCTTTAATGAAAATAAAGCCGTCATCATCAATGGCCACAATATCGCCGGTTTTAAACCAGCCGTCTTCGGTAAAAGCATCTTTGGTCGCTTGCGGGTTGCCAAAATATCCGCGGAACACGTTGGGCCCTTTGACGCACAATTCCCCTTCGCAGTTGCGGGGCACTTCGTTGCCTTCATCGTCCACGACCAACGTGCTGACAGACGGAATAGCCGGCCCGACGGACTTGATTTTTTGTAAGTGTTCGGTGTTCACGCTAACCACCGGGCTGGTTTCGGTCAGGCCGTAGCCTTCCAAAATTTTCACACCGATTTTTTCTTCAAAGCGTTCTTTGATTTCCAATGTAAGCGGAGCGGCGCCGGATACGGCAAAGCGCACATTTTTAAACGGCCAGAACTGCAAATACAGACGTTTAAAGCCTTTGGCTTCTTTGGAAAGAACGGCTAAAATTTGCGGCACCGCCAAAAGCAAGGTTACTTTTTCGCTGCCCATGGCAGAAAGCCAGGTTTTGGCAGGCATCACGTTGGCCACAATCACTACTTTCAAGTTCAAATAAAGCGGCAACACCACACAAGCAGTCCACGCAAAAGAGTGGAACATCGGCAACAGACACAAGAAACAATCGTCATCGTTAATTTTAAAAATTTGCGCCGCAGAAATAATATTGCTGGCTAAGTTGCCGTGCGTCAACATGGCGCCTTTGGGCTGACCGGTAGTGCCGGAAGTATAAAGAATAAAAGCATCATCTTCCAATTGCGCGCAAGCACCGGCTGTTTCATCATGATAGGTGGATTTTTCCACTTGTTCCCAGAATAATTGCACAAACTCTTTATCTTGTGCAAGGGTGGGTATGGAATCAACGGAAAAGACATATTTCAAATCCGGCAAAGACGGCTGCGCTTTGACATAATGACGGATAAACTCAGCCTGCGTTACCACGGCTTTTGCTCCGGAGTTATTTAAAATGAACAAAAGCTCTTCCTGCTTGGTAACCATAAAGTTCATGGGGATTGCAATCGCCCCGATTTTATACAACCCGTAGTTGGCAATAATAGTATCAATAGAGTTGCGCAAGGCAATGGCTACGCGGTCACCTTTGCGGATCCCATGTTCCCAATACATATCCGCGGCGCGGTCCACTTTCATTAAAAGTTCCAAATAGGTTAGTTTCTTTCCGGTACCGGATTCCACCACTGCTACTTTTTGCGGAAAGCGATACGCGCTGTCACTTAAAGATGTATATAAATCTTTTCTTCTAATCATAGAAACCTCTCTTAAAAATAACTCCTATATATTATTGTAGCTTAAATTTAGCCTTGGCGGGGGTCTAAAATATCCCGAAAGGCATCTCCCAGCAAATTCCAACCTAATACAAACAAGAAAATCGCCCCGCCCGGCACGACGATTGTGTACCAATAAGCAAAGGTATTTCCCCCATCGCCCAAAACCCAATTGCGCGCCATGGCAATCAGCTGTCCCCAATCAGCCGTACCCGGTTGAGCGCCCAACCCCAAGAAAGATAAAGAAGCCGCCGTCAACACAATATATCCTATATCCAAGCTGGCTACCACAATGGAAGGATAAATGGAATTGGGCAAAATATGTTTAATTAACAGCCGCGGTCCGCGTGCACCCAAAGCGCGGCTGGCGGTAACAAAGTCCCTATTTTTCACAGACAGCACATCTGAGCGCACCAACCTGGCATAAGACGGCCATGCCACCGCGGTCAGCGCAATCATCATATTATTTAAATCCGGCCCCAACATGGCCGCAATCACCATCGCCAATACCAAAGACGGCACCGCAAAAACAATATCGGTAAAACGCATAATCAGCTCATCGGTTTTTCCGCCGAAGTAAGCCGCCGTTGCCCCCAACAGCAAGCCGATTAAAAACGCAAAAAATGTAACGCTGATGCCAACCTTAAAAGCCAAACGGGTCCCCCACACCACCCCATAATATAAATCGTATTGCTGTTCGGTAGTGCCGAACCAATGCAAAGCTGACGGCGGTTGCGGGGTCATATCATAACTGCTCTGCGGGATTTGATACGGGTCATTAGCCTTCGCGGCCGGGGCCAACACCGGTGCCAACAAAGCTACCAACGCAAAAAACGCTACCAGCACAAACCCGGCCAGCGATGCTTTATTTTTTATGATACGTTTTAAAATGCGGTTATTCACTGAGTTTAATCCTTGGGTCCACAGCCGTATATAATATATCACAGAGCAAATTGCCCAATACAAACAACACAGCCACCATTAAAGAAAATCCCATAATGCCGGCAATATCTAATTGTTGCGCCGCCGTTACGCCAAAACGCCCGATGCCCGGATAATCAAAAATCGTTTCCACAATCACCGTTCCGCCCAACAAACGGATAAACTGGATGCTGGCCAACGTAATCACCGGGATTACGGCATTTTTACCGCCGTGGCGGTAAATGACAGCGGTCTCGGGCAAGCCTTTGGCCCGGGCAGTGCGTACATAGTCTTTATTCAGCTCTTCCAACATACTAGAACGCATGACCCGCACCATTAGCGCAAAAGACCCTATACACAAAGTAACAGCCGGCAGAAACAGGTGGCGCAATACATCTAAAAAGACACGCATATTGCCGTTCAGCAACGCATCTATCAATAAAAATCCTGTGTAATGGTGAAAGCTAGCCCCGTGAATGGTAATGTCTGTCATCACCGAATATCCGCCCGGGGCAAACCAGCCTAATTTCCCATAAAAAACCATCAAAAGCAAAAGCCCCAACACAAAAATAGGCAAAGAAAATCCGCCTACGGAAAATAAACGCACCGCTATATCTTGCCACTTGTCTTTTTTAACGGCGGAGAGGGTGCCCAACCAAATCCCAAAAAACAGCACCAACAAAATCGTTGCGCAAGCCAATTGAATGGTGGCGGGCAAATACTCTTTAATCGCTTGAGCCACCGGCATATTGGCGCTGTGGCTATACCCCAAATCTCCTTTTATCGTTTGCCCCAACCAACGTCCGTATTGTTTAAAAACATGGTCGCGCAACCCATACTTGCGGATGACTTCTTCCATCGCGCCCATTTGGCGCGGGTCTTTGATATATAAAGACGCACGCATCTCAGGGCTTAGGCGTTGGGTCAGTAAAAAGAGCAAAAAAGTAACCCCCAACACCACCAATGGCAACAAAAGAAGTCTTCGCAAAATATAACGAATCATAATTTATCCGTGATAGCTCAGCAATGTATCTAACACAATATCTGCCGCTTTATAAAAATCCTTCAAAATTAAATATTCTTCGGTAGAGTGGCATTTTTCCACGCCTACGCCGATATTGGGCAACAGCAAGCCTTTTTCAAACATCACATTGGCATCACAACCGCCGCCGCAAGCAATAGCTTTTAAAGCCACACCATGTTTGCGCGCCGCCGCCAAAGCAAGTTTCACCCCGGGGCAAGATTTCGGCAAGTTTTGTGCGGCGTAGCTTTTCGGAGCATCAATCGTAATTTTCGGTTTGATGATTTTCCCATCTACTTTTTTGGTGAAAGCTTTGGCCGCTTTTGCAAAACAATCTTTCATGTGTTTGAGTTGTTTTTCTAATTTTTTGGCATTCAAGCTGCGCACTTCGCCTTGTAAGGAAAGTTCGCTCAAAACCGCATTGGTAATTCTGCCGCCGCTGATAACGCCGAAATTACACACCGTTTCGGCATCTACGCGGCCGTGCTTCATCAGGCTCATGGCTTTCGTAAGCACATCTAGGGCAGAAATTCCTTTTTCCGGGCAAACACCCGCGTGGGCCGAAACTCCTTCAATCTTAACATTAAAATTATACTTGCCGGGGCCGCGCACCAGTAAATCTTCAATACTTTCATTATCTAAAATCAGCCCGTCTTTTCCTTTAATTTTGCTGTAATCCAAATTCTTGGCGCCGTGCATACCCATTTCTTCGCACAACGTAAGGACCACCTCCACCCCCGGATGTGGCATTTTTTGCTCTTTTAATACGTGCAAGATTTCCAAAATAATGGCAATACCTGCTTTATCGTCCGCGCCCAAAATAGTCGTCCCGTCAGAGGTTACGCGGTCTTTTTTCACACAGGGTTTAATGGCTTTACCCGGGGAAACCGTGTCCATGTGGGCAGATAAAATAAACGGCTTACCGGGGACAGAGCCTTTTAAGCTTGCCACAATATTACCGGGCGCGGTAGAGCCCATTTTTTTACCGGCTTTATCCACAAATACGCTACAACCTAATTTTTTCAAACGGCTTACCATCTCAGCATGAAAATTTCCTTCTTGATACGATTCGCTATCAATTTGGACGAGTGCTAAAAAAGTATCCAATAATCTTTGTTGGTTTATCATGGTTTCTCCTTTATACCGCAAAGCGGCTCTTTTTATCTTTAAACGGCATTCTCACGCACGCGCAGTATTTGTCGTCATTTTGAGACAAATTATCCCCATTTACCCCATTGCAAATTTCTGCCTTATAATAGTTGCATCGCGCCGCATACACACAACCGGTTTGTGCGCAACGTTTCGGCTCAGATACAAAAGGAACAGATGCTTTGTTTTTTTGTAAAGCCGGATCCGGCAAGGGCACCGCCGAAAGCAAAGCTTCCGTATAAGGGTGTTGCGGATTTTGCAAAAGTTGCTCTGTTTCGCCCATTTCCAAAATATGGCCCTGATACATAACGGCAATTCTATCACACAAAAAACGGGCCACGGCGAAATCATGCGAAATAAACAGCATACCCAGCCCGCGTTGGCGGCAGATGTTTTTGAGCAAATTAAGCACCTGGGCTTGGACGGATACATCTAAGGCAGATACCGGCTCATCGGCCACTAAAATTTGCGGCTCCAAGGCTAAAGCACGCGCAATGGCAATGCGTTGGCGTTGCCCACCGGAAAATTCATGCGGGTATCGGTCTAAATGTTGCGGGTCCAACCCCACGCTACGCATCAACGCTTCCAATTTTTCCTGGCGCAAGGTTTTGCTTTTATGCAAGGAGTGAATATCCCAGGGCTCGCTTAAAATTTGCCGCACGCTTTGGCGCGGGTCTAAGCTGGAGTAAGGGTCCTGAAATACCACTTGCATACGGCGGCGAAGAGCTTGCATTTCTTTTTTACTGCAAGATTTCAGCTCTTGTCCAAAAACCTGTACGCTTCCGCTTTGGTACTTTTCCAACCCAAGTACTACTTTGGCCAAAGTGGTTTTGCCGCAACCGGACTCTCCCACCAAGCCCAATACGTCATTTTCCCGCAAGGTGAAGGAAATATTTTGCAAAATTACTTTTTCGGCTTTGCGGCCGAACCAACCCGTTGAGCCGTAAGCCTTTACTAAATTCTTAACGATAATAGGGGCCGTCATACCTTTTTCTCCCAATGCCAACAACGCACCGCATGGCCGTTGTTTTCTTGCAAAGCGGGCAATTGTGCCAAACATTGTTGCGTCGCGCGCGGGCAACGCGGCGCAAACGGACACCCCGGCAACTCTTGCCCTGCCACCGGGGGATAGCCCTCTATGGCGGGCAATTTTTCCTGTTTTTTATTGACAGATACCAAAGAACCCAATAATCCTTGCGTATATGGGTGAAGCGGTGAGGCAAAAAGCGCTTGCACAGGGGCCTTTTCCACACAATACCCGCCGTATAATACCAACACTTCATCGGCTACGTCTGCCACGATGGCTAAATTATGGGTAATAAAAATAGCTGCCATTTCATTTTTGGCTTGTAACTTTTTAATCAGTTTTAAAATTTGCGCTTGAATGGTTACGTCCAATGCCGTGGTCGGCTCATCGGCAATCAATATTTCCGGATGCAAGCACAACGCCATCGCGATCATAATGCGTTGGCGTTGCCCGCCGGAAAACTCAAAGGGGTATTGTTTTATACGCTCACGGGCATTAGCGATGCCCACTTGTTTGAGCAAAGAAAGTGCTTTTGCCTGTGCGCGCAACTTAGACATTTTACGATGGGCCAAAATGGTTTCCGTCAGCTGTTTGCCAATTGTGCGGATAGGGTTTAGGCTTGTCATCGGGTCCTGAAAAATCATAGAGATTTTTCCCCCGCGCAACTGCCGAAGTTCTTCGGGTGGCAAAGATAAAATATCTTTGCCTTTAAATAAAATACGTCCTTGGCTTATTTTGCCGCCCGGCGGTAAGAGTTTAAGAATAGACAAAGCGTGTAGGGTCTTTCCGCAACCGGATTCGCCCACCACGGCCAATACTTTTCCTTTTTGTAATCGGTAGCTTAAACCCCGAAGAATCTCTGCTTGCCCCAAATCCGTATCAAAAGCAACCTTTAAATTCTCCACGCTTAGCACCGCTTCTTCGCGCGCGTCCATAGAGATATTATAGCAATTTCGCCTTTTCTACCCAAACCAAAAGCCCCTTTTGGCAAAGGGGCTTTTGTGGATTTTCACTGAAAACAAAGGCCTTAACTGCGCGAAGGCACACGTCCGCCACCGGAACTGCTACCGGACGAAGAAAAATCTTTTAAGTTTTTCTGGCACGTTTCCGTGATGCGGGCATGATAAATATTATGTCTGGTGGCAGACACTTCTTCACTATACCCGCAATCTCTTTGATAAACAGCCGTTTTACCTAAAGTAGACGCCTTACACTCATTGTCTCCGGTGGTGACCTTGCTCATGCGGCAAGTTTGCCTACGTCCGCTACCCGTGCAAACATTTTGATAAAGCTCCACTCCGGATATGTAAGAAATACGAACACTTTCCGTACAATAACGCGGCATATTACAAGTACCCGGGGAAGTTGTGTAATCACAATACCCGGCTTGTGAAAGTTTTTCTTTCTTGGTAACTACCCAGCTATATTCATAGCATTCTTCCGTAGGATTACTCTTACATTTACATTCCAACGCATTTTCAGATGCATAATCAGCACTACATTGACAAGGATTGGCTTCTGCATAAGTGGCATCACATTCACAGCGGTTTTTTTCGGCATACTCTTGGCAAGAACAATCCTTGCAAGGTTTTACGCATTTTTCGCCGTCCCATTCTTCCCCTTCATCACAGCATTTTTCCTGATTGGGGTTGGTGATACAATCATCTTCCGGTTCCGGAGTTGTCGGGGTCACACATTCAGACCCATTCCACTCTTCCCCTTCATCACAACATTTTTCTTGATTGGGATTAGTGATACAATCATCTTCCGGCTCCGGGGTCGGAATTTCCGGCTCTTGCGGCGGCTCATTTGGAGCTACGCCCGCACATTCGTCTGTTAATACGGCAATGCTGTCACAAGACGGATAATTTTTATTTAAGCTAGCACAATATTCACCCTGACAGCAAATTTCACCGGTCTTGTAAGAGCGGATTTGCAAGTTGTAATCTTTGCCTTTGGATTGGGCTACAATACCCGTAGAATCCAAAGCATACGAATAGTTCGTGCTGTTGGACGCATTGGCCAAAGCATCTACTTTAGACGAATCCATTAAGTATTGTTTCCCCAGCACACAGCGTTTTTCTTGCTCTGTGCGGACCGCGGTCATAATATCTTCCGCTTCGGTCGTGCGGCGGGTCTCTATAACGCTTTTCATCTTAGGCACTGCTACGGTGGAGAGCACCCCCACAATCAGCACCACGACCAAAAGCTCCGCCAATGTAAAGGCTTTTTTCTTTTGATTTTTCATAAAATTCTCACACATCGGTAATTTTACATCTATTAAAGTCTAACTAACTACTTGAAAATAGTCAATATGATTTCATAGACAATAGCTTAATCCTTTTTTGTAAACTATATGTATGAAAAATATTTTTATTCTTTTTGGCCTTGTCCTTTTTTTGGGTGCTTGCAATGATTACCAATCCACCGATGTCCGCTTGCCTGACGGATTTACCATTCATGCCCGCATAGCCGATACACCACAAAAAACAGAAAAAGGACTGATGTTTGTGGAAAAGCTCCCCAAAAACGAAGGTATGATTTTTGTTTTTGACAAAAGCGACACGCATTATTTTTGGATGAAAAATACTTGGGTGGACTTGGATATTATTTTTCTTTCCGAAGATAAAAAAATTACCCAAATGTACGAAGGCGTCCCCCGCACCTATACCTATACACCGGAAAATGAAATCCCTTACGTAAAAGGAAACGGAATGTATGTGTTGGAAGCGGCCAGCGGCACCATTACCCGCCAAGGATTGCAATCCGGCGATACAATTCTTTTTAACCTATGAACAAAAAAATTCTGTTTTTTGCGTTGCTTTTGAGTCTTCCCTTATTTTGCACTGCCCAAGAAGTGCCAATGCAAGGGTTGTATCAAGATGCCCAAAAACATTTAGTAGCGCTTTTGAATATAGACACTTCCCAACCGGAGCCGGACGAAACTGCCGCCGTACGTTATTTATACAAAGAGCTTAACAAACATGGCATTGATTGGGATTTTTTATCCCCGCACAAAGGCCGTGCAAATCTGTTAGCGCGCATACAAGGCAGCGACCCGCAAGCCAAACCTCTTTTGCTAATTTCTCATTTAGACACTGCTCCCGCGGGTGAAAATTGGAGCGTTCCCCCGTATAAAGCCACGCTCTTGGACGGCAAAATTTACGGCTTGGGGGCCACCGATGCCAAAAATTATACAGCGGCACATTTAGCTATCTTAACCCATATTAAAGCCCAAGGCCTTACCCCCAAAAGAGACATTATTTTCTTGGCCACGTCCGGGGAAGAGTCCGGCAGTGATACCGGCATCAAATGGTTAGCCGAAACCCAATGGGAAAAAATTAACCCCGGCTATGCTTTGAACGAAGGCGGCGGCATTATTAAAGACACCCCCGGCGGTCAACCGCTTATCTTTGCCGAAGCCGGGTCTAAAATGTATATGGACATCAAAATTACTGCTACGGGCGAAGCGGCTCATTCCTCTCTGCCGTTAGAAGAAAATGCCGTCTATCGGCTTTCACAAGCCTTGGCTAAAGTACAAAACTTTAATCCCGCCGCGCGCCTGACCGATACCGCTTTGGAATTTTTCCGCAAGATTGCCCCATTTCAAGAAGAAGACGCCCAAACCACCTTACAGCTTTTACTGCTTGGCAAGGACGAAGAAAAACAAATGGCGGCGGAAATTATTGCCAAAGACCCTTTTTTCAGCACCCAACTCAAAGACACGCTCAACCCTGTCAATATTTCTTCCGGCACCGATACAGGCGCTTCGGCGGCGGAAGCTTCGGCGGTGTTGAACGTGCGTTTGTTGCCCGGCACGGACCCGGACGAATTTTTTGAAGAATTAAAAACTTTTTTGGGCGAGGAAGAACATTTAACCTTGGAAATATTAGAGCGCCCCCAACTGCCTTTCCCCGCGCCGATGAACGGAGAAGACGAGCTTTTTGCCAGCATTGAGAGAACGGCCCAACGCATTTGGCCGCAATCGGTAAGCGTAGCGGGCTTAAACCCCGCTTCCGGCGACGGAGAATTTCTGCGCCGCTTGGGGGTAATTACCTATGGCATCGGCCCGGTCATGAACCCGCAAGAAAACACCCCTTCACCCCATACGGCCGATGAGTTTATTTCGCTTGAAGATTTTGAAGAACAAGTAGCCTTTATGGCGGCCGTTGTTTATGATTTTGCTTTAGATAAAAATATCGTTCCCCCCGCTGTAACGGCGACGGAACAGACCACCCAAACGGAAGAGAAAAATGAACCCGCAAACCAAACAATCGTTCCTTAAATTTCAAAAAACAGAACTCACCGAAAGTGTGATTTATCATCGGCTTTCTTTGCGCGAAAAAGACCCGCAAAACGCAAAAGTTTTAGAGAAAATCGCCCAAGAAGAAGCCAAACATCATGATATTATTGCCCAAATTACCGGTCAGAGAGCTACCCCTTGCCGCTTAAAAATAATTTGGTTTATCTTTTTAGCGCGGGTCTTCGGCATTACTTTTGCCGTCAAACTCATGGAAGGCAACGAAGGGCACGCCGCGCAAGAATACCGCACATACGAATCTTTTCCCGCCGTTCAAAAATTAGCCGACGACGAAGACGCACACGAAGCGGCATTGATTAATTTAATCAGTGAAGAACGCTTAAATTATATGGGCTCGGTGGTATTGGGATTAAGCGATGCTTTGGTGGAGTTTACAGGTGCCTTGGCAGGGTTTACCTTTGCGTTACAAAATCCCAAACTCGTAGCCCTGACGGGGGCCATTACGGGCATTGCCGCGGCGCTGAGCATGGGATCTTCGGAATATTTATCTTCCAAGACGGAAAAAGCCGAAGGCAAACACCCCATTAAAGCCGCCATTTACACGGGTGGGGCCTATATACTTACGGTGGGCCTTTTGGTTACGCCGTATGCCTTGCTGGATAATGTTTTTGTGGCGTTGGGGCTGATGTTATTTTTGGCGTTACTAGTCATTGCGTCCTTTACATTTTACTATGCCGTAGCCAAAGGCGAAAACTTCAAAGGCAGATTTTTAGAAATGGCAGGCCTGAGCTTTGGCGTAGCCGCGGTCAGTTTCTTCATCGGATTTTTACTACAAAAATTTACCGGTATTGAAGCCTAAAAAAAGCCGCCCCAACGGGCGGCTTTTTTATTTAACAACAAGAACAAACGGAATCCGTCAGATTAAGAAGTTTTGCAGGATCATAAGAAGGTTCCTTGAGAGAACAATCGGATTGATTACTTGCGGCAAAAGTTCCGTCATCATGGATACAAATACACACATCTTCTTTCTTGTACTGCGCAACAGCTACAGTATTTTCAAAATCCAGATTTCCCCTATCAGTGCAATACCAAAAGTTTTCTGTTTCAAAGCAGTTGCTGCCAGAGTTCGGAATGCTGCCAATAGAAATACTTAAATTCTCAACTGCGCCACATGTATCATTAGAACTCCAAACCAGTTTTCCGTTTTCCAACTCACATAATTTCACTGCTTCGGAAAGGCTTTTCAAGTTCATCAATGCTTCAGCAAAGCGGGCTTTTGCCACCGCCTTGGTATATTGCGGCAACGCTACCGCCGACAAAATACCGATGATTAAAACAACCACCAATAATTCTATGAGTGTGAAGCCTTTGGTAAAACAAGACGTCATGCTGAGTGTTTTCTGTCCAGCATCTTCCTTATTTTATTACGCAAGTAAGGGCTACTTATTTTATGTTTGAACAGCTTTAATACCACTTTAGACTCGTTTTTCATACGTTCGCTCCTTTTTTGATTTAATGGGTATACTCCCATTAAATCAAAAAAAAAAAACGAGTCAAGCTTTTTCTTTTCTCCCGACGGGAGAGTGTTACTTTTTTTCATCGCAAAAAAAGTAACCAAAAAAGCTAGCCGATACACCAAACCAAAATACCTGCTTTTTAGGCTGTTTTGTAAACTCGTAAAAAACTACTCAAACATACAAAACATTTTTTCCTAAAAAACAGGTATTTTGACGGCGTTT
>JAFVWP010000061.1 GCA_017501565.1 Elusimicrobiaceae bacterium | reverse complement strand
CGGGAACGGCTTTTTCGGCGGCTCCGGTCGGGGTGGGAGCCCGTAAGTCGGAGGCATAGTCTATCAATGTTGTGTCGGTTTCATGGCCGACAGCGGAAATTAAGGGAATGTCCGATGCGGCGGCGGCACGGACGACATTTTCTTCGTTGAACGGCCATAAGTCTTCAATGCTTCCGCCGCCACGGGCAACAATTAAAACGTTCGGACGGGGAATTATGCCGTCTTTGGTAATCAGTCCTTCTTTGGGAATTAAATTAAAGCCGTTAATGGCTTCGGTTACTTTTGCGGCGGCTTCTTCACCTTGAACCGGAACGCCCCACAGTAAAACTCTGCGGGGAAAACGGTCGCTTAGACGGTGGATTATATCCCGAATAACCGCTCCGGTCGGAGAGGTGATAACGCCAATTACGTCAGGCAGGAAGGGTATGTTTTTTTTGCGTTCTTCGGCAAAAAGTCCTTCCGCAGCCAGTTTCTTTTTCCGCTCTTCCAAAAGCTTTAAAAGCTCTCCTTCGCCGGCAAGCTCTACGCTTTCAACGATTATCTGGTAGTGAGAACGAGCCGGATATGTCGTTACTTTGCCGGTACAGATTATTTCTTGCCCGTCTTTTAAAAGATTGGCAAAACCGGCGTACTGTCCCCGCCATGAAACCGCATCAATAACGGAATCATCGTCTTTTAAAGAAAAATAAATATGGCCGGAGGAAGCCTTTTTTAAACCGGAAACTTCGCCTTGGATTTTTATGCGGGAAAAAGCACCCTCTACCACGCCCTTTAACAACAGCGAAAAGTCCGTAACGCTGAAGACTTTATCTTGGGGCGGAAGAAAAGATGTATCGTTCATGGGGGCTTTATCCTGTACGTATTATTTTTTGGCAAGCTTCATGCGGTTGCAAACCGAACTTATCAGCTTGTTTTGTTCATCTTGCTTTAAGTCGCCACGGTGAAGCTCGAAAGACTTTATCCCTTTAATGTTGAGGTCTTTTTTGATTTTATCTAAAAGCGTTTGGCTTAAAACGGCAAGGTTGTGCTGCTCTAATTTGTTTTTGGGCATCGGGTTGCGGTTTAAATAAACAATAACCGTATCCGTGATTTTCGGAATGTTTAGGCATATGTTTTTAAATGATTTTTCATCGACTAAAAGCCTGCCGGTGAAAACCTGCATCTTGCGGAACTCTTGCCGTTTGTTGTAGGTCGGTATCCATAACGGAGGAAGTTGGATAAAGTCGGCAGTAAGATAAGCGTTACCGTCGGCAGCGGGTTTTTCCGATGCTCCCGCATCTTGAGTGAAAAAGAAAACGCTGCCGATAAGAGCAAAAACAAAGCCTGTAAAAAGTTTCATGTTATTTATTTTTCCTTAAATCTTTAAAAAAATCTTGTAACAGTAGGCGGCATTCATCTTCGTGTAAGCCTCCGGTTACTTCCGGCCGATAAAGGTTCTTTTGGTGGGCGTAAACTCTGCATCCGTGGTCAATTCCTCCGCCTTTAACATCGTAAGCCCCAAAATACAATGCCTTAATGCGGCTGTAAGATATAGCAGTCGCACACATAGGGCAAGGCTCTAAGGTTACAAAAAGAGAAAAATCTTCCAAAAAACGTGAACCGGTCGCTTTGAAACCTTCTTTAAGGGCTAAAATCTCGGCATGGGCGGTGGCGTCTTGTAATTCTTCGGTGCGGTTCGCGCAAACCGAGATTATTTCTTTGTTTTCGGTGCGGAAAAGTACGGCGGCGATGGG
>JAFVWP010000005.1 GCA_017501565.1 Elusimicrobiaceae bacterium | reverse complement strand
GGCTAAAGCCAACATTACGCTTAACCGCAAAATGTTGTCTGAAATGGCTATCAAAGACCCCGTGTCTTTCAAACAATTAGTTGAAGTAGCCAAACAGGCTCAAGCCTAAGCCAAAATAAGTGATTTAACACCCCGCTTTTTAAGCGGGGTGTTTTTGTTTATAAGAACTTTTTAGTTACCGAATTTTATTCGGGCAATTTTTTCCGACTTCTGCACGGAAGAGCCTTTTCCTTTCCGTCAAATTTACTACAATGTAGTATATAGGAGAATTTATGCCCCAATATTTGGCAGATATTAAAGAAAAAGAATTTTTTATAGAAAATGACGAAGCGCATCATCTTTCCGTCGTGGCCCGGCGCGGGGAAGGGGACGAAATTGTTGTTTTTGACGGAAAAGGTAAACAATACAAAGCCCGCATAGACCGCGTGCAGAAAAAATTTATCCGCGGCACGCTTCTGGCCCCTATTGAAATTAAAAAATCTGCCATTTCGTTGGAGCTTTGTTTTGCGCCTACTTCACGCAATACATTAGAAGATGTGTTGGATAAATGTACGCAATTGGGGGTTACTTCTTTTCAGCCTGTTTCTACGGCCCGCAGTGAATATGATTTATTAAAAAAATGGGACGGAAAAGCGGAGCGCTGGCATCAGATTATTTTATCTGCCTGTAAACAATGCTCCCGCGGGGAAGTGCCTGTATTAAAAGAGCCCCTTTCCTTTGAAAAATGTGCCGCACAGGCGGATAAACCTTCTTTATTGGCTTACGAAGCGGAAGAAACGCATACTTTAGCTTGGGGGTTGGAATCTTTGCATAATCCCAATACTTTGCGTGTATATATCGGTCCTGCCGGGGGGTGGGCCGATGAAGAAGTAATCATCGCTTCCCAATACGGCATTTTGCCTGTTACTTTGGGCCCCCATATTTTAAGAGCGGAGACGGCCTGTATTGCAGCCTGTGCGAAATTGTTATGAGTAATTCTCGTATTTTAACTCATGCTGTTTCAAATCTTTTTAAAGAGTGGCGTTTTTTGTTTTCCAAAAAATATGCCAAGAAATCTTTGCTTTTTAAAACATTGTTTTTTGGGTTTTGCGTAGGTTTTTTCTCCTGTGTTATATTCCTTTCTGTTGTGCATAAAGCAAGTGAAAAAAGAAGACAGCAAGCGTTTGCTCAGCAAGAAGCTCTTTACCAAGCTTCCGGCGAAGCGATACTCCCTTTGGACCAAGAAAAACAAGTTTTTAATAGTTTTCTCTCCGGTATTGAACAAGCGGAAAAAATGGCCCAAGATTGGTCCGGAGTGCATAGAGATACGGCTGTGATATTTTCTACCCCATCGGCTTCCGGTGCTTTACCTGAAAAGATAGAAACGCTTTTACAATGTAAAATAGAGAATCCGTCTGCCGACTATCCTGTCTGTAACGGCGCGTATTACAAGTTTTATGAGTTTTATTGCACCAATAAAGCTTGTCATTGGACTTTTTGCCGCAAAGGCAGTATGGATCATTCTTGTATTTATTCCGGCTCCGGTTTTTGGGAAAGAGACTCCTATGAGTGGAAACATTCTTTGCAAGTTCTTTTTCCGCAAGCCGAACCGCTGGCCCGTTGGGTGGGGCAGAGATACGATTGGGAAATATATAATTTGAAATGAAATATTTTCTTAAAACATTCGGTTGCCGTGTCAATCAGGTGGAAAGCCAAGCCGTTTTAGAAGCGTTTTCCAACCGCGGTTGGATTGCGGCCCCTTTTGAAGAAGCGGACCTTTGTTTGCTCAATACCTGCACGATCACACACCGCGCCGATAAAGATGTAGAAAAATTAATCCGCCAAATTTCCCGCCGTAATCCCGCCGCGCGCTTGGTGCTGACGGGCTGTTACGCCGCCGCGCATCAAGACCATATCCGCCGCACTTTTCCGCAAGCGGAAATTGTAGGCAAATATGAATTGGGCCAAAAACTTTTTGATACACAGGATATTTGTTGGTCGGTGTCGGGGCATGAAGGACACAGCCGCGCATTTATTAAAATCCAAGACGGGTGCGATTGCTTTTGTTCGTATTGTATCGTCCCTTTTGCGCGCAATATCAAACGTTCTAAGCCCGCCGCTGATGTTATCAAAGAAATTTCCGTTTTGGTGGAAAAAGGATTTGGCGAAATTGTACTCACCGGGATTAACATCGGCAATTTTTCTTGCCCGGAAACCGGCAAAGATTTGGCGGCTTTGTGCCAAGATATTGCCGCCATGCCGGGCCGCTTTAGAATCCGCTTTTCTTCCATAGAGTTGCAAACCACCAGCTTGGGCATTATCCGCGCCATGGCCCAAAGACCGGACCGCTTTTGCAATTATTTGCATTTGCCTTTGCAAAGCGGTTGCGACAGCGTTTTATCTGCTATGAACCGCCATTATAATACGTCCGAATATGCCGCCAAAGTAGCTGCCTTGCGCGAGCATGTGCCCGGGGTGGCCGTTTTTGCCGATGTGATAGCGGGGTTTCCAACGGAAACGGAAGAAGATTTTGAAACTACCTACCGCTTTATTGCCACACAAAAATTGTGCGGTTTGCACGTTTTTAGTTATTCTCCGCGCCCTTTGACCAAAGCCGCTTCCTGGCCCCAACATAGTGCGCAAATTATCAAAGCCCGCGCCGAAAAACTGCGCGCTTTGGACCAACAACTCCGCGCCGATTTTGCCACTTCTTTGGTGGGTACAGAACAAGAAGTCTTCGTGGAAGAACACGGCTGTAAAGGCATTAGCGGGGTAACGTCTAATTTCCAACAGGTCCTTATAGAAAATGCCCCCGCCGATACCCGCGGTTTGGTGCGCATGCGCATCTCCCGCGCGGACAACACGCTTTGTTTTGCTTCGTTGATTTGATGTTCTCTTCCAAAAAAAGAAAAACTTGACTCGTTTTTTTTTTTTGATTTAATGGGGGTATACCCATTAAATCAAAAAAGGAGAGAACGTATGAAAAACACGTCTAAAGCGATATTAAAGCTGTTAAAACATAAAAATTGTAACCCTTGTTTTTCTAAGCATAACCCACTTAGTATGAGCCTTGGATTTAGCAAAGGTTTTACCCTTATTGAATTGTTGGTAGTGGTTTTAATCATCGGTATATTGTCCGCGGTAGCTTTGCCGCAATATACCAAAGCGGTAGAAAAAGCCCGCGCGGCGGAAGCTTTTACCATGCTAAAAAGTTTAAGCGATGCGGCCGTTATTTACTATATGCAAAACGGCTCTTATACCGGCTTTTCCAATGACACCATAGATATTTCTATGCCGGAAAGTGGCGGAAAATATTTTCAGTTTAATTTGGGCGGTGGGTATGTTTATGCGCCGAATCACATGGATATTACGGCTACCCATAAAAAAGGTTTTTTTACTCTTTCTTCCGTTCATTATGGTGGAAAAAGATCTCGTCTTTATTGTAAGCCTTGGACAGACGACGGCGTTTCTCTTTGTAAAGCTTTGGGCGCACCTGCTGATTGTGCTAAAAATGCAGAATGCAATTTGCCGATGTTTGCTACGTCCAATTAACTCCAAAATTGCTAAAATATAAGTAATGCTTGGGCCTAGAGCAGGCGTTATGCCAAACCTAGCGCACGGAGCGCTTTGTATTTGGTATAATATTTATAGTAATTTGTTTTATACAAATTAGATTCTTTTTAGGCAAGAGTTAAACAAAATGGTAGCCCAAAAAAATCTTTGTGTACTCATTTTGGCCGCCGGTAAAGGCACCAGAATGAAGTCTTCACTTCCTAAACCCCTGCACCGCGTGTGCGGGCTTCCTATGATTGCGCACAGCTTGCGCGCCGCCCAGAGTTTAAACCCGGGCGCGATTTGTGTAGTCGTCGGACACCAAGCGCAGTTGGTGATGCAAGAAATTACAGACAATTTACAAACTTGGGGCATTACCGCCCCGGTGGTCTTTGCCGAACAAACCGAATTAAACGGCTCTGCCGGTGCGGTGCGTGCGGCGTTGCCTTTATTGCCTAAATTTGAAACGGCCGTCATCTTAAACGGAGATGCGCCGATGATTCGCCCGGAAACTTTGCAACAAATGCGCGATATTGCCGACCATGAAAATACCGGTGCTTTGGTGTTGGGTGTTTCTGTGCCGGACCCGAAAGGCTATGGGCGCATTATTCGCGAAGAAAGCGGTGCGTTTTCTTGCATTATAGAAGAAAACGACGCGGACGAAAAAACCAAAAAAATAAATGAAGTCAACGGCGGAATGTATGTGTTTAACAGCGAAAATTTGGTTTCCGCCTTGGCAGAGCTGACGCCGCAAGGGCCTAAACAAGAATTTTATTTAACCGATACTTTAGCCATTATCAAAGGCTACGGCAAAGCAGTGTTGGTTTTTAATACGCAGGACTATCAACAGGCTTTGGGCGTAAACAGCCGCCAGGAATTGGCCTTGGCAGAAGATTTGATGAGAGCGCGCATTGCCGATAAGCTGATGGATAACGGCGTGCGTTTGGTCCGCCCGAGAGAAGTATATATTGACGAAGACGTAAAAGTGGGCGAAGACACCATTATTTGCCCGGGCTGTTATATCAAAGGCAAAACCACTATCGGCAAAAACTGCCGCTTGGACGGAAGTGTTTTTATTACCGATTCCGTCATTGGCGATAATGTATCTATCAAAATGGGCAGTTATATTGAAAACAGCGTAATTGAAGACAACTGCGAAGTGGGCCCTTATGCTCATCTTCGTCCGAAATCTACGTTGAAACAGAAAGCCAAAGTGGGTAATTTTTGTGAAATTAAAAATTCCGTCATTGGGGAAGGCTCCAAAGTCAATCATTTAACCTATATCGGCGACACGGATATGGGGGCCGGTGTAAACATCGGTGCGGGGACCATTACCTGTAATTACGACGGCGAAAAGAAACATCGTACCATCATTGGGGACCACTGCTTTGTGGGGTCTAATGTAAACTTTGTAGCACCTGTGGACGTAAAAGCATACAGCAAAATAGGCGCGGGCTCCACAATTACCAAAGAAGTGCCGGAAGGCTCGTTGGCCATTGCGCGTGCGCGTCAGGTAGTATTAGAAAACAAAGGTATAAAAAAACATGACTAAAACCGTAAACGGAGATTTACGTATTTTTACCGGCAATGCTAACCCGGCTTTAGCCCAAAAGATTGCCTCTCATTTGGGAATGGACTTAGGAAAATTGCGCGTGGAACGTTTTGCCGACGGCGAAATTGACGTGCAAATTTTGGAGTCTGTGCGTGCCCATGATTGTTATTTGATTCAAAGCACTTGCCCCCCCGTCAATGAAAACTTGATGGAACTTTTGATTATGGTGGACGCTTTCAAACGTGCCAGCGCGGGGAAAATAACGGTGGTTATTCCGTACTTTGGTTATGCCCGTGCCGACCGCAAAGCCGCCGCGCGTGTGCCCATTACAGCCAAATTAGCCAGCAATTTAATTGCCACCGCGGGTGCGGACCGCATTATGACGCTGGACTTACACGCGGGTCAAATCCAAGGATTTTTTGATATTCCGGTGGACCATTTGCGTGCCAGAAGCGTATTTTTAGATTACTTTAAAGATTTTGACCGCAAAGATTTAGTGGTCATTTCTCCCGATGTGGGCGGTGTGGAACGCGCCCGCAAATTTGCCGCGCGTATGGACGCCGGCCTGGTTATTATTGACAAACGCCGCCCGAAAGCCAATGAAGCGGTGGTATACAATGTAATCGGTGACGTAAAAGACAAAGTGGCTATCATTTTTGACGACATTGTGGATACGGCGGGTACTTTAACCACCGTAGCGACGAAGATTAAAGAACAAGGCGCGCGCGAAGTGTATGCGGCGTGTTCTCATGGGTTGCTCTCCCGCAATGCCGTTGACAAAATTAACAAATCAGCTATTAAAAAACTAATCATTACGGACTCTCTGCCCCCCAGAGATTTGGGACCGAAAGTAGATATGCTCTCCGTCTCTTATATCTTGGCAGATGCTATCAGACGTAACCACGACGGCCGCTCTATCAGCGACATGTTTAATTAGTTTTTCAATACATAAGGAGTGTAAGTACAATGGAAGAACTCAACATTACCGCCACCATTAGAACCGGTGAAGGTGTAAAAGGCGAACTCAGCAAAATCCGCGCCGAAAAGAAAGTACCGGCCGTTATCTACGGCGGTCATAAAGAACCCGTCAGCATCACGATTACCATGAAAGACTTGGAAAAAATCGTAAAAGCGGGTAAAAACACCATCGTGGAAATCAATCTCCCCGAAGGTAAAGAACAAGCTTTAATCAAAGAAATCCAATACCATGTGGTAACGGACTTGCCGATTCATGCTGACTTTCAACGTGTATCCTTGAAAGACACCATGGACGTAGTCGTCCCGGTGAAATTGGTGGGCGAATCTGCCGACGTTAAAATTCATGGCGCTATGGTGGAACACATCTTGCGCGAAATTGAAGTACGCGCTTTGGTAAGCAATATTCCGCACGAAATTGAAGTAGATATTACCAATGTAACCATCACCAGCGGTATTTCCGCCGGCGATATTAAATTGCCCAAAGGCGTAGAGCTCATCACCGATGCGCAAGCCCCGGTGGTACACTTGGCCTTGCCGAAAGAAGATACCGCTTCTACCGCTGATGCCGCTACTCAGCCGGGAAGCTCTTCCACCAAAGGCAAGAAAGATGCCGACGGCAACTTAACCAAAGGCAAATAACTTGCAACGCTTTCTCATTGCCGGGCTGGGTAACCCGGGAACACAATACGAAAAAACCCGTCATAATGCCGGGTTCATGGTGGCAGATGCTTTGGCCGCCGCGCATGGTGTATCCTTCCAGCCCTGGCAAAAATTGGGAGAGTACGCAAAAATATCGGTAAATGATAAAGAAGTTTTTATCGTTAAACCGATGACCTATATGAATTTATCGGGCCAAATGGTGTCTAATTTGGCCCGATTCTACAAAATCCCCGCTTCCAACATCTTAGTTTGTTTTGATGATTTATCCTTAAAAATCGGTGATATTCGTCTTCGTCCGTCCGGTTCTGCCGGCGGGCAAAAAGGCATGAAAAATATTATTGAGCTTTTGGGTACCGATAAAATAGCGCGTTTGCGCGTGGGCATCGGCCCCAAGCCCGAACGCTTTGATACGGCTAATTTTGTATTGTCTAAATTTACCAAAGAAGAAACCCCTTTGTTAGCGCGTGCCTTAGAGCGCGCGGAGCAAGCCTTGGAGCTTTACTTAAAAGACGGCCTGGAACGGGCCATGAATCAGTTTAATTAAAAACCCGCTTTTTAAGCGGGTTTATTGATTTTTACGTGCCACAAATATTCTATGTTTCCGTGCGTGCCTTTGATGGGGCTCTCTATCAGGCCGCCCGATAAACCGCCGTATTTTTCTTTGAGATTTTCTTCAAAAAATTTTTGCACGCGTTCAATGGCAAGCTGGCGGTTTTCTTCCGTCTTTACAATGCCGTGCGGCACTTGTTTGGGGGTCAATTCAAATTGGGGCTTAATCAAAAATACCGCTTCTGCTATGGGGGCCATTACCTTAAACAAAGGCTCCATAATCATGGTGAGCGAAATAAAAGATACATCTACCGCGGCAAACTGCGGTGCATTTTCAAACAAGTCAGCCGTCATATAGCGGGCATTGGTTTCGGGCCGAAAATGAAAATTGGGGTATCGGCGCATTTCATCGGCTAGTTGCCCTTTTCCTACATCTACCCCATATACTTCTTTGGCCCCGGCTTGAATCATACAATCACTAAATCCGCCTGTTGCTACGCCAATATCTACACAGACTTTGCCTTTAATATCAATATTCCACTCTTTCAAAGCTCCGGCCAATTTTAGTCCGCCCCGGGAAACATAAGGGCAGGATTTTTCTTTTAACGAAATAACATCTTCCGGCAAAATGGTGCGGTCGGCGCGGGTGTCTTGCTGTCCGTTGACAAGCACTTCCCCCGCCATAATAGATGCCTGGGCGCGGGTGCGGCTGGGGAAAAAGCCTTGTTCTACCAAGGCCATATCTAAACGCAATTTTTTATTCGCCATCGGTGCTTTCCGTTGTTTCGGCCGCTTCAAAAGGCTCGGCTAATAAAACGGCGCCTTTTTTCTTGAGTGCGGTTACTTTAAATTTTACTTCCTGTAATTTTTCCGTCATCTCTTTGGAAAGAGCAATCCCTTCTTCAAAAAGTTTTACGGAAGCGTCTAAATCCGTTTGCTCTTCTTCTAATTTCGCCACAATTTCTTCCAGGCGGTTTAATTTTTCTTCAAATCCGTTTTTCATTTTACCTCCGCGCGTATCATGCCGTCTTTTACTTGTATAAAAATGGTTTCTTCTTCTTGGGTTTGGCCTACGCGGGAAATTACTTTCCCGTCGGCTTTGCGGGTAATGCTGTATCCCCGCCCCAATACGGAAAAAGGACTTAATGTTTGCAACTTTTGGGTCAACAGCTCTAAGCGTCTTTCCGTTTGGTCTAATTTCTTTTCCAAAGCGTTTTCTAAACAAAGGGTCAGCTGGTCCAAGTGTAATTCTTTTTGCTGGGTGATGAGCTCAGGATTTTTAAAAATACGGCTGTTTACCGCCAAATCCACTCTGGCTTTCGCTCTTTCATAAAACAAACTGACCGATTGAAAAAGTCTTTTTTGCAATTGTTTAATGTGGGCTGAAACGCCTTCTGCATTTTGTACCACCAGCTCCGCCGCCGCGGACGGAGTGGGCGCACGCAAATCAGCCACGAAATCGGCAATGGTAAAATCTATTTCATGCCCTACGCAAGAAATAACCGGGATTTTGCTTTCAAAAATGGCCCTGGCCACCGGCTCTTCGTTGAAAGCCCACAAATCTTCCATGCTTCCGCCGCCACGGCCTACCAAAAGTACGTCCGGTGTCGGTTGGAGTGCGTTTAAATCGGCAATGGCTTGGGCTATTTGTGCCGCCGCTCCGTCCCCTTGGACTAAGGCGGGAGCTAATATTACTTCTACATTCGGGCTTCTGCGGCGCAGAACGGATAAAATATCCCGAATAGCGGCCCCGGTGGGGGAAGTAACCACCCCGATTCTCTGCGGAAAAGAAGGAATCGGCTTTTTGTTTCTTTCATCAAAAAGCCCTTCTTTTTCCAATTTCTTTTTTAATTTCTCAAATTCCAGAAAAAGGTTGCCTTTGTGTAATGTTTCTATACTTTTGCAAACAATTTGATATTTGCCTTGTTTAGCGTAGCAAGATAAATCCCCAAACACGCGCACTTGCAGGCCGTCTTGCAGGTCCGGCATATTGCGCAGACTCCATTTAAACATCACCGCCGCAAGTAAGGCTTCCCGGTCTTTTAAATCAAAATAAATATGCCCGCTAGACGCTTGGCGCAAACCGCTGATTTCCCCTTCCACAAATACCCCGCGAAATACCCCTTCCATCATCTGCTTGATAGCCATGGTGATAGCGGTAACGGAGAAGACTTGTCCTCTAAACGGAGCTTCGGGTTCCATTTATTTTTCTCCTTTGATTTTTTTAAGTCTTTCTATCAGTTGGGCTTCTTTGCCCTGGGCGGTAGGGTGAAAAAATTGAATCGGGTCCGGCATATATTGTTGGCGGACATAATGGTTAGGATAGTCGTGCGCGTATTTATAACCCACGTTTTTCATGCCGGAGCGCAGATGGTCCGGCACTTGGCGAAAGCGCCCTTCGCGCACTTCTTGCAAGGCGGCATTAATAGCCAAATAAGCCGAATTGCTTTTTGGCGCGCAAGCCACATAAATAGCCGCGTGGGCCAACGGAATGCGTACTTCCGGCATACCTAATACTTCAGCGGCGTTGAATGCCGCTTGCGCAATCATCAGGGCCGCCGGCTCTGCTAAGCCTACATCTTCGCTGGCACAAATTAAAATTCTGCGTGCAATAAAGCGCGGGTCTTCTCCGCTTTCTAACATGCGGGCCAACCAATAAACCGCCGCATCGGGGTCGGACCCTCTCATAGATTTAATAAAAGCAGAAATAATATCATAATGCTCATCGCCTTTTTTATCGTAGTGCAGATGCCGCTTTTGGATACATTCTTTGGCGGTATCCAGCCCGACTTGTTTTATTCCGTCCGAATCGGGTTGGGTCGTCAAGGAAGCAATTTCTAAGGCATTGAGCATTTTGCGTCCGTCGCCGTTGGCTTGAAGAATAAAATATTCGGCGGCTTCTTCGGTTAAATTCAGTTTTTCTTTTTCGGCGGCGCGGAGTAATATTTTCAGCAAATCCTTATCCCCTAAAGGTTTAAATTCAAATACGGAAAAGCGGGAAAGCAAGGCGCTGTTGATGTAAAAATAAGGGTTTTCCGTCGTGATGCCGATTAAGATAATATCTCCGCGTTCCACGCTGGGCAATAAAACGTCTTGCTGGGTTTTGTTGAAGTGATGGATTTCATCTAAAATAAGCAAGGTGCGGCGCTCTTCAAACGAAGGAGTGCGGGCACGCTCTTTGGCTTCGGCTAAAACTTTTTTTAAGTCCGCTACCCCCGCCGCCGCGGCATTAAGCTCCGCGGTGTGGGCTTGGGTGCGGCTGGCCACATACCGCGCAGTGGCGGTTTTGCCGCAACCCGGCGGCCCGAAAAAGACGGCAGACTTTAAGGTGTCCGTCTCCAAAAGACGGCGCAACATTTTCCCTTCGCCCAACAAATGCGGTTGCCCGGCGAAATCTTCTATTTTTTGGGGGGCTTGGCGTGCGGCCAAGGGCATAAATTCGTCTGTGGTCATTTTATTTTTGTGTGCCTAACGTGTTTTGTAATTTGGTGATAATTTGGTCTAACCGGGCAGAATCTTCTTTTTGTTTTCCGCCTTCTTGCAAATCTTTTAAATAGGCTTTGGCGGCAAACTGCATGGCAACTATCAAGGCCTGTTTTAAGGTGTCAATAACGTCTTCTTCTTTTTGCAGACGGATCATTTCTTTTTCCACTTGCAAAGCCAAATCCGCTATTTCCAAATAGCCCAGATCCGGTATTTCTACATCTACCGGTATTTTTTTGATTTCTATGCTTACCAAATTTTTTGCCATATTTTTCCTTTACAGCAAATTGTTTTCTTCTTCTTTGGCGCGGGCCAATTCTTTATCAATGCGCCCTTCTAATTTTTTCAGGGCACTGATAGTATTTTTTTTCCAATCGCGAAGCGCTTTTAGCTCAACTTCATTTTCTTTCAGCTTGGCAATGTTGTCCTCTTGCAAACGTACTTTTTGGCGCAAGGAAACCACCTCGCTCTGCAAGGTTTGTAGGCGGGCGGTTACTTGTGCGGTTAAAAGTTCCAATTGCTTGAGTTTATCTTGCATGGCTATCTCAGTTCGGCTCCCAAGCTGTTGTGCAAGGCTTGCACCAACGTTTGGAAAGCGGCATCGGTTTCATGGTCTTTTAGCGTACGATCCGGCGCGCTGAAGGCCAGCGTAAAGGTAATGCTTTTTTTGCCTTGGGCCACATGTTCCCCTTCGTACAAGTCAATTAAGTCAAAGTGTAATTGTACCGGCAAGGCGGTTTTTTGCAAGACTTCTTGAACCTGTGCATAAGAAACGGCTTTGTCTAACACAACGGACAAGTCCCGCAAAGACGGCGGGAATTGAGCTGCCGGTTGAGCCGGCTTGAAGCTTTGCGCCGAGAAAGACTTTTCAAGTTGCTTAATGCCAAATTCAAAGGCCCATACTTCGGCGGTTTTAATTCCGCTGGTTTTTAAAGTAAGCGGGTGTACCGCGCCAAAGACCCCTATCTTTTTTCCGTTGGACAAAATATCCATACAGATTTTGGGGTGCATATAAACCGGAGCTTCTTTGCACGGGGCAAAGCTGACGCTTTCAAAACCTTGCAACAATTGGGTCATGACCCCTTTCAAAAAGAAAAAGTCCGGTTTTTGGGCGGGGTCTTTGAAGAAAGGTTTGGCGGTTAATTGTCCGCACAGAACGCCGGCAATGGTATAGGTTTCCGTAGGGAAGCCTTTGGTTAAGCTGAAAGTGCGGGTCGTTTCAAACAAAGCCAAATCATTATTGCCGCGGCGGGTATTGAACTCTACATTTTTGAGTAAGGCGGGCAACAAGGTAGGGCGCAAGAAATCCCACCCTTTCGCCATGGCATTTTTGATTTTTACCGCATTTTTGGGATTAAAACCAAAGTTTTGCAATTCTTTTTCGCCTAAGAAATCAATATTTTTACATTCAAAAAATCCAAGGCCGGCCAATTGTTCGGCAAAGAGTTCTAATAAATCTACTCCTTTGGGATTGTCGCAGAAGCCGACAAACGCGCGGGAAGCCCCGGTGGGGATACAATCAAAGCCGGCAAAGCGGGCGGCTTCTTCGGCCAAATCCCAGCGGTGGTTTAAGTCGCGGCGGTGGGTCGGAGCTTGGAAGGTCCATTCCGGGCCGGAAGCGTCAAAATGAAGGGCCAAGCGGGCAAAAATTTCTTTCAATTTTTCCGCTTCAATTTCCGTCCCTAAAATATGATTGATTTGTTGCGGGGTAAAGCGTACCACCGGGTTAGCATACGGGGTGGGGTATTGGTCAGAGATGACGCTGGCTTGCCCGCCGCAAGATTGTAAAAATAAATCCGTTGCGCGTTGCAACGCAAAAACAGCCATACCAATATCTGCGCCGCGTTCAAAGCGTTGGGCAGAATCGCTGGTAACATTGTATTTTTTGGACGTTTTATTGGTCAGCGGAGCATCAAAATACGCAGACTCAATAAAAATATCGGTCGTGTTTTCTTGAATGCCGGAGTTTTGCCCGCCCATGATGCCGGCTAAAGCGGTGGCCTTTTGTTCATCGCCGATCATTAAGGCATTTTCGTCCAAAGTCAGCTCTTTGCCGTCTAATAAAGTAAATTTTTCATCTTTCTGTGCGCGGCGGACAACAATAGTATCTCCGGCAATTTCATTGCGGTCAAAAGCGTGCATCGGTTGGCCCAATTCAAACATAACGTAATTGGTAATATCCACCAAAGCGTTTTTGGGGTTGAGCCCCATAGCGGCCAAACGTTCTTGGATAAATTCCGCAGACGGCGCATTTTTAACCCCGCGGATTAAACGCCCGCTGTAACGGGGGCAGGCGGCGCTGTCACGCACGTCTATTTTTAAGCATTCCCCTTCGCCTTTTACATCTTGAATGACAGGCATTTTAACAGGCAAATTCAGCTTGGCGGAAAGTTCGCGCGCTACGCCCAAGTGAGATAATAAATCCGGGCGATTGGACGTGATTTCCAATTCAAACAAAGCATCGGCCTTTCCGTACAAAGAGCGTACGTCTGTGCCTAAGGGGATATTTTCGTCCAACACTAAAATACCGCGTGCGCGGGTATTGGTCAGGCCCAGCTCATCGGAAGAGCAAATCATACCTTCGCTGGCTACCCCGCGGATTTTGGCCGGAGTTAAAACCATTTTGCCAAGTCTGGCCCCTACGCGGGCCAAAGGCACTTTTTGCCCCACCGCCACATTGGGCGCACCGCAGACGACGCGTTGGGTTTTCCCTTCGCCTAAATCTAAATCCACCAAGTGCAAATGGTCGGAATTGGGGTGGTCTTCAATGTGGATAATTTGGGCTACGTTGACGCCTTCAAAATCGGCCCCCTTTTTCTCTATGCTTGCCACTTCAATACCGAGCTCGGTAAATTGTTGGGCTAATTCTTCCGGGGTTAAGTCCAGGTCAATGAAATCTTTTAACCAGCTGTATAGTATCTTCATAGTTAGTCCTTAAAATTGATTTAAAATGCGCAAGTCGTTTTCATAAAACGTGCGAATATCGTTGATGTTCATCATCATCATAGCCAAGCGTTCTACACCCATACCGAAGGCGTACCCGCTGTAAACTTCGGGGTCAATGCCGCAGTTTTTAAGTACCTGCGGATTGACAACGCCGGAGCCGAGCATTTCAATCCAGCCGGTTCCTTTGCAAATATTGCAGCCTTTCCCGCCGCAAAAAACGCATTTAACGTCCACTTCGGCGCTGGGCTCGGTAAACGGAAAGAACGACGGACGGAAACGGATTTCCGTTTTGTCACCCAATAAGCCTTTCATAAAGGCGGTCAAATCTCTTTTTAAATCGGCCATGCTGACATTTTTATCCACGTACAACCCTTCAATTTGGTGAAATACGGGGCTGTGGGTGGCGTCTAAGCTGTCGTTGCGGAACACGCGGCCCGGGGCCATAATACGGATAGGGGGTTGGTGCTTTTCCATAAAGCGGCTTTGCACGTTGGAGGTATGCGTGCGCAGTACTAAGGAAAGTGGGGAGCCTGTTTCGGCAAAAAAGGTATCTTGCGCATCGCGGGCGGGGTGGTGTTTGGGAATGTTGAGCATATCAAAGTTATGCTTTTCATCTTCCACCCAGGGGCCTTCGGCCCAAGTGAACCCGAGTTTGGATAAAATATCGGTCATGCGTTTTTGCGCAATAGAAAGCGGGTGTCTGCGGCCTTGGGCAACCGGGCGCGCAGGCAAAGTAAGGTCCAAATCCACGCGGTTTAATTCTTCGTTCAAGGCTTTGGCCGCCAAATCGGCGGTTTTGGTTTCCAAGGCGGCGGTTAAAGCCGCTTTTAAGGTGTTACCCAACGGACCGGCGGTCTTTTTTTCTTCTATTGAAAAATCTTTCAGGTTTTTTAATAGTTCGGTCAAGGCGCCTTTGCGGCCCAAGGCGGCAACGCGCAACTCTTCCACGGCGGCTAAATCAGCCGCGGCGGAGATTTTAGCAGTATATTCTTGCTCCAAAGCAGAGCACAGGGTTTGAAATTCTTGTAAGGTCATAAGTAATTATATTTTACTTTATTATAGGGGTATCGGTGAAAGAAATTTAAGAAAGGTTGTTAGTTTTTTGATGAATATAAAGAAAATACTTGACTCGTTTTTTTTTTTTTGATTTAATGGGGTGTAGCCCATTAAATCAAAAAAGGAGTCAGGTATGAAAAAAATGCAAATTAGAGCCCATAGCGGCTTTACATTGATAGAGTTGTTGGTAGTGGTCTTAATTATCGGAATATTGTCGGCGGTGGCTTTGCCGCAGTATACCATAGCGGTAGAAAAAAGCAGAATGGCAGAAGCCAATGTGATTTTAAAATCATTGACCGATGCTTGCTCTGTTTTTTATTTAGCCAATACTTCTGAAGATGATGGTTGTTATTGGGATAATATAGACATTGATTTAGGTATGCCACAGGCCGATGGCGGTCTTGTCAGACAAGGGAAATATTTTTGGTATAGTCTTGAAGTTTCTCTCACAGAGATTTATGGTTGTCGAGGTCTTTTTGATCAGAGTGATGAGTTGGATTATTGTTTAAGTTTTACTTATGAAGCCAGAAAACCGAGTAATATAACCAAAACTTGTGAAGGGCGTACGGCTAAAGGCAAAAGGATTTGCAAAGCCACTTGCGGCGCAGAAACCTGCAATTATTAATCTTTACTATCCCAAAAACAGCCGCCAAAAAGGCGGCTGTTTTGCGGAATAGGTGTTTTATAAACCCATGGCTTCTTTTACTTCTTTGCCCATGGACGTCGGCACGCCTTCTTGCGTTACGCAAACCAAGGTGGTTTTACCCTTAGTGCAAAGTTTGCCGTTTTGATTGGTGATGATGTTTTCAAAGACAATTTTAATATCGCTTACTTCCAATACTCTGGTGCTTACGTCTATTACGTCGGCGTAACGCACGGGGTATTTGTATTCCGTTTCTTGGCGCGCCACTACAAAAAACAGACCCTTTTCCATTAAAGCGGGGACGGAATATCCTTTTTCTTGCATAAACAAGGTGCGGGCTTCTTCAAAAAATTTCATATAGTTGCCATAGTATACCACGCCGCCGCAGTCAGTATCGTGATAAAAAATAGTTTTTTTCATGCTTACTCTCCAATAATTTTAATCAAAATTCTTTTGTTTCTTTGTCCGTCAAATTCTCCGTAGAAAATGGTTTCCCAAGGGCCAAAGTCCAGCCGCCCATCGGTTACGGCTACCACTACTTCCCGTCCCAACAACGTGCGTTTTAAGTGGGCATCGCCGTTGTCTTCTCCGGTCAGGTTGTGTTGGTACTTGTCTATGCCGTAAGGGGCCAGCTTTTCGGTCCAGCGCAAAAAATCCGCATGCAGGCCGTGTTCGTTATCGTTGATAAACACCGAAGAAGTAATGTGCATGGAATTGACCAGACATAGTCCTTCTTTTATGCCGCTTTTTTGCAAAGCCGCTTCTACTTGCGGGGTAATGTTTACAATATCGTACCTTTTGGGGGTACAAAGTGTTAAATATTCGGTATGAGATTTCATAATTATAAATATAGCAAATCCTTATTCTTTTTTGCCGCTTGCATTGTGCCGGAAAATATTTGTTAAATATGGGTATGGATACAGAAAGACTCATGGCATTATTGCGTAACCCGCAAAAGGTAAAAAACCAAGCGCAACGCAAGGAAAAGGCCGAAAAAGTAAAACAAGAACGCGCCGCACGTGCCGCTGCCAAGGCCGCGTCTAATAAAACGCTGACCATTTGCGCCGGTGTATTGGTGGCGCTGTTGGTGGTTTCTATGGTTTTTGTTTTGTCTTCTAAAAATCGTGCGGAAAATATTTCCAATTCTTTAGACCCGAATGTTTTAAAGGGCCTGGTGGTGAATAAAACCTTTAATCCTAATAAAGAAGTCCGCTATGAATTTGTTTCTGCCGGGCAAGACCGCAGTGTAAGCAATGTTACCCAATACGGCTCTACCTTGCCGGTGATTAGCCGCTATAATTTTAAATCTTTAAACAAGGATAGTTATACCCTAATCGGCGAAGCTCCGTACGCTTTGAGCATTAACGTAACGTCCAACGCCAATGACCCGGAGCTTTTGCGCTACCTGTTTAATATAGATTTTGTGGCAAAAGGGTTTTTAAATCGCCCGGAAGTGGCCGCTTTGTTGGCGGACCCCAAGGCGGTGGCTGCTTTGGTAGCAGAAAGAAAAAAAATAAATGCTTTCTTGCAAACCGAAGCGGCACAAATGGTTTTGGCTGACCCTAAATTGCTTAATGCGCTGGCCCAGAGCCGTTTATTTTCCCGCATTTTAATCAGCCCCGCTTTGAAATATTACCGCGATAATCCGGCAGTGGCCGCCAAAATGATTAATTCCAATCCGGACCTGGCCGCTTTGAAGAAAAACCCGCATGTCCGTCAAGCGGTGGCGGCAAATAATTATTTGAAAAAAAATTCTTCTATACTTTTGAAATAAAATATGTTATACTATTCTTAAGAGAAAGATTTATGCGGGCGTGGTTCAATGGTAGAACGCGACCTTGCCAAGGTTGAGACGAGGGTTCGATTCCCTTCGCCCGCTCCATTTAGACCCCGGGATATTCCCGGGGTTTTTTGTTCTATGGAAAGGACCTATATTCCTTAGGTCCAAAAACTAAAAAAGATAGGTCTTTTGACCCTGTTTTGTATAGCATAAAAATTTTATCCTATAAGTAAGAGGATAATATGAAAAAAATAATCGTTTTATTTTTATTTCTTTTTGTGGCGGCGGGCGGTTATGCCAAGCAATCGTTGGAGCTTTCCAACGTGCTGGAAAAAACCAATGCCCAAATGTTTGCCACTGCCGAAAAACTGCAAAAGGCCGTTAAAAACAGCGATGTAGCTGCTGTTAAAAAACTTTTGGCAGAAACAGACCGCTATGTCTGGACCTTGACGGATAAATACGGCAACAACCTTTTTCATCTGTGCGAAGATCCGCAAGTTTTTGAGATTTTACACTTTCATTTAGCCGCCGAGAGCGAAAAACTTTTGGCACAGCGTAATCATATTGGGGAAACCCCTTGGGTCAAATATATCATGTACGGAAAAGAAGATTTATTTTTGATGTATTTCCCCCGAAGCACTTTATATGCCCGCTTGGCCCAAGCCACCCGAGACTTGAAATTGCAAGGGCTGGCCGGGCAGGTAGCACGCGAAAAAAGAAATAGTTTAATACAAGAATGCTCCGTAGCCGGGCAAACCATGTGGCAACGTGCCGATATTATGTGCAAGGGCTTAAAACAAGCCAAAGGCTATGCCCGATATACCAGAACCCCCTATAATGCCCCGGGCATGAATAATGCCGCTTCTACCAAGAACCGCATGGAAGAAGTACGCGATATGATAGCGCAGGTGGCTCCTTTTTTAGTGCGCCGTTAAGAAATGATTTGATTTAAAAAACCCCGCTTTGAAAGCGGGGTTTTTGGTTAACTGAAGAATTTAATGGAGTTGGGCAATATCACATCTTCCATAACGCTTAATGCGTAGGAGTCGGTCATACCGGCAATATAGTCTGTAATAATGCTGTCGCGTTGGGCCGGGTCTTGGTGATATACTTTCTCCATAGACACCATGTAGTTGGCAAAGCTGGTGGCAGTTTGTTTGCCTTCCTGTTCATAGGCCCCATAGTCAAAGCCGTATTTTTCAAAGATAGTACGGAAATAATCAAACAGATTTTCTATACATTTATCAATGGTCGCTTTGCGTTGGCGCATCTGTGCATTGTGATAAATACGCTCATAGTTGAATTTTTTTAATTCCGAAATAATATCTGTTTTTTCCGGAGAAAAGCCGATATAGTCTTTGTCTTTGGAATGTTCAATTAAATCCAAGGTTAACGTATTGATAATTTCCCCGTTGGAAGTGCCTATTTCGTCTTGCACGATTTGGGGTATATCTTCGCGCGTAATCAGCGCGGCTTTGACCGCGTCTTCTATGTCTCTGCCCAAGTAGGCTATTTTGTCAGCCACGCGGACGATACAGCCTTCATACGTGGTCGGAAAGCAACGGCGGTGGTTGATTTTTTCCAATTCATTGGGCGTGGAAGACGGACGAAGCTGATTGGTGGCAAAATCTTCCCCGCAGTGGCATAAAATGCCGTCTTTCACCGCATAAGTAAGGTTTAG
>JAFVWP010000060.1 GCA_017501565.1 Elusimicrobiaceae bacterium | reverse complement strand
TTGCAAATCCGCTCTTACAAGACCGGTGAAATTTGCTGTCAGGGTGAATATTGTGCTAGCTTAAATAAAAATTATCCGTCTTGTGACAGCATTGCAGCATTAGAAGACGAATGTGCGGGTGTAGCTCCGAATGAGCCGCCGCAAGATCCGGAAGATCCGGGCGATGAGCCGGATGATCCGGATGATCCGGATGATCCGGGCGATGATCCGGAAGATCCGGGCGATGATCCGGACGAAGAATCTGAAGAAGGCCCCTGTAAAGATCCAAAACCGGAAGATGAATTTACTCCTTGCTCCGGCAACACTTGTGGCCCCGGCTTAACCAAGCCTTATGTTTGTGATGAAGAAACCGGTATTTGGAAATTAAGCAGCTACTCAGCGTGGAGCGGCAGATGTGATTCTAAGCCCATAGAAGCTTGCGAACCTTGCCAAACCGGTGGGTGCAATCAGTGGCATTATACGTGTATAGATAATACCTGGGTTAAGTCTGAAGACGGCTGCCCGACCTGTAAGCAGAAAGCGGAAAGCTTTTACAAACAAATAGCCGCTCCTAAAATTCATGGTGCCAACTTCTCTTGTGATGATTGGAAAAATTGGCCCAACACTCACCCGGATGTGCAAACCTTGAATAATTGGATTGCCAATACGCTACCGGCCAACATAAAGAGCGAATATGGCAATACCTATAAAGATTGGAAGAGCAGAGATGATGTAGGTTGTGCTGCAAACGGGCAGGTTTATTATGCCTGTATGTTAGGCACCGCTATTACAAACTGCTCGGGAAACTCTGTGGTGAACAATTCCTTATCCAACGTCTTTGAGTATGTAGCGGTTCCCTGCCAAAAGATTACTTGCTCTTGTACTTATAGCAAATAATGAAGTTTGTTTTTCCAAACACCCCGCTCAAAAAGCGGGGTGTTTTTTGACAGGAAATTTTTAACCCGCGGGTTAGGTTGTGCGGCAAAGAAAAAAAATAGTTTTTATTTCTATTGCCCGAACGCGCGCGATATTTAGTAGAATAGCATTATGGACTTGTTTGTCATTTTACCGGTTTTATTTTTTTCCATTGTGCTGCATGAATTTGCGCACGGCTATGCCGCGTACAAGATGGGCGATGACACGGCCTATCTGTTGGGGCGCCTTACGTTAAATCCGCTGAAACATATTGATTTGAAAGGAACGATTTTGGTGCCCGCCGTTTGTTATTTCTTCGGTGTGCCGATGTTCGGTTGGGCCAAGCCGGTGCCTGTCAACGCTTTGCGCTTGCCCAATCCGCGCAAGAGTATGGGGAAAGTGGCTTTGGCCGGACCGACGACCAATTTGGTCCTGGCGGTCTTGTGCGCCTTGGCATTAAAGCTTATTTTGATGTCCGGGGCTTTTAGCGAGCAAGCCACTGCCAAAGCAATCGCTTTTTTAGTTTATGGAATACAAATCAACGTGCTTCTGGCGGTATTTAATTTGATGCCCATTTCTCCGTTGGACGGGGGGCATATCGTAGAAGCATTACTGCCCGAAAAAGCCGCCTATGCTTATGCCACGTTTTTTAACCGCTATGGTACGTTTGTTGTATTGGGGCTTATTTTAACAGGCCTTTTCCGTTATTTGTTATATCCGCCGATGTATTTGATCGTCAGTTTACTAATAGAGTTTTTTGGATTATAAGGAGAGTTTATGAGTGAAGAAATTATTGTATCCGGTATGAGACCCACAGGAAAATTGCACTTGGGCAATTATCATGGTGCGCTCAAAAATTGGTTGTCTTTACAAGACCAATACAAAAGTTTTTTCTTTATTGCGGATTTGCACGCTTTAACCACCTCTTATAAACAAACCGAAGATTTGGCCGCCAATAGCGAACGTATGCTGATTGATTGGCTTTCTGCCGGGTTGGACCCGAAAAAATGCCATATTTTTATTCAATCCGATGTGCCGGAAATCAGCGAATTAAACACATTGCTGGGTATGATTACTCCGGTGGGTTGGTTGTTGCGCAACCCGACGTATAAAGACCAAATTAACGAGCTTTTGGCCCGCAAATATGCCGGGCAACTCAAAGGTGATGAAAATACGCCTTTAGCCGAACGTGTGAAAGGCTTGGCAGATGAAGATATTTCTGTTTATGGTTTTTTGGGATATCCGGTGTTGATGGCTACGGATATTTTAATCCACCGCGCTTCTTTTGTGCCGGTAGGCGAAGACCAAACCGCCCACGTAGAAATCGCGCGGGATTTGGTGCGCCGCTTTAATGAAATTTACGGCGTAGATGATGTTTTTGTGGAGCCGAAACCTTTGTTTACCAAGCAAACCAAAGTGCCGGGATTGGACGGGCATAAAATGTCTAAATCCTATCACAATACATTGGACTTGGGCGAAGAGTTAGAGCCGGCGCGCAAGAAGATTATGTCTATGTTTACCGACCCTAACAAAAAGAAAGCCAATGACCCGGCCGACCCGCAAAATTGTGTGGTGTATGCTTTTCATAAAATTTACAATCCCGATGCCGCCCGCCGCTGTGAAGAATGCAAAGCCGGTGCTTTGGGTTGTGTGGCCTGTAAAAAAGAATTATACAGCCTGATGGAGCCGGAATTGACGGCTTTTTTGGAAAGAAGAAAAACTTTTGAAGGGGATAAAGCCCAATTGCAAGCCATCTTGAAAGAAGGCGCCGCCGCGGCCAGAGAATCTGCCGCCAAAACGTTGCAAGCGGTCAAACGGGCGATGAAAGTGGTGAAATGATTACCCCAAAACCCATTAACGTTCATTTAAATATTTTTGAAGGTCCGATGGATCTTTTGCTGCATCTGATTAAGAAAGATAACTTAGATGTAGCGGAGATTAACGTGTCCGAAATTACCAAGCAATATTTAGAATATTTGAACGTAATGAAAGAGTTGAATTTGGAAATCGCCGGTGAGTTTTTGGTGATGGCAAGTACTTTGATGCAAATCAAAGCCAAGAGCTTGTTGCCTTCCCAAGTGCCCACCGGGGAAAATGAAGGTCCGGATCCGGCGAAAGAATTAATTGCCAAATTGTTGGAATATCAAAAATACAAGGAAGCCGGGAAATTTTTAGAAGAAAAGCTGGAAGAAAATAAAGATAATTTTTATAAGTCCGCTCCTATTTTTGACAATGGGGAAAAAGTGCTCAATCTGCAAATGTTTGATTTGCTTTCTGCGGTAAAACGCGCTTTTGACCGCTTGGACGAGCGCAAACGCATTGAGCTGTTAAAGATTGAAGAATTTCCGATTGAAAATAAAATGGAAAAAGTAGTAGCCATGTTTAAAACGCATACTTGGATATTGTTGGACGATGTTTTTGTGGGAGAAACCAAAAAACGCGGCATTATCACTTGTTTTATGGCTGTTTTGGAGCTGATGAAAATCAAAAAATTATTAGCCAGACAAGATGAGCAAGACGGACAAATCCGCATTTATTTAAACCCGGATAACCAAGACAAGGATTTCCGTACCCTGATGCACGGAGATGCCTAGGAGTAACTATGGAAGAAAATGTGAACGTTTTATCTGCCGAAGCCCCCGAAACTGCGCAAACCCCGCAGATGCAGGAGCTTTTGCAAACCGATGAAGCCAAGCAAATTGTGGAAAATTTACTTTTTATTACCGACCGGCCTTTGAAACCTTCCCGCATTGCCGAAGTAATAGGCACGATTAATGCCAAACGCGTGTTGGAGTTGATCACAGAGTTAACCAAAGAATATGAAGAAACAGGCCGTTCTATCCGTATTTTGGAAATCGGCGGCGGGTATCAAATGTGTACCAAGCCCGAATACGGCCGCTGGGTGCGCCGTTTGTATAATGAAAAAATGACGACCCGCCTGTCCAATGCCGCCTTGGAAACTTTGGCGATTATTGCCTATAAGCAACCGGTCACTCGTGCGGAAATGGAAATGATCCGCGGAGTAGATGTGGCCGCTCCGTTAGACCGCTTATTGGAGCGCGGTTTGGTGCGCGTACTTGGTAAAAGAGACACCATCGGCCGCCCGATGGTGTATGGGACCACCGATGAATTTTTACGTTTGTTTGGGTTGAATAAAATTTCCGAATTGCCTGACTTGCAGGTTTTTGCAGCCAAGCAATTGCAGGAAAAACAAGAAGATTTGCCTTTTGATGAAAAATTACCGCCGTTGCAAGCGCCGGGCATTTTGTCTTTGGACGCGGATAATTCTACGGCGGCAGATGTATTTTTTCAACGGCCTAAAAATATGTTTGAGCAGGCCGAAGAAAATAGCTCCGATGCGGACGATGTAGCCGAAGAGCCGCAAAGCGATTTATCCCCGGCGCAACCCGCCGAAGAAAAGAATGTTTCCGTTTCTGCCGAAGCAGAAACACTACCCCAAGAAGAAATTTCCCAGGAGGAAAAACTATGAATATTGTAATGGCCGCCAGTGAGGCATTTCCGTTTTGTAAAACAGGAGGGTTGGCAGATGTTGTGGGCTCTTTGAGCCAACAGCTTGCCGGCCGCAAAGGCAATAAAGTATTGTTATTCTTGCCGCATTACCGCAATATCCGCCGGGTTTCTTCTTTGAAAGTGGTGCCGGGGGTGTTTTTGGTGCCGGTTGGCGGAAGAATAGAGCAAGTGTCTCTTTCTTATATCAATTGGGGCAATGTGCTTGTTTTCTTCGTGGGAAACCGCAAATATTTTGATCGGCCCGATTTGTACCGCACCAAAATGGGTGATTTTTTAGACAATGATGAACGCTTTATCTTGTTTTCCCGCGCGGTATTGGAAGGGTGCAAATTTGTCGGCTTCCGCCCGGATTTGATTCACTGCCATGATTGGCAAACCGCTTTAATCCCCGCGTATTTAAAAACGGTCTATAAGTTGGATGCTTTCTTTACCCGCACGCGCAGTCTGTTAACCATTCATAACATTGCCTATCAGGGGCATTATCCTTATTCCAGCTTTGAAAAGGCCGGATTTCACCCGGTGGACTTTACCGCCGACAAATTTGAATATTACGGCGGTATGAGTTTCTTAAAAAGCGGTATCGTATTTGCCGATAATGTAAACACGGTCAGCCCTAATTATGCCAAAGAAGTACAAACCGACCCTTCCATGGGGTTTGGCTTGGAAGGGCTTTTAAAACACCGCAGTAAAAATTTCTTCGGTATCGTAAACGGAATTGATACCGAAATTTGGGACCCCGAAATTGATACCTTGTTGCCGCTTGGTTATGATGCGGCTACTTTCGCGAAAAACAAACCCGTTTCCAAGCAACTTTTGCAAGAGCAAACCGGCTTAAAGAAAGACCTTCAAAAGCCTTTGGTGGGTGTTGTGTCGCGCTTAGATTATCAAAAAGGGCTGGACTTGGCCTATCACGTTATAGAACGTTTGCACGAAAAAGTGCAGTTTGTCGTTTTGGGCATGGGGGACCCATTGGTAGAAAAACAATACCGCGAATTGGCCAAAAAATATCCCTCAGCGGTGGCTTATGTGGACCGCTTGGACGAAGAATTGGCCCATCATATCTACGCCGGGGCGGATTTATTCTTGATGCCGTCTCGCTTTGAACCTTGCGGACTTTCTCAGATGATTTCCATGAAATACGGCACTTTGCCGGTGGTCAGCAAGGTGGGCGGTTTGGTGGATACGGTAACCGGATATAAAGAAAATAGTGACAATGCCGCCGCTACCGGGTTCTTTATTCAAAACTTCAGCGAAAACGGCATTGAAGCGGCCTTGCAGCAAGCTTTGCACGTTTTTGAAGATAAAAAGACATGGAATAAGTTAGTTAAAAATGCCATGTTGAAAGATAATTCTTGGGATAAATCTGCCCAAGATTATATGGCTTTATACAAAAAAACAGCCTTATAACAGGAGAAAACAATGAAGCGTTACGGCTTGATGTTAGTTTGTTTGTTGGTGTCTGTATTTGCTTTTGGGCAAACGGCCCAAAATGCGGTGTGGCTCATTGGTGACGGCATGGGCATCGGCACCATGGGGCTTTTGATACAGGGCGTGCAAAAAACCAATTTGCCCGCTTACCCGGATAAACAATCCGCCTTGGAAAAATTTATAAACGCTTCTAAAACCGGTCTGTTTTTTACCGACACGCACGATACGTTGGTGGCCGATTCTGCCTGTGCCGCCACGCAGATGGCTTGCGGGGAAAGATCTACCCCGGGCACTATCGGTATGGACGCGCAATGGAAAAGCGTGCGCACCTTGCTGGAAGAAGCCGTGGAAGAAGGAAAATCAGTCGGGGTCATTACGGACAGCTATGTGGTGGACGCCACGCCGGCCGGTTTCTTGGCGCATGTGCAAAACCGCGGTCAAAAATATGAGATTGCCCGCCAATTTATAGATAGCCAGGCGCAAGTGGTGTTAGGTGGCGGCCGTAAATATTTTACCGAAAGAGAAAATAAAAAACTTTTCAAACAAGCCCGCAAAAAAGGCTGGCAAATTGTGGAAAATGCCCAAGATATGGCCAAGGTAAAAAAGGGCCGCATTTTGGGTTTATTTGCGGACGAATCTCTCCCTTTTTACGGAGAAAAAGACAAATA
>JAFVWP010000059.1 GCA_017501565.1 Elusimicrobiaceae bacterium | reverse complement strand
TATGGACGTCGTTAAAGATTTCACTGCAAATGAAGATTTAAACACCGCGTTCGCGGTGGGGCTTGACAAAATAAGAAAAGATGAAAAATGCGATTCCACCCCCAGAAGTGAAATTTTAAAAAATGCCGCAAAAAGCAGTGCTAACGCCTTTGCGGTGCCGAAGGTGGTGTAGCGTATGAGTTTAAAAGAGCTTATAAAAACCGCTACACTTAAAGAGCTTTCCTGCGGTCTTAAAAATAAAGATTTTTCATCGGTAGAAATCACTTCAGCCTATTTAGAAAGGGCAAAAGACTTAAATGAGAAAACCAACGCTTTTATAACCTTTAATGAGGCGGAGGCGTTAAAAGAAGCAAGGAAAGCCGATGAGCAAATAGCAAAGGGCGAAGCTAAAACCCTTACAGGTATACCCATAGCCGTTAAGGATAATATAAGCACCAAAAACCTTAAAACCACCTGCGCTTCTAAAATGCTTGAAAATTACACCCCCATTTTTGATGCCACCGCCGTTTTAAAGTTAAAAGAGCAGTCGGCAGTTATTTTAGGCAAAACAAATATGGATGAATTTGCAATGGGTAGCACCGGTGAAACATCCTATTTTGGAGCGGTTCGTAACCCTTATGATTTAGGTGCGGTTTCGGGCGGCTCTTCGGGTGGCTCTGCCGCCGCAGTTGCCGCCGCACAGTGCCCCGCCGCACTCGGTTCTGACACCGGCGGTTCGGTGCGCCAACCTGCCGCCTTTTGCGGAATTACGGGGCTTAAACCCACCTACAGTGCCGTTTCACGCTACGGTCTTATAGCCTTTGCGTCATCGCTTGACCAAATCGGAACAATGGCAAAAACCGCTGAGGACTGTGGCATTTTGCTAAACACCATAATGGGCAAAGACCCCTTTGATGCCACAAGCGCCGCCGCACCCTTTAGCGACTCTTTAAGCGAAATAAACAGGGAAGTTATGGGACTTAAAATAGGTCTTCCTAAAGAATTTTTTGGTGATGCTATTAGCGAAGAGGTTAAAGTGGCGGTCTTCAAAGCCGCCGAAACCTACAAAAATATGGGCGCCGAAATAGTAGAGGTTTCTCTGCCCGATTTAAAATACACCGTTGCGGCATACTACCTTATTTCCTCTGCCGAAGCGGCAAGTAACCTTGCACGCTTCGACGGTATAAAGTACGGGTACCGCAGCGAAAAGGGCGAAACTTATGAAGAAATTATTAAAAACTCCCGTAGCGAAGGCTTTGGCAAGGAGGTTAAGCGCCGCATAATGCTGGGCAACTATGCACTCTCTAGCGGCTATTATGATGCCTACTACAATAAAGCGGTTAAAATCCGCCAAAAACTTAAGTTTGAAATGGATGAAATCTTTAGTTCTTGCGATTTAATCTTAACTCCAACCACCTCCACCACCGCATATAAGCTAGGCGCGGGGGATAAAAGTTTAACCGAAATTTACTCGGCAGATATCTGCACCGTTACGGCAAATATTGCAGGTCTTCCCGCAATTTCTACCCCCTGCGGATATGATGAAGCAGGGCTTCCTATTGGTATGAGTTTAGTTTCAAAAGCATTTGCAGAGCCCTTTTTAATTGCGGTGGCAAACGCCTTTGAAAAGCAGTTTGAAAGAAGGGGGGCAGATTTA
>JAFVWP010000058.1 GCA_017501565.1 Elusimicrobiaceae bacterium | reverse complement strand
GTACATACAAATACGTCGCCGAAAGGGCCGCCCGTTTTTTTGTCAAAAGGATAATTGAAAGAAATAACGTCGGTTACGTAATCGTGCCCTATATAGGAACGGTTGATTTGGTGGATTTCCTTTTCCCCGACAAAAATTACGTTGACTTCCCCTTTAAGGGAAGCCGATTTGCCTAAAGCCTTCAAGACTATATTTTTATATACGGAAGTTTTGCGGTAATATTTGGGTATTTCGGGGCGGTAAAAAACGTTTATTTGCATTTTTTCTCCCACTTGTCATAGGCTTGTATTATTTCTTTGACCAAAGGATGACGCACTATGTCGGCGTTTTCAAACTCAAAGAAGCCTATCTGAGGAACCTTCCCCAAAATCTTTTTAACGCTTATAAGCCCGCTTTGTTTGGAAGAGGGCAAATCTATTTGCGTTATGTCGCCCGTTACTATTATTTTTGAGTTAAGCCCCATACGCGTCAGGAACATTTTTATTTGTTCCGGGCTGGCGTTTTGCGCCTCATCCAAAATAATAAAAGCGTTTTCAAGAGTGCGGCCCCTCATATAGGCGAGGGGGACTATTTCTATTACGGCGGCGTCCCTCAAAGCGTTGAACCTTTCCGCGCCGAGCATGGCTTGGAAAGCGTCATAAACCGGCCTGAGGTACGGGTCTACCTTTTCATTGATGTCGCCCGGCAGAAAGCCCAACTTTTCCCCGGCTTCCACTATCGGACGGGTTACGACTATTTTACCGGTCATGCCCAGCTGCAAAGCCCTTAAAGCGCAGGCGGCCGCTAAAAAAGTTTTCCCCGTGCCGGCCGGGCCCGTGCAGATTATAAGGTCGCGGTCCCAAATAAGTTTTATGTATTCGTTTTGGTTTTGCGTGCGCAGTTTTACCGGGGACGCGTGCGCCGGGCGGAACACCACCCCGCCCGCAAAAGGAACTTTTTCTTCTGCGGAGGCGTTCGGCGCGGGCGGAACTCTCAGGATGTCTAAATTCTTTTGGATTTTGGCGTAAGCTTTGTCCACGCGAGAATGCAAACCGTTTAAAGAAAGTTCCGCGTCGCCGTTTTCGTCGTCGTAGCTTATGGTGACGGTTATTTTAAACTCTTTTTCCAGGGCTTTTAGATTTCTGTCCTGTACGCCGAGTATGGCGTAAATTTCGTCTTTGTTTAAAAGTTTTATCTTTTTTATCACAGAAATTTAGTCCTTCCGCGCGGTATTACGACTATGCCCGAAGGGTCGATATAGTAATTTTGTATATCTTCCTCATGGTTAAGGCCTATTTTGCTGCCGGCCTCTATATTGTTGAAGCGGTCCATAATAGTCTTTTTTATGCGGCAGTTTTTGCCGATTACGCAGGAGTCCATAATTATGCTGTCTTCAATTACCGCGCCTTCCATAACGACGACATTGCTGGCCAAAACGCTGTTTTTGATTAAAGTTTTGGGGTGTATTACGCAGCCGTTGCTGAGCATACTGTTTTCAACCGTCCCGCCGAGATAAGACGTAGGCGGAAGATTATGCACGGAAGTGTTTATCGGCCAGTAGGGATTGTTTAAATCGAATTTGGGTTTTTCCCCCAAAAGATCCATATTTGCCTGCCAATAGGCTTCTATCGTGCCGACGTCGCGCCAATAGCCCTG
>JAFVWP010000057.1 GCA_017501565.1 Elusimicrobiaceae bacterium | reverse complement strand
TTAGTTATCTCTGCCGTAAAGTGTGGTTAAATCGGCAATAATTTTTGAAAGCCAGTCGTTAATGCAATAGGAATCAATTCGCCAATTCCAGTTGCCACCAACAACCGACGGTGTATTAATTCTACCCTTGCTGTCAAGTGCCAAAAGGTCGGGCATCATTAAAATGCAGGTATCGGCAGGGGACATAAGGGCGGCACGCATCATTGTCCAGTTAAAGCCGTCTCCCTTGTTGCCGTTTAAGAATTTTTCTGCACGCTTAACCTCTTCGGGATTAGCACTTTGAATCCAACCGATAATGGTGTCATTATCGTGTGTGCCTGTATAAACCACGCTGTTTTGCGGATGATTATAAGGTAAATAATCGTTATTCTTATCGCCGTCAAAGGCAAACTGCAAAACCTTCATACCGGGAAAGCCTGTGCTTTTAAGCAATTTTTTAACCTGAGGGGTTAAATAGCCTAAGTCTTCGGCGATAATGGGTAAATCTTCACAGATGTCCTTTTTAAACTGACGGAAAAGCGCCATATCGGGACCCTTTACCCATTTTCCGTTTTTGGCGGTTGTTTCGCCTGCGGGGATAGAATAGTAAGATTCTAAACCGCGGAAGTGGTCGATACGCACAACATCGTAAAGGGTGAGCGCATATTTCATTCGGTTAACCCACCAGCTGTATCCGTCGGTTTTCATTTTTTTCCAGTCATAAAGTGGGTTGCCCCAAAGCTGACCGTCTTCTGCAAAGGCATCGGGTGGGCAGCCCGCAACGGCTGTCGGCATATATTGGTCGTCTAGCTGAAATTGGTCAGTGTTTGCCCAAACATCGCAGGAATCAAGTGCGACATAAATGGGAATATCACCAATAATTTTTATGCCGTTAAGATTTGCGTATTCTTTAAGTTTCGACCATTGCTGAGTGAATTTGAACTGCAAAAACTTGTGAAAACCAATTTCGTTCTTAAGGTCTTTTTCGATTTCCTTTAAGGCGTTTTCGTCACGGCGGCGAAGAGTTTGGGGCCAGCTATGCCAATCGGCACCGCCGTTAATGGCCTTAATTGCCATAAAATCGGCATAATCGTTAAGCCAAAATGCATTTTCTTCTAAAAATCGGTTGTAGTGTTCATCGGGCTCAAAACGACCGTACGCAATGCGCAAAAGTTCAAGTCTTTTTCCCTCAAGCCTTGAATAGTCGACCTTGTGGGTGTCGTTGCCAAAATCGAAGGCTTTAAACTCTTTTTCTTTTAAAAGCTTTTCTTCGATTAAAACTTCAATATCAATGAAATAAGGGTTGCCCGCAAAGGCCGAAAACGAGCTATAGGGTGAATCGCCGTGACCTGTAGGGGTTAGGGGCAAAATTTGCCAGTAGCTTTGCTTTGCTGCCTTTAAAAAATCGACAAAGCGGTATGCCTCGCTACCAAAGGTACCAATACCGCCGGGGGATGCCAACGAAAATATTGGCATTAAAATTCCGCATTTTCTCAAAATATATGCCTCGCTTTTTTATGTGATAATAAGATTATCCCCCAAGTTATTGGGGGATATAC
>JAFVWP010000056.1 GCA_017501565.1 Elusimicrobiaceae bacterium | reverse complement strand
GCCGGTTACTCCCTTTGTGCGTAGCACCACCGGGGCCAGCGGTGTGGGCGCGGCGGCGGCCGTAGGGCTTGCGTTAGCGGCGGCGGATACTTACGGAAAATCCGCCCCTTGGGTGCATATATTGGAAGGGGAAGGCGGTTTGACCGCCGGGCGCGTGAGTGAAGCTTTAGCCTGTGCGGCTACGGCACAGCTGAAAAATGCCGTATTTCATATAGATTGGAACCAAGCTTCCATTGAAACCAACAGCGTTACTTACGAAAACGGCAAACCCGGCGATTATACCCAATGGACGCCGATGGAGCTTTTCCGCATTCATGATTTTAATGTAATTTATGTGGAAAACGGACACGATTTTGACCAGATTTTTGCCGCACAAAAACAGGCGATGTCTTTTGATAACCATCAGCCGACGGCTATTATTTATCGCACCACGAAAGGGTGGCGCTATGGGCTGGAAGGCAAAGCTTCCCATGGGTCCGGTTATAAATTCTGCTCACCGGAGTTTTATGATTGTCTGGCGGAGTTTGAAAAAACTTTCGGGGTGCAATTTGCCCGCTTTGAAGGCGATAAGAGCCTGGAAAATATAGAAGCCAATTATTGGCAAGTGCTGTTGAAAATCCGCGAAGTGTTGGAAAAAGAAACTTCCTTATGTCAGTTTGTGGCACAGCAAGTAGAGAGCCGCACCGCTGAGTTAAATGCGGCGGCGCGCACTCCCCGGGCGGATTTGGGGCAAGTGGAAAAAGTATATACGGACTTTGCTCCTGCCCAAGTGCCCGAAGAGTTTACTTTTAAACCGGGCGAAAGCTACACCACCCGCGGTGTGTTGGGGAAGGTGTTGGCTTATTTAAACCGCCAAACGCAAGGTTGTATTTTGACCGGGTCTGCCGATTTGTACGGCTCTACCAATTCGGCCAATATTTCCAAAGATTTTCCTAAAGGGTTTTTTAACACGCTCACCAATCCGCTCAGCCGAGAAATATCGGTAGGCGGTATTTGTGAAGACGGAATGTCTGCGGTGTGTAGCGGTATTTCCTGTTTCGGGCGGCATATAGGGGTGGCATCTTCTTATGCGGCGTTTTTATCGTTTGCCCACGTGGCGGCCCGCTTGCATGCCATCAGTTATCAAGCCGCCGAAGAAGGCGGTGCTAAGTGCAATACTTTGGTGCTTTTTAACGGCCATGCCGGTATGCCCACCGGGGAAGACGGCCCCACCCATGCAGACCCGCAAGCTTTGCAATTGATTCAAGACAATTTTCCCAAAGGGCTTTGTATTACGATGACCCCGCTGGAAGTGGACGAAATTTGGCCGTTGGTAACGCGCGGATTTCAGTTGCGTCCGGCTATTTTAAGCCCCTTTGTAATTCGTCCTTCCGGGGTATGTATAGACCGCACCGCTTTGGGGGTGGCCCCGGCTTTAGATGCGGTAAAAGGGGTCTATTTCTTGCATAAACCGCAAGGGGAGCCTGACGGCGTCATTTTCATACAAGGTGCCGGAGCGGGAAGAATTTTTGTAGAAGAAGTATTGCCTGAGTTGAAAAAACAAAAGGCAAACGTGGCCGTGTACTATGTGGCCAGCCGCGAGCTTTTTGAGCTTTTGCCCAAAGAAGAGCAAGATGCTCTTGTGCCGCCCGCGTATAAACGCATAGCTACCGCCATTACGGATTTTACATTGCCTACCATGGATTGTTGGCTGCATAGCGATGAAGGCCGCGCTTGCGCCCTTTACCCCCACAAAGGCGGTCAATACCTTGGCAGCGGCAAAGCCTCTAAGATTTACGAAGAGGCCCAAATGGACGCGCCCGGCCAACTGCGTGCGGTAGAAAACTATCTGCAACGCCGTAAGCAAGGCAATTGGCAATAGGATATTAAGGAGAATAAAATGGCAGAAGAAAAACCTTATTTAACAGGAAGAACCTATATTTTTAGACTTCCCAAAGGCAAAGACTTGTTGGAATCGTTGGCGGGTTTTTGTCATGATAACCAAGTAAAATGCGGTGTTGTAAACGTCATCGGTGCGGTGGAAAATGCTACCATCAGCATCTTTGATCAAGATAAAAAGAAATATGACAAAAAAGTCATTGCAGAATCCCTGGAAGTGGTTAGCCTGATGGGTAATATCAGCATTCAGGATAACCGCCCCTGTGTGCATGCGCATGTGATGCTGGCTAATCAAGAAGGCCAAGTTTTCGGCGGGCATTTGTTGCCCGGCACGAAAATCTTTATTGCGGAAGCCTATATCCAAGAATTGGTAGGCGAACCGAAAGTGCGCCGCATGGACAAAGTAACTAAAGTTTCTTTGTGGAGCTAAAAGAGCTTTAAAAGACTTATTCAGCTGAAACGATTAGCGTACGAAACCCGATATTTCTCATATCGGGTTTCGTTACTTTATGGGCAAACGATTTTCCATATTTAAGTTTCTTGACTCCGCCTTGACTGCGCCGTACCTTGCAGTACTTGTCTTGGCAACTAGCGGAGCCAATAAATCATAAATCTGAAAAATCATGCTATGAGCAATTGTTTTTCAGATGTTGTTTTTCCGTCGGGAAAAAAGAAAAAGCTTGACTCATTTTTTTTTTTTGCTACAATTTTTGCGTTGTACACAAACACAAGTCTTAAAGGTTGTTTGGTTAGTCTTAAAGACGTATAAAAGGAGAGAAAAATGAAAAGAGGTTTTACCTTGATAGAACTATTAGTAGTTGTGTTGATTATCGGTATATTGTCTTCCGTAGCACTTCCGCAATATACCAAAGCTGTACGCAAAGCCAGAATTGTGGAGGCGCGTACGATTCTAAGCTCTTTGATTAAAGCCGAAGACTTGTATATTTTAGAGCATGGAGATATTGGTTGGGATTCATGGGAAAATTTAAGTATTGAGATTCCAACAGAAACGAAAAATTGGACTTTTGGAGAAGAAGAATGCGTTGGAATAACAAGCGCTGGCGGTTGCGGTGCTACAGCATCACCGAAATGGGAAACAGGCTAT
>JAFVWP010000055.1 GCA_017501565.1 Elusimicrobiaceae bacterium | reverse complement strand
GTTATATTGCTTGTGTAAGCGCCACAGTCTTCCAAAATCCGCATGGGTATCCCCTGTAAGAAACAAACGGCTCATTTTGTATTCCTCACTATAAAATTTTTATATGCGTTACCGAATCCGGTAAAGTCCCTTCAAACACCTTCAAGCTCTCCCTCAGGATCGGATCTGTAAGCAAGATATTATAGGGCTCCCGGTATGGATTCGTGGCGCAAACCTTCAGATGGCTTATGTCATAGGGCAAATACCCTCCACCCTTAAGATACTCAAGAATATCATTGAAGCAATAGTTTCCGTTTATCACCACGGTGTTTTTAAAATCATCAAAGATTAAAGAAAGGGAAACGGGATCATCAAGCCTTGGGTGATTTCCAAGCCTTGGAAAACAAAGGCCGCCGCGTAGTGAAGTTGCACTTGCAACAACCCGTAGCTCAAGCTATCAAAAAACTGAGCGACTTATTCTAGTTTTACCTCAAGGCGGCGCCTGTAACGCCGCCTTTTTTATGTATTTATGAAAAAACTTTTTATCCAAACTTACGGCTGTCAAATGAATATTGCCGACTCTGAGGAAATGGCCGCTCACCTCTTAGCGCGCGGTTATATGCCGACGGAAAACTTAGATGAGGCAGATTTAGCTCTTATCAATACCTGCACCGTGCGTGACCATGCCGAGCACCGCGCTCTTTCCTTTTTGGGCCGCTTACGCAAGTGGAAACGGGAAAACCCCAAACGCATCATCATTTTTGCAGGGTGCGCCGCACAACGTCTGGGTGAAAAGCTTAAAAAAACGTTTCCTTATTTAGATTTGGTTTCAGGGGCCAAAGAAATAGACCGTTTTGCCGAGCTATTAGACAATAGTGCCCTTTTTACCCCTTCCGGCACTCAAGAAAACAAACCTCAAAGCTCTATTACAGGATATGTCACCATTATGCGCGGGTGCGATTTTAAATGCAGCTACTGCATTGTGCCGTCCGTACGCGGCCCGGTGCAATGTTTACCCTCCGCTGAAATTTTGAAAAATGCCGCTCAAAAGGCCGCCCAAGGATATAAAGAAATCGTACTTTTAGGCCAAACGGTCAATGCATGGAAAGAAGAAGGCAAAACTTTTGCAGATTTACTCAACGAAGTTTCTTCCATTGAAGGAGTGGAGCGAGTGCGTTTTGTCAGTCCGCACCCTATTTTCATCACGAACGATTTTTTAAAAGCAGTGGAAAACAACCCCAAAATTGCCCGTCACATTCATTTGCCGGTACAAAGCGGATCCACTAAAGTTTTACAAGAAATGAAACGCGGCTACAGCCGTGAAATTCTATTGGAAAAATTGGACGCTTTAAAAGAGCGCGGCTTTGCCATCAGCACTGATATTATTGTGGGTTTCCCGACAGAGACGGAAGCAGATTTCCAAGAAACGCTCTCTTTGGTGGAGCGGGTGCATTTCTCGGCGGCGTATTGCTTTAAATACTCCCCCCGCCAAGGCACCCCTGCTGCGCAAATGACACTATTTCCTGAAAAAATACTGGAAGAAAGACTGGATATTTTGTTAAATAAAGT
>JAFVWP010000054.1 GCA_017501565.1 Elusimicrobiaceae bacterium | reverse complement strand
CGAATACAAACCGCAAATTATCGCCAAATACCAAAAAGATGCCGAAATTATCAGCCAACGCCGTTTGCAGGAACAAAAGGAATATTTGGAAAATTTCTCCAAAGAAAAGGGCGTGAAAGTGTTAGATAACGGCGCGATGATTAAACTTTCCAAAAAGGGAAAAGGCCGCACTGCCAAAGCAGACAGCAAAGTGCGTGTGCATTATACCGGCAAATTGATTGACGGCACTAAATTTGACAGCTCCTACGACCGCGAAGAGCCTTTTACCACCCGCTTGACCGATGTGGTGCCTTGTTGGACCAAAGCTTTGCAACAAATGCGCCCTGCTTCCAAAGCGGTGGTGGTTTGCCCGGCTGAAACCGCCTACGGCAACCGCCCGGTAGGTATTATCCCCGCCGGATCTGCTTTAATTTTTGACGTAGAACTTTTGAGCATTGAAGACTAACATTTATGATGAGTAAAACCAGCCGCTTTTTCTTGATGGTCATTATCGCGGGGTTGGCTTTTATAGCCGCTGTGCGGGTGTACCGCGCCTATGAAAAACGCGCCCAAGAAGAAGCGGCTGAGTTTACACCTACGGATACATTTAACAATGTACCCATTAATTTTACTCCTGAGCCTGAAGAACCCCCCGTCTATGGCGTTTTGCCGCAAGAAGCGGCGGTCAACGAAGTCTATTTAGAAGATGCCCCTTTGTCTGCCCAAGCACAGCATACCCAAGCCGAGCAAACCATTACGTCTATTTTAAACGATTATTCCCAAACGCCGCAGATGAAGGCCTTTTATCAAGATTTACAGCAAGCTACCGGGCAAAGCGGGATTACCTTGGCCCAGTTAAGCGGGCCGGAATTGGGGAAAATGCTGCAGCAATATCCGCAAGTGCAGCAAGTGATTGCCAAGCACGCACAAGACCCGGAATTTGCCAAAATGATGCAAGAAATTTTTACCAATCCGCAATTTATAAAAAGTGTAGCGGTTTTGCAAGGGCCTGAAAAGAATGCCCGCTAAAAGAGAAAGATTTTTTTTGAATATATAAATTTGCTATCCTATAAAAAACAAGGGAGGAACCTGTGCTTAAAATTCTTTTAAAAGCTGCTGTATTATTTTTGATTGTATTGAGTGTTTATTTTATTGTCCATCCGTCTGCCTGCTCCAATTTATTGGCCGGGCGTGAAACCGGTGGCCCTAAGGTGGCAGATCAAACTCAAGCTGTGGTGGAAGATAGAACAAGCCTGATGTTGGGCGAAGAAGATGGCGCCCAATCGTCTGCTAAGGAAGGCGAAGGGATTTTTGATACTAACACGATGAGAGAAGAAGAGCAACAAAAATATTCTCAAGAAGAAATTGACACCGCTATCGCCCGCCGTTATGTGGAGTTGGAGCGCGAATATGCCCAAAGCCGCACCTTGGGAAAAGATGCTTCCCGTGAGATTTCTTATGTGGTAATGGACGATTTTCAAATGTCTCCCGCCGAATGGGATAGTTTCCTTTCACGCGCGACCGCTTCTGACTTGTTTAATAAAGTCCGTCAAAATTTACCGATGACCCCCGAAGAAGTATCCGTATCCAAATAAAAACCTTTGTTACTGCATAGACCCCCGCCAAAAAGCGGGGGTTTATTATTTGGAAAGAAAATACTTGACTTGTTTTTTTTTTTTGATTTAATTAGCTTATAAGCTAATTAAATCAAAAAAGGAGAGAAGTATGAAAATGCAAATAAAAGCCCATAAAGGCTTTACCCTGATAGAACTCTTGGTAGTTGTATTAATTATCGGTATTTTATCGGCGGTGGCTTTGCCGCAATATAAGGCCGCTGTTTTGAAAAGCCGTTTGGCAACTGCTATGACCCAGGTGGAGCATGGGCGGCAATTATATGACGTTTATTATATGGCAAACGGCACCTATGATGCCACGTTGGAAGATGTCGGTTTTGAAATTGCCGGTTGTCAAAAGTCAAGTGAGGAAACCACAGATTCCGTATCTTGCAGGAATGCCTATTATCACCATTTGGGGGATAACCATTTGGCAGGAGTTATAAGGGGAAAGGGATATAATCCCATCGCATACACGGCGAGTTTGTCTAAAAATACAATTCGCTATTGTATGGCAAACCCGGAAGATAAAGCCGCTAATAATGTGTGCAAATCTTTTGGGGCAACTTTTTCCCATCAAAGCACTGATTGGGTGAGCTACAAAATGCCTTAACATTATAAAAGCCCCTATAAAAAGGGGCTTTTCGTGTATGTAAATCTTATTGCGGCAGGCGGCCGGCCAACAGCTCTGCCACCGGGCGGGTGTGTTTTATTTTACTTAAAATGATTTTAATGGAAGCGGTGATGGGTACGGATAAGAAAGCCCCCGGCACGCCCCATACTAAGCTCCAAAAGATTAAAGAAGCTATCACCACGACCGGGTGCAAGTCCATGCCTTCGCCCATCATGCGCGGCTCTATTAAATTGCCGATGGTAAATTGCGTAGCGGTCATTAATCCCAAAACTACAAAGAAATTGCTTCCGTGCCCATATTGCAAAAAAAGCACCGGAGCGGGGAGCAATACGGCAATGATGGAGCCTACACTCGGGATAAAATTAAGCAAGAAAGTCAGTAAGCCAAATAAGAAAGCCATTTTGACTTTAAATAAAATCAAAATAAACCAAATAATCAGGGCCGTAGCCAAAGAAGTACTTACTTTAACGGATAAGTATTTGGAAACGTTGGCCAGCATCTCTTGAATGGTCTTATTCGGCGGAGTAGCCAAAGCCTTTTTCTCCCCCAAAAGCAGAAAGATAATAAACAAAATAATCAGCGTAGAATTAGAAAACAAAGAAAACAGCTGTGCGCCGAAATTTTTAAACCACGCAAAAAGCGGTAAATCTTTTAAGTAGGCCATGACGGAATTTCTATCCACATCAATGCCCCGTTCGGAAAGTTTGGTCAGCAGGTCTGAGACAGAACCCAATAAATTTTCCCGGTACATTTCCGCTTCTTTGATAAAATTGCCTACCGAGTTAATGGTAAAGTAAATGATGGCCGTAAAGCAAAGCACAAAAAAGGAAATGGAAAGCGTCATTGCCAACCAAGCCGGGAAATTAAAGCGGCGGTGTAACATAGCGGACGCTTGGTTGAGAATCGTATAAGCAAAAATGGCAATAACCAGCGGAATCATCATCGCGCGCGTGTAAATCAAACCGGCGGTAATTACCCCGGCGGCAATAATGGTCAGGCAAATGACATTCATTTTTTGATAATAACGGCTGGTTTTTTCTGCTTTGTCAGATTTTTCCATAATTAAGATCCTTTTTCTGTTTTTTTAGAAAGCTCTCTGGCTAAAAAGAGCAACTTGCCGGTAAGATTGTTTAAATCTTCGCAACAGGCGGTCAAGAGCCAGACGGGCAATTTGGAAAGGGTATAATTTTTATAAATGCGGTTGAACGCATCGTAGGCGGTGGTAAAATCGTCCGTAATGCGGGATAAGGCTTTGCATTTCAAAGCAAAGCTTTTAACTGCCAAAGCAAAGCCGTAATCATCTTTTGCTTGGTAGCTTTTAAGGTCTAAACGGGTTTTTTGCCAATAAGGCAGACTCTCATCGTACTTTTTGCGTAAATCTCTGCAAAAGGCGGAAAACTCGTCCGAGAAGGTGTTGTCTCTGATTTCCAAATTGCGGCGGTCTTGGCTTAAAATCAGCTCCATGCGGCGCGTAAAATCACGCAACAGCTGCGCAGAAGCTATTACTTCACTGCGAAAAGTGTCCAATTGGGTATTGGCTGTTTCTAATAAATCTTGCTGACTCATGCTACGGGGAAGCTTGCCGTAAAGATCGTTCCCAAACCTCTGTCGGAAATGACGCTGATACTGCCATTGTGCAAGTCAATGATTTTTTTGACAATGGTCAAGCCCAAGCCCCAGCCGTCAATTTGCCCGGTGAAATAATCGTCCACTTGGTAGAAGCGTTCAAAGATTTTGTTCACGTCTTGCGGGCGGACACCGGCGCCGTAGTCTCGTACGGAAATAGAGATGCTGTCTCCGTGGTTGGCGCATTGTACTTTGATTACTTTTTCGGCTTTGTTGTTAAATTTAATGGCGTTGGTCATCAACTCTTCCAACATAAAAGCCAAAAGCTCTTCATCTGCTTTGATTTCCAAATTGCTGGGGCTGTCTATTTCTATAAACGTACCGCGTTTGGAAATGGTGGCTGTTTCTGGCATGGTGTTGATTTCTTCTTCGTGAGAAATGGCATCATTGGCGCAGTTTTTAGCCAAGTTTTTTAAATTGATATGCTTTTTTGCCAAATCTTTCGGTTGCAGATTTTCCACTTTATTAAAAAATAAAAGTTTATCTACCAAGTCGCACAATTTTGTGCCTTGTTTGTTGATTTCTTCCAAGGCTTTGGCCGTAAACGGAGAAAACTTTTCTTTGGCCGATTGGGATAAAATCGCTTCGGAATAGCCGTTAATAATAGAAAGCGGCGTTCTTAATTTGTGCGATACCAAGGAAAGCATTTTGGTAGCATCGGCACTGCCTGTTAAGGTTTTAATGACTTGATCTTTCTCTTCCATACTTTCCCCCTAAAAAGAGATGTTTACATTGATAAAGAATATATCGCGTTTATTTTTTCCGTCGGTATTTTGCAAGTGGTTGTAGGCTGCGTCCACCTTAGCTTGCCGTCCTACCGGGAAAGAATTGCCCACCAAAAAGGAATGTTGGGCTTTGTCTGCCGTATGAAACTCCGCAAAGTGATACCCCAAATATAAAGTGGACGCTTTTTCCGTCCAGATGCGCGTAATGCGCGCCGAAAGGGTGTATTTGCCTAATTCGCGGTTTACGTCGTAAGATTGCACAAAGGCCAAATCATTTTGGTCCATAATACCCCTAAAAGCGGTAACGTCGGAAATGCCGTCAGGATATTGGTAAGCGGTGCCGGCCACGTGGAAGGTAAACGCGCTGTAAAAGTTTTGCTGTAACCCCAACGTATAAGCCATTTGCGTAAAATTAGTGCTGTCGGTGTTGCCCTTTTCGGTCAAAATGCCGTTTTGGCGGGCATAAGAAACCCCGACGTAAGCGCGGGTGTATAATTCGGCTACTTCGTCTTGTTGCAAATTCATCACCAATTGCGTGGCGATACCATAAGCGTACGGATCATCGTAGGTGGCAGAGCCAATATCGTTTTTGAAATAATAAAAAGGCGTTAAGTTTAATTTTACTAAGTCCAAATCAAACTGCATGGGCAGATAGACGGAATAAACCGGGTCTTCAAAGCCGTCATCTTTTCTGTCTTCCACATATTTCCCTTCCAGACCGATTAAAGTATTAATTCCCAACGGCATTACCGCGCCGATGCTGGCTTGGTTGTGGCGGGAAGAATAGATGTACGTGGCGGTAGCATCTACGTTAGCGGCATGCGCGCAGAGCGCAGTAAAAAATAAAGCAAAAAGAATAATTGTTTTTCTCATACTTCATAATTTAGCAAAATTTGCGCCCTTATGGCAGATGTTTTTTACAGGGGGACGTATGTAGGGGGGATATTTTGCTAGAATATACGATATGAGAGTTTTTATTGCACTATTGTTATCTGTGTTGGGTGTGAACCTGTTTGCGGCACAAGTGGTGCGCGGCCCGTATATAGAAGACCCGACCCAAACCACGATGATTTTGCGTTGGCAGACCGACGTGGCTACCCCGGCCTGGTTGGAGTATGGCCCTTCGCCGCGTTGTAATCAAATTATGAAAATCAGCCCCGAGGGGACCGAGCACAAGGCGGTATTGTACGGCTTAGTGCCTAATCAAGATTTTTGTTACCGCCTGTACGTTTACAATGAAGCCCAAGACGGCACGCAATTGCCGGTGGAAGGAAGCTTTCGTACCTTATATAGTGCAGAGCGCAAAGTAGTTAACTTTTTGGCTTTTGGTAACACCGCCGGGGACAACCCGGGCCCCAAAGCTTTATTGGCGGCCCAAATGGCGCAGAAAAATGCGGATTTTGTCATTCACACCGGGGATTTGACGGCCAGCGGTTTAAATAGTGATACGGATGCAGAATTTTTTACGCCGTACAAAGAAGTATTAGCCAAGACGCCTTTGTTTGTGGCCTTGGGGGCTAATGAGTATGGCCCGGATCGCACCGAACGCGACAGCAAATCTTTTGTGCGTAGTAATTATTCCCGCTTTCACGATATGAGTTGGTCCAATGCCACCCCTAAATATTATTTCTTTGATACAGCCAATGCGCGCTTTATTTTCTTGGACGCCAATGCCGCTTACGGCGCAGTGTGGGCCCCGAATATTGATGAAAAATCTACCCAATATAAATGGTTGCAATCTTCTTTAAGCAGTGCGGCTGAAAAATGGAAAATCGTAGTTATTAATGCTCCGATGTATTCTACGGGGGCCAAGGGTCCTGCCAATGAAGCTGCCGCCCGTTTTGTGCCTTTGTTTGAAAAATACGGCGTTGATTTGGTCTTGCAAGGGGCCGAAGCCAACTATGAGCGTACTTTCCCGATGTTAGCCAACGAGCCCAATCCGCGCGGGGTAACTTATATTACGTTGGGCGGCGGTGGTGCTGCGCCTACCAAACGCATGGGAAGCCACCCTTCTACGGCGCGTTTTGTAGCGGCCCATCACTTTGCATCTGTAAATATCGTGGACCGCAAGTTGACCTTGCAAGTGTTTAATGAGCAAGGAAAGCAGATAGACCAAGTGGAATTATTTTTATAAGGATTATTTATAAATTTTTTTTGGTTGATAGTTTTTGCGCACAGGGTAAAACTTTACGTTTTACCCTGTGTTGTTTGGTAACAAATAAAAAACCCCGCCAATCGGCGGGGTTTTTTGTTGCTACTCTTGATAATCTTTGAGCATCTTGGTACGGCTGGGGTGGCGCAGTTTGCGAATGGCCTTAGCTTCAATTTGGCGCACACGTTCGCGCGTCACGTTAAACATTTTACCCACTTCTTCCAAGGTGCGCGGATAGCCCGAATCAATCCCAAAGCGCAAGCGGATAATTTTAGCTTCACGTTCAGAGAGTGTAGCCAATACATCGGCCACTTCCTGTTTGCGTAGGAAATCCGCCGCAGACGTGGTAGGCGTCGGCCCGCTCTTATCTTCAATAAAATCTTCCAGATTGGAGTCTTCGTCTTCGCCGATAGGGGTGGATAAAGAAATCGGGTCTTGCATAATTTTAAGCACGCTTTTTACTTTTTCCACCGACATACGCAAAGACTTGGAATAATCTTCCAGCGTAGGTTCTTTGCCGTGTTCCTGGCGGAATTTGTTGGTTACTTTGGTAAGTTTAGAAACCAACTCTTTCATGTGCACCGGGATACGAATGGTGTTGGCCTGGTCGGCAATGGCGCGGTTGATGCTTTGGCGAATCCACCAGGTGGCATACGTGGAAAACTTAAAACCGCGTTTGTATTCAAATTTTTCAACAGCTTTCATAAGCCCCAAACCGCCTTCCTGAATCAAGTCGGAAAGCTCCAAATTGGAGTTGACGTGTTTTTTGGCGATAGACACCACCAAGCGCAAGTTCGCTTTGATGAGTTTGAGTTTATCTTGCAAAATCATATCTTCAAAAAACACGATGCGGTCATTGAAAGACAAAAATTCTTTTTCCGTCATGGGCAACGCTTCGGCCATACGTTCATGGCGGGCGCGTACGCCTTCAATGTTGGTCAAAGCTCTTTCTAACTCTTCCAAAGTAAATTTGGTTTTCTTTTTAAATTCTTTTTCGCTGATTTTTTTGTTCTTAAAAGACGTAACCAATTTTTTGACATCGGCATATTCGCCAAAATAATCGTCAAAGCGTTGCAAGTCATTGCGGGTTTCGCTCAAGCGGTCGGCCAAGTTTTTGATTTTATTGGTCAAACGTTTGATTTTGTTTTGGTTTAAGTTTAACTTGATGATACGCGATACAACTTCTTTTTGTTTTTCTTCCAAAAGCTCAATGTTGCGGTTGCGTTTTTTATCGGACAAATTATCATCGCGCAGTTCTTTCATCAGTTTGGTGATTTCCTGTTCGCGTTTGCCGATGAATTGAGCGGTTTCTTTGAGCTTTTTACGCATATTGTTAAGTTCGCGTGTGGTGCGTTTACCGCGGGGCATTAATTCTTTGGTGGTCATTTCTTCTTGGTCCACCAATTCTTCCCAATTGCAAATTTCGCGCATGGTGATGGGCGATTCCAAGACCAATTTGCGCAATTCTTTTTCGCGCTCACGGATATTGCGTGCCAAAGTGATTTCTTCATCGCGGGTCAAAAGCGGTACGCGGCCCATTTCGGACAAATACATACGGATAGAGTTGGAAATGTCCGGGCTGGCAGACCAATCTTCGGCCATCAATTCCTTTTCGGCGGAGCCGGATTTGGATTTTTTCTCATCTACTACTTGAATGCCCTTATCTTCCAACGTGCCCATCAGGCCGTCTATTTCTTCGGCACTCATCATATTAGAGCTTAAAGAGCGGTTAATTTCGTCCAAAGAAAGCATGCCGCTTTCTTGGCCTAGTTCTACTAATTCTTTTAACGCTTTATTTGCGGGATTTGCCATTTGTTTAATACCTCTATCCGTTAATTTTTTAATCTGTTTTGCAGCTCAGTCATTTGCTTGAGCAGCTGCGCGGGCACCTGTCCGGCACCGGCGGTTTTAATTTGTTGTCTGACGGCGTTTAATTGCCGTTGCAGCAGTTCTCTTTCCAAGGCTTTTTTACAAGCCGTAATGTCACGCTGCGGTTCAAAATCTGTGGGTAATTCCGTTACCACGAGCCGGGCCGCCAATTGGGCCTGTTGCGGCGCTAAAGCGCAAACTCTGTCGGTAAAGCCTTGCTCGGCCGGGTTTTCTTGCGCGGCTTGGCAGATGGCTTGCAAAAGAGTGCCCAGCGCTTTGCTGTCAAACAAAGAGGCCCATTCTTCGCACCCGGCGGCAAACTGCGGGTAGCGCAAAAGCCAACCGGTTAAATTTTCTTCCGCCGCGTTGAATACTTCTTTAACGGGGGGAAGGATTTCTTTTGGTTGCGTATTTTGAAAACGCTGTTGAAAGCGGGAATGAGCCCGCTCTTTGCTTCGTACACGTTCTAAAACCAAGGCTTCTTCTACCCCGACCCGTTCGGCCACTATTTTTACCCACTCGCGGCGCACAATCGGGTCCGGCTGTTTTAAAAGGGTTTCTGTCAGTTCATTAATGACCGCTGTTTTGGCTTGTGCCTGCAAAGGGCGCGGGTATAGCTCTAATTGCAATGCGGTATGAAACTCTATTAAATCTTGGGCTTGGTCCAATATTTTTTCAAAACTTTCTTTTCCGTATTGGGCAATGTATTCGTCGGGGTCTAATCCGTCGGGCAAAGAGGCCACCTGCACAAATAAACCTTGCTCAATTAAAATTAAGGCCCCGCGTAACGCCGCTTTGATACCGGCGGCATCGGGGTCAAACAAAACGATTACATTGTCCGTATAGCGTTTGAGCAGACGCGCATGGTCTGCCGTTAAGCTGGTGCCCAAAGGAGCAATGGTGTTTTCTACGCCAGCCTGATGGCAAGCGATAACGTCCATGTATCCTTCCAGCAATACCGCTCGTCCGTTTTTGCGAATGGCAGGACCTGCAAAATTTAATCCGTACAAAACCTGGCTTTTGCTAAAGAGCAACGTTTCGGGAGAGTTTAAATATTTAGGCTCCCCTTCTGCCAAAATGCGTCCGCCAAACCCCACGGCTTCCCCGCGTTGGTTGATAATCGGGAAAATTAATCTGCCACGGAAATAGTCTCTCGGGCCATAGGCGGTTAATACGCACAGCCCCACATCTTTTAGCTGTTGGGGAGTGTATTTTTCGGCTTGTGCGGCACGACAAAGCGCGGTAGCATCGTTTTTGGCAAAGCCTAATTCAAACTTCTGCGCGGTCTCTTTGGTTAAATTTCGGCCTTTGATATAGTTGCGGGCAAATTCTCCGCCGGCCGTCATCAGGTTTCTATGAAAAAAATGTTTGGCAAAGTCCAAGGTTTTTCGTGCATCAATGCGTTTTTGTTCTTCGGCGGAAAAACCTTGCCTGGGTTTGTATTCAACTCCGGCCAAATCTGCCAATTTGCGTACGGCTTCGTGGAAAGAGAGATTTTCCATTTTCATCAGAAAAACAAAAATATCTCCGCCGGATTGGCAACCGAAACAATAAAACAACCCTTTCTCACTACTGACGGAGAAAGAAGGGGTTTTCTCTTTGTGGAACGGACAACAGGCTTTCCAGGTTTTGCCGGCTTTTTTTAAGTGCGGCACATATTGGCGCACAAATTCCACCAAGTCCAAGCGTTGTTTTATTTTTTCAGCTACATTCGGGTCAATAAACATAAATTCTCGTCGATGTATCGTACGCGCACACGCACTCGCGCGCAATATGCCAAAGAAGGCAATAGCCCTCGGTTACCCTTGGACTATTGCCTTAAAACTGCTTGAATTAATAGCGCCGACGTTTGGTGCGGCGGGCGCGACGTTGCGCTTCTTGAGATTTAATTTTGCGCTTCACGCTGGGGGGCATGTAGGTCTCGCGGCGTTTGATTTCCTTGAGAATGCCATTCTTTTCGCATTCGCGTTTGAAGCGTTTGAGAGCCTCTTCCAAGTGTTCGGCGTCTCTTACTTTCACAAAAACCATTCCTTTTTCACCACCTTCTGGTTCATCAGCAAAAAATCGGTACAAAAAAACTTCCTATTTATTATATAAAATTTGTTCCCATTTATGGAAATTTGTTTTTTAGAAGGATACTCTTTAAAAACCCCGCCGTTGAAAGGCGGGGTTTGAAAGGTTTACTTCATTTCCGTAAAGTCTTGAGCGGGAGCTTTGCTTTTTAAAATAGCCCAACTCAAAATGGCCAACATAATGACCACACAAATCCAACCCACTTTGCCCAAGGGGGTGTAGTCGTTGTGATAGTTCACTACGATAGGGGCCACGATAACCGCCACCATATTCACCACTTTAATCAAGGGGTTTAAGGCAGGGCCTGCGGTATCTTTTAAGGGGTCGCCTACCGTGTCGCCCACTACGCTGGCTTTGTGGCGCTCAGAGCCTTTGCCGGTGTTGGCGGCGATGTCGGCGGGTTCGTCTTCCACTACCTTTTTGGCATTATCCCAGGCACCGCCCGCATTGGACATAAACACCGCCAAGAGCTGCCCCGATACGATAATACCGGCTAAAAATCCGCCCAAGGCTTCCACTCCCATAGAAAGGCCGACTAAAATGGGGGAAATAATGCCCAAGGTGGCTAAAACAATCAATTCTTTTTGGGCCGCAATGGTGGATATACCTACCGCGCGTGTATAATCGGGAGCGACTTTTCCTTCCAGCACGCCCAAACCGAATTGGCGCCGCACTTCTAACACAATCAAGCCCGCGGCGCGGTTAACAGCGTTGATGGCAAAGGAAGAGAACAGCCACGGCAAGGCCGCTCCGATGAGCATACCCACAAAAACGCTGGGGTTGGATACCACAATGCCTACTTGAGAAAGCAGAGCCAAGGCTTTATCTTCTCCGGCGGCTTTCCAAGCTTCGTTGAGCAAGGTTTGCACATTGCTTACGTCCACCATGTAAGAGGCGAACAAGGCCACCGCCGCAATGACGGCAGAGCCGATGGCTACGCCTTTTGTAATGGCTTTGGTGGTATTACCTACGCCGTCTAAATCGGCCATAATTTGGCGGGCTTTTTTGGTTTCTTCATCGTTTTGGTCATGCCAAGCCATTTCGCCGATGCCGTTGGCATTGTCTGCAATCGGGCCGAAAGAATCCATCGCCACGTTATTGCCTGTTAAGGTCAGCATACCGATACCCGTCATGGCAACGCCGTAGAGCACAAAGGTAAAGTTTTCGGCCGCCGTTAAGCCGTCAATCGTGCCAAAGATGATAACGGATAAGAAAATAGACCCCGCCAATACAATGGTGGTCCATACCGCTGATTCCAACCCGACGGCAAAACCCGCCAAAATGGTAGTGGCAGAGCCGGTAGCGGTGGCTTTTTTGACTTCTTGTACCGGTTTTTTATCGGTACCGGTGAAATATTCCGTCAGGCGGTCTATGCTGATTGCCAGCAAAATGCCGATGGTGGTTACCGCAAAGGGACGCCACCAACCGCCGGGGACATTTTGCATATAAAAATAGGCCAACACTCCAAAAATAGCCACCGAAATAATGGCAGAAATGCTGTACCCTTTGAAAATGGCTTTCATGGCATTACCGCTGGTGCGGTTGGAATCTTTTACCGCGTAAGTGCCGATGATAGAACACAAAACGCCAATCCCGCGCACCAACAACGGATAGACAATCCATTCATGATGTCCGGTAATGCGCCATAAAGAAATGCCCAAAATAAGCCCGGAGACGATGGTAACTTCGTAGGATTCAAAAATATCGGCGGCCATACCGGCACAATCGCCCACGTTATCGCCCACCAGGTCTGCCACTACGGCAGGGTTGCGGGGGTCATCTTCGGGAATGCCGGCTTCTACTTTGCCAACCAAATCAGCCCCTACGTCGGCCGCTTTGGTGTAAATGCCGCCGCCGACCCGCATAAACAAGGCCAGCAAAGTACCGCCAAAACCAAAGCCCAACAAGGCGTCCGGCGCGGCAATGCCGAAAATGATGAAGATAATGGTCCCGCCGAACAGGCCCAATCCGTCCGTTAACATGCCGGTAACGGTTCCGGCGCGGTAAGCGATTTTCAGTGCATCGCCAAAACTACGGCGAGAAGCCGCCGCCACACGTACGTTGGCATCCACGGCAATGCGCATACCGAGTTGCCCTACCAGCAAAGAAAAAACCGCCCCTAAAATGAAAGCTCCGGCGCGTCCGAAGGCGGCGATTAATTTTACTTTGTCAGGGTCTAAACCGGAAAAGCGTTCCGCCGCATCATGCGATACGGGCACAATATATACCGATAAGAAAAGACAAAATGTCAGCAATACAATCAATGGAAGAATTGTTTTGAGCTGTCTTTTTAAATAAGCATTGGCACCTTCTTTAATGGCTGTCCATACTTTGAGCATCGCCGGGGTGCCGGTATCTTCGCGCAATACTTGGTTGCGCAGAAACAAAGCATATAATAAACCCAATACCGCAATAAACAAAACACCGAATAGGGCGTATTGTTCAAAGGGCCGCAGGTCCGCAATTCCGTACCACATAAAACCCTCCCTAAAGATGAAATGACTTCACTTTTCATTATAGTATAAAGACGGAAAAAAACAAGGTTTTTGTCATAGAAAAAGCCCCGCCGTTGGCGGGGCTTTCAGATGCCGGCGGATCTGATATTATTTGCCGCCACCGCATCTAAAATTTTCAATATCGTCTCTGATGTCTTCCAAGTCTTGCTCGTGCTCAATTTCTTCTTCTAAAATATGCCGGATTAAATGCCCGGTAATCATATCTTTTCCTTTGACGTAATCCAATAACTTTTTATAGATTACAATAGCGCAACGTTCGCCTTTTAAATTTTGGTCCAGCAAGGCATCTACGCCGGGATCTCTGGGCACTAAATATCCGCAAGAGCTGAGTTCGTACCATTTCTTCGGGTCAATTTCCGGTCTTCCGCCTAATTGGATAATGCGGTCTGCCAAGCGGCTGGCATGGTCCAACTCTTCGTTGGCGTGCTCTAATAATTCTTCCTGTAAGTGATGGCGCGGAATCCCCACCACAATTTTGGCCCCTACCCAATATTGATAATAGGCTAACCATTCATCACAATATGCTTTGTTAAGAAGATGAATTAATTCTTCTACATTCACCCCATTGGCTTCTACAATTTCTTTTCCTTTCCAACCCATAAACTTTCCCCCTTTGTCCAACAACGGCTGTTCTGTGCCGTTTGTGTACTTTTATTATATAAATCGTATTTTCTCAGGCAAGGGGGGAAAAAGGGTTAGATTAAAAAGACTTTTTACGTTTAAAATTGTCCGCCCAAGACAAAGGAAACGATATTGCTATGGTCGCTTAAATTATGGGTATAATTAATGCCAAGCGGGAAAGGAAAACGCCAGAATTTATAAGACAGGGTGGCCCCGGTGCCGCTGTGATGGTGGTAGTCTTGCGCCGTATATACATAGGCTAATTCATAAAACGGCGTTAAGGCCAAAAGCCCGGTGTCATTACGCAATAAATAATACATAAAGGCCGCCGTAGCTCCGGCCCCGCGGCTGCCGCGTATCAAGCGGCGGTATTTGCCTTGTTTGCCCAATAAGTCCGTGGAAAGCACTTGCTCGGCAAAAGGCGAGCCGTAGGTGTCTTGCGCTTTTATTTGTAAAGATACAATATGGCGGCTTTTTAATTCGGCTTGCCATAAGAAATTCAGCCAAAGTTTGGTAATGTCATAATCGGCCCCGCTCCAAGTGCCACCTTTGGTAAAAGAAACATCGGCCGCGTAAGCATAGCGGGCGGCGGTTAAATCAGCGAGCATTTTTTGTTTGTCGGAAAGACCAAACCCAAAAAGAGCTCCCATACCCGAAGAAGAACGCACATTGTGGCGGTAGGCAAGCCCTGCGGAAAGCTGATTGTGGTTGCCGTCGTTCAAATCGCGGGAATAGGAAACGTGTTTAAATTCGGGAGAAATAAAAGCGCTCCAATTCCCCATTTGCCGCGCATATAAAAAGCGCAAAGATTGCTCTTTTATATCAAATTGATCCAGGGGGTGACCAAATTCTTCTTTGTCATCGGCGATATTTAAAACGCCATACATATTGGACCAATGGTGGGGGTAAAACCGAAGTTCGGCATCTAAATCCGTATATTTGATGTTTAAAAAATGGTCTTCCCAAACAAGTCCGCCTGCCAAAGAGTAGCCGTCATCGCTTACGCCTGCGGTAACAAAGGCCGTTTCGCCTTGTTTAAAAAAATTTCCTTCAAATAAAGATAAATATAATACGTCTTTATCGGCGGAAGCAAAAAATGCCAGCGGGAAGAAATAATAGCCGTCTTGTGCCAAAATATGAATATCTACCTTGTCATCTTGTTGGCGGGTGGAAAAATCCAGCTTTTTAAACAGGCGCATATCATGCAATTTATTTTGGGCCTGTTCGTAACTTGTCGTAGAAAAGCGATCCCCGGATTTTAAAGGAAATTTTCTTTTGATAACTTCGGGATTCATACGGGTAACGGATACGTCTATATTGCCTACCCAAAGCTCTTGTGCGCTTAAAAACGGAGTAAATAGTAAGAAAAACAGAAATAATATTTTCTTCATAATAATAGAATAATTATTTTTAAATCCACCGCGTAAAATATATTTGATTAGAAACAAACCTTGTTTTAAAAGTATGAATATTTCAGAACGGCGTATTTTTGGCTAAAAATAAGGAGGTTTTCCAAGGATTATCATCAAGGGCGGACAAAGAAAGACAAGGCCGTCTCTTATTTCTATCAATTTGTCTTCTAAAGTTTTATCGTAAATTTGAAAGTTTTCCGTTTTTTCATCTATATATCTGTGGAAGGTGGTAGTCCAAGGGTTGTTGGTTTTGTTACATTCAAAATAAGGGGTTTTTT
>JAFVWP010000053.1 GCA_017501565.1 Elusimicrobiaceae bacterium | reverse complement strand
GGCTGAGCGCATTCCAAGTATAAGTCCAATATTCATGCGGAGAAATCCCAAGCATGAATACGCCGACTGCTCCGCCGCCGATGATACCCATGGCATCAGCCAAAATTGTTAAAAACGGTATAGTGAGCAATAAACTGGTAATGCGTGGTAAGACTAGGAAATCTGTTGCCGATATGCCCATGGTTTTTAAAGCGTCTATTTCTTCGTTGACCTGCATACTTCCTATAGTGGCGGCGTAGGAGGCTCTCGTTCTGCCCGCCATGATGATGCCTACATTAATGGCGCACATAATGCGGGTCATGGCAATGGCAACCAGACTTGAAACATATATCTGTGCCCCAAAGGTCTTTAATTGGATTGCGCCGACAAACGCCAGAATTAAGCCAACCATAAAGCTGACCAAAGATACAATCGCAATCGCTTTGTAGCTGGCATCTTCCATGGCAAAGTAAAAATCTATTCTGCGCATTACGGCTTTGCCGGAAAGTCCTTTGAGGATAGAGATTAAAACTTGCTTTATGAAGGCAGAGCCTTTGCGGGAGCTGTGGTAAATATCAATAGTTTTACTGCCGATTGCTTCCAAAAAGGGAAGGCGGGAGAGCTTTGTGGCTTCGGGCTTGCGGTCGACGGCAAACGCAAGGTCTAAAAAATGGCGGAGATTTTCCGGAAGGCCGCTTAAATCAATATGCAAAGAGTGCTTTTGGGCAAACTTGATAACTTCAAACAAAACAACGGCAAGAGTGGAATCCCATTGCCCAAGCTCTTGACCGTTTAAAACAATGGTGGCAGGGCGTTTGTTCTTTAAGTCGGCAAACAGTTTTTGACGTATTTCCTCATCACTGAAGGAAAGATAATCACCGGAAAGGGTTATCTCCATATGCTGACGGTCTGCTTTATACGCTATGGTCATTTTGAGGTACGCCGCAAAAGTTAAAACTATTTTGCTCTTTTAGCATATTTGCCTGCTTTTTGTCTTGTATAAATTAGTCTGTATCCTTCCACCAATGAGAGGTTTTGCTGTGAAGGTTGATTTTTTCGCCCATTTTCGGGGTTGTGATATTAAAAGAAGATGATTTTGCTTCATCTATGACCATATCAATTGATTCGTGCCAAGGGTGTAGGGCAAGGTCAAATACTGCCCAATGAACCGGTAATAAAGTCTTCGTTTGCAGGTCATTGGCGGCTTGGATAACTTCTTTCGGGAACATATGAGTGTTTGGCCAACCGGTATTCCAGCCGTCAATTTCCAAGGCGGTTAAATCAAAGGGGCCGTATTCTTTGCCGATTGCGCTAAAATGTTTTCCATAACCGCTGTCTCCACCCCAAAAGATTTTCATGTCAGGGCTAAGAATGACGTAGGCATTCCAAAGAGTTTGATTGCGTTTAAAGGTACGGCCGGAAAAATGGACGGCTTCGCGGGCGATGATTTTCAAACCGTCTTGTTTGAAGCTGTCTTTCCAGCCAAGTTCCGTAATTCTGTCTTTGGCTATGCCCCAGCCGCGTAAAGCCGCGCCAACTCCCAAAGGAACAATAAAATGGCCGCTTTTTATCGCTTGGACGGTGGATTTTTCCAAGTGGTCGTAATGGTTGTGGGTGATAAGTATGTAATCAATTTTTGGAAGTTCTTT
>JAFVWP010000052.1 GCA_017501565.1 Elusimicrobiaceae bacterium | reverse complement strand
GGGATGAATGAGGTTGTGAGACATGTAGGTTTTCTCCTAAGATAAACATCAGGTTTGCCTCTGCACAGAGATTGCCGTTGACGTACGCTTGCGCGCAAATGCGTGAAAGCTTGCCAAGGCGCATCACCTGTATAGGCATTTGCAAAGTGTCTCCCGGTGCTACCATTCCTCTGAATTTGGCATTTTCAATGCCTAAAAACAAGGGAATGCCCTTGCCTGTTGTGTTGACGTAAGACATCATGGCTCCGCCAAAGGCTTGGGCAATACTCTCCAGCACCAGCACCCCGGGCATAATCGGCTTTTGCGGAAAATGCCCTTTAAAAAATTCTTCTTCCCCCGTGATTTTATAAACCCCGATACAGCGTTTTCCTTCTTCTAATATACGAATTTCATTGACAAAAAGAAAGGGCTCTCTATGCGGAATATTCTTTTTGATTTCTTCAACATCCATCACCCTTATTACCGGCATAGATAACAGCGGTAATAAAGAGTTCTTTTTCAAATCGCTCATCTTTCCTCCGAGTTTGCTAACAACAGCCGCCCGAACAATACATTGTGTTTGTGTCCCCCCATGCGGCAAGTAATCTTTAAAGGCGGTAATTTTTTGCCGATTAGGCTAAAATCACCTACTAAATCTAAAATTTTATGACGTACTAATTCGTCCGCGTAGCGAAGTTCGTTTAAATATTTTTCTTTGCCGATTACAATGGCATTATCCAAGCTGCCGCCTTTGGCAAGGCCATGGGCTTTTAAGAAGGCTAATTCTTCTTCAAAACCAAACGTACGCGCCTGGGAAATTTCGGCTAAATAATTATCCGTATTTAACGCTAAAGTGTATTCCTGGCGGCCTACCAGCGGGTGTTTGTGCTCATACACAAAGGTAATGGTCAATTGGTCGGCAGGTTCTGCGCTGTATTCAATGGAGCCGAAGGAGTAGGTGACGGGTTGTTTCAAAACCAGCTGTGGCAAGTCCGTATCCAACTCTTTCAAACCGGCCTGTTGCAAATGTTCGGCATATACTTTGGCAGAGCCGTCCGTAATCGGCGGTTCGGGGCCGTCCATTTCTACCAAAAGGTCGGTAATGCCCAAGGCACTTAACGTAGAAAGGACGTGTTCCACGGTCCATACTTCGGCGGTTTCGTTTTTAAGATTGGTCCCGCGCAAGGTAGAGCCTACGTGGTGTAAGTCTGCTTTGATGGGCAAAGAGCCCGGCAAATCTACACGTACAAAATGAATGCCGTCTTCGGCGGGTTTAAACGTCATGGTGGAGGGGGCTCCGGTATGTAAGCCCACGCCTTTTACGCTAACAGGATTTAAAATGGTTTTTCTCATAATTATTTTTCCACGGCTTTTTTAATGACTTTTAATTCTTTGTAAATTTCGGGCAATTTTCCTTCAATGGCCAAAATTTTAAGGGTATCTCTCATCGGGCGGGCGGGAGTGCCGAAAAAGGCTTGCCCGTCGGTTAAATTGTCCATTACGCCGGATTGTGCGCCGATTTGCACGCCGTTGCCGATTTTTAAATGGCCCACAATACCCACTTGGCCCGCGGCTACTACGCCGTTGCCGATGGTGGTGGTACCGGCCACGCCTACTTGGGCGCACATGATACAGCCTTGGCCCACTTTTACATTATGCGCAATTTGGACCAGGTTGTCCACCTTGGTATTGGCTCCCACAATGGTATGGGCCAATTTGGCGCGGTCCACACAGCTGTTGGCTTGGATTTCCACATCATCTTCAATAATTACATTGCCGATTTGCGGCACCTTGTGGTGGCGGCCTTCGTGGAACATAAAGCCAAAGCCGTCATTGCCTATTTTGGCTCCGGGTTGTAAAATGACGTGCGTTTTTAATACGCAATCTTCCCGCACGACTACTTGCGGATATAAAATACAATTGGCCCCTATTTGGGTGCGTTTGCCTACATATACTTGCGGAAAAATGATGGTATTGTCTCCGATGACGGCATCATCTTCAATTACGCTGTACGCGCCGACGGATACATTGGCCCCTAATTTGGCAGAAGCACTGATGACGGCGGTGGGGTGAATGCCCGGCGTATGTTTGGGGGTTTGAGCGTCCCAATATTGCACTAATAAATTGAAGGCCCATTCCGGGTTTTTGGCAAATAAGAAATTGGTTTTAATAGGAAGGGGTAAACCTTTGGCTTTTTCCGGTAAAATGATGGCTCCCGTTGCAAAGTTGGGCGGAACGGCTACTTTTTCAATATGGCTTAAATAGCAAATGCCGTCTGCTTGGGGGGCGGTTAAGTCACAGATGTGTCTAATAGTAAAATTTTCGTCTCCGACTAATTCTGCTCCGGTAATTTTGGCAACGTCTTTTAATGTTAATTCCATAGTTCCCTCCGGTTATTTTTTCCGGTATTTTTTAGATTTTTTGAGTCTGTTGACAAAGTCTTTTGTTACGTTGACGGGGGCTTGCCCGTATAAAATTTCATCTTTACGCACAACGGCGCCGATATTGCGCTTTTTGGCAAAAGATTTAATTTCATTGTATATGTCTTGCAAAATGGCTTTTACTTCCTGTTGTTCCAAAAGTAAAATTTCTTCCCGGGTCTGATACTTATAATTATCAATAAAAAAACTGCGTTCGGCAATGATTTTTTTGTTGGCACCGATTCTTTCCGTTACATCGTCAAGGCGCGCGGGAGAGTTGAGCGGGGTGGTGGATAATACTTCCGTCCCGGCAAAGATTAATCGGTTTAATATATTATTTAGCAGTAATGTATCTGCCGGTTCGGGCACTTTGGGCAGTAAGGCTTGGTCGGTAATAATACGTTCGTAAAAGGGTTTGAGCTCCGTCAGTTGGCGCGAGAGCAGATTGTTTTCTGCTTCCAAGGCTTCTATAATGTCTTTGGCACTTTCCACTTCGCGCTGTTTGGATTTGATTTTTAAATCTATTTGCTTTTTAACCGCTTGGGTCCGCGGGTGTTCGTTAAAAGCAATATCAATATCAATAAAAGCCACCGCTAAACATTTTTTGGAAGGGCTGCCCACGACCCCTTCTTCGGCGGGCTCTGCAAAATCTTCTTCTGCGTTTTGTGCAAGGGTATCTGTTGCGTTGGCCGGTTCTTGGTTTTGGGTCTGTTCTTTCAAGGCTTCTTCTTTGGTCTGTTGGGAAAGCTTGATTTCATTTTCATCAGCATCGGATTGGCCCAAGGGCGCTTGCATGGGGGTAGGTGCCGGCTGGGGAGTGTCCGTCTGCGCGGTTTGGGGGGTATCTATTTTATTTTTGGCTTTAATGGCTTCTATTACCGATAGTTCTTCTTTCGTCAAATCTCCCACCGCTTCTTGAGCATGAAGCGGTGAAAGAATCAAACAAAAAAGAAAAACTAAACCGAGTTTGCGCATTTTTTACCTTTACATCATATTGGATATATTGAAATAGAAGTGAGAGCGGTCCTCATTGCTCTTGTGGTTCAGCCCATAGCCCCAATCAATGCGAATGGGCAAGGACGGCGTTGTAAAACGCAAGCCGACCCCGACGCCTGCTTTGAATTGGCTTTCATCAGGGCCTAAAGAGAAATCTAAATCGTCAAAATCGTTCCAAGAGTTACCCACATCGGCAAACAAGGCAAATTGCGCCATGGTGCGGCGGCCTTCGCGCGCGAGCGGGAAGCGCAGCTCGGCATTCATCACATAGTAAGTAGTACCGCCGTATTTGGGGCCTACTTCTCCGGCGCGTTCATATCCGCGAATGGTATCTGCCCCGCCTAAGAAGAATTTTTCATACGGGGGCACTTCTTTGGTGCGTCCGTAGGGGCGAACAGAGCCGATTTTGTTAGATAACACAAATACAATCGGGTAATTTCCGCCTACGTTTAAGATGGTATGATTGAAAATGGAGCGGGCATTTAAGTACCACAAATCCAAGTCCCCGCCGATCGGTCCGCCCGCCAAAGAAAGGCCTAAAGAGTTGCGCCAACCGGTGGTCGGGTCCCAAATATTATCGCGGGTATCTACGGCAAAGTCTGCGCTGAAGGTGGACATATATTGGTCCCCTTTGGGCAGATAGTTGTCATCGCCGGGTTTGGCATTGGGCTCGGTGAAGCGTTCGTCAGTGTCATAAATATCAATATTTTCAAAAGAGTAGCCGAAGCTTAACTGATAAATATCATCATTAAAACGCGGTCCCACACGCACCCGTCCGCCGACGCGTCTTTCGGTATAGGCTTGGTTTTCAACTGCAAAAGAGCGGTAACGGCGCGTATTAAAGAGATCTGCTCCCAAGGAAATGGGTTTGTCATATATCCAAGGCGTAGACCAACTGATGGTGTAGTCCAAAATTTCTTCGCCGAACAGCGTACGCAAAGACAAACGTTGCGCGCGGCCGAAAAGATTCATGTGATTGATGGATACTTCGCCGTACAATCCGTCCAAAGAGCTCATGGCAAGCCCGGCGGTAAACATACCCGGTCTGCCTTCTACTACGTTAAATCCCAGGTCCACTTTTTGCGGGTCGGCGGTGGGTTGGATATCAATTTGGACATCATTAATAAAACCTAAGTTTAATATTTTGGTTTGGCTTCGTTGGATTTTGGCCGAGTCGTATAAATCGCCGGGTTTGATGGCAATTTCACGCGTAAAGACAAATTTCTTGGTGTTTTCATAGCCGGTTACGTCTATGTTATCAATGTAGAAAATATTGCCTTCGGAAATATCATAGTTGATATTCAAGCGGCCGTCTTGAATGGTTTTTTTCGGTTCTACGCGCACTTGCAAATAACCTTTATTGGCATATTGCTGTTGAATGGCGATAATGGTATCATCAAAATCTTTTTGATTATAAAGTTTTCCTTCGCGTGTATAGACGTGCTCTTGCAGTTCTTGCGGGGTAAAAACATTGTTTCCTTCAAAAGTAATCGTCCCAAAATCCACTTTTTCCCCTTCGGTAACGTCATAAGAAATGGAAACTTCGGTTTGCTCTGGATTGACGTCTATTTTGGGTTCGGTTAAGTTGAATTCGGAAAAGCCTTCATTGCGTCCGTACAAAATCATCTTCACCCAATCGCGTTGCAGATTTTGTGGTTTAAATACTTTGCCGGGGCGGTTGGAAGCTTTTTTGATGATTTTTTTAGCGGGTAAATCTGCTTGGTCGGTCAAGCCGTTTAAGTTTAAATTTGCTACCCGTACGCGCGGCCCTTCGTCTATGATTAAATGAAGGGTAATGGTGTTGGTTTTTTCATCGGGAATAATTTCATAGCTTACTTTGGCACTGATATAGCCTTTTTCGGCATATTTGGCTTTGATGCGTTCCAAATCCCCTATCAGTTTTCCTTCATTAAAAGGGTCTTTGAGCTTTAAGGTCATGGCGGAAGTGATGGCACCTTTGCCCAATTTTTTACGGCCTTGGTAGGTAATGCGGTCAAAAATGGGTTTTTCTGCTACGATATAGGTCAGTTTGTGGCAGGGGTACTCTATGCCGGCTTCATCTTTGCGGGTGGATTTAGTGCGGGAAATATCCACTTGTACGCTGTCAAAATTGCCCAAGGCAGACACGTCTTGTATGTCTTCATTGACGGAGTATCTTTCGTAAAGTTGCCCTTTTTTGGCATGGGCTACTTTGGTGACGGAGCGTTTGCCGATGTTTTTCAGCCCGTCCACCGCAATATCACAAATCATCCACGGGCCGTACGGATCTACGTCCTCGGTGTCTTGCGCCAACAGCGCGGTTTGGCCCAGCGCCAACAATGGTAAAACACAAAAGAATTTCTTAAAAAACGTCATACCTACCCCCGGTACTTCGTTAGAATGAAAAAGCCCGCGCAACAAATCCCGCGCGGGCTGACAATATCAGAAAACAAAAAACATCGCAAAGCCGGACTTATTTGGCCGGTCTTTTGGCCAGTCCGCTTTTAATGCAATTGGTGCACACGTAGGCCGTTTGCGTTTTGCCTTCCAACACTACTTTTTGTTTTTGCAAGTTCGGGTTGAAAGTACGTTTCGTTCTGAGGTTAGAGTGGCTGTAAGAACCGCCGGAAACGGGGCCTTTGCCACAGATTGCACATTTATACGCCATAAAATTCCTTCCTTGTTTACTAAGTTAAATTCGCTTACTATATTCTAGTAAATATTGCTGGTTTTGTCTACTTAATTGGCCGTTTCTTTGGGCGGAAAGAATTTGCTGGCCAACATAGACAAGGCCAAAATCACCACAATAATACCTAAAGAAAGCGGAACGGGGATTTTGACGAAGTGGGAAATAATCATTTTGACACCCACAAAGAACAAGATGACGGAAATGCCATATTTGAGATACGGAAATTTGCCCGCCATACCGGCTAATAAGAAATACAAAGAGCGCAAACCGATGATGGCAAAAATGTTGGAAGAGTAAACCAAAAACGTATCTTGCGTAATGCCCAAAATGGCTGGAATAGAGTCTATGGCAAAAATAACGTCGGACATTTCAATCACCAAAAGCGCTGCAAACAACGGCGTGGCAAACCATTTGGTTTTTTCTTTTACAAAGAAGTTTTCTCCATGATAGTCCGTTTTAATGGGCATAAATTTTTTGAAAACTTTTAAGATAAAAGATTCGCTCGGGTCAAATTTTTCATCTTCTTTTTGCATGAGCATTTTAATAGCCGTAAAGATAAGCAAAGCACCAAAAACATAAATCATCCATGTAAAAGAAGAAATGAGCTGCACACCGACGAAGATAAATAAAAAGCGCATCAGCACCGCACCCAAAATACCCCACAAAAGCACCTTGGGTTGCAGCTCGTTCGGTACGGCAAAAAAGCCGAAAATCATGATGAATACAAACATATTGTCTATGGATAAAGAATATTCCAAGACATACCCTGTATAAAACTCTAAGGCATGGCGCGAACCTTCAAAAAACCAAATAGCACCGCCAAAAAGCAGGGCCAACGAAATCCACGCACTGACCATGACCCCCGCTTCTTTGATAGAAACGTGGCCTTTGTGTTTGTTCATAATGGCCAAATCAATAAACAGCGCGGCCAAAACGATTATCCAAAAAGCGATCCACATTGCAATGGATACGCTGGAGGAAACAGGTTCCATAATTACAGCTCCTTTGTATGAAATACGGCTTAAACGCCAAAGAAAAAAGCCGAGGATGGGAGTCCCTTTCGGTAAATTTCCTGACGGAAATTTCCTTCAGGCCGGCCCTGGCGGTTTTTGCCTTTCGCCGTAAGGAAACCCATATCGGCTCAAACAAAAACATCGCTGCGGGCTTCGACTCCTGTCGCAAGCAAAGCAGTTTGCTTGCTCCCCAAAGAAAAAAGCCGAGGATGGGAGTCGAACCCACAACCTACGGTTTACAAAACCGTTGCTCTGCCAATTGAGCTACCTCGGCGCATCATTATTATAATATCAAATTTTATCCTTTCACTACAAACCCGCAAAGTAAGAGAAATAAAATTGCTATGATGAAAAGAAGAGCAAAGGAGTGAATATGAAAAAAATATTATTTTTAGCAGTGTTGGTTTCCGGCTTTCCTGTATTGGGGGCGGCGCAAAATAATTGCACGATCGGTCAGCAAGTGCCTATTCAACTGATGCAACAAGAGTTTAAAAGAAACTTTAAGGTGCTTAAAAAAGAAAATCCGCCTATTTATTATCTTTCTTATATTTACCAAGAGTCGGTGCAACATCAGCTGACCGCTACTTATGGCGGTATTTCTACCGAGTATAGTTGGACCACGGGCGATATTGAAGTGCAGGCCCGCGCCGGAAGCCCCAAAATGGATAATACCCGCTCTTTACGCGGTGAACGTGACGATTGGAGCACGCTGTATTCTTCCGTTTCTACGCCGTATGACTTGGATAAAAAAGGTTTTTTGGCTTCGCTTTGGCGGCTGACAAATTCGGCGGCGTTAAAGGCGCAAGAAAATTTTGCCCGCGTTAAAAATAATGTGCGCAATATGGCGGTGAATAAAGACCAATCGGACGATTTTGTTTTTCCGCCTGTTAGTCTTTTTTGCCATGAAGAACCTTTGCAAGAGATTGATTTACAAAAAGTCAAAGAGCTTTTGTTGCCTATTTCTCAAATGACCAAAGGGAAAAAGACTATTTTGGATTCTTCTTTTTCTTTCAGCACCCGACAGGGCCACCGCTATTTTGTAGATAGCCGCGGTACTCAAATAAAAACACCTTTTTCTTTTATCCGGTTGACCTATTCTTTGTATGGGCGCGGAGCTGATGGAATGGAAATATCGCGCTTTGGCGACTATAATTTGCGCTCTATGGCAGATTTGCCTACCGCGCAAAAATTGGCGGCAGACGTTCAGAAATCCATGGACGAATTGGAAGCGTTGGCCGTTGCGCCCGAAGGGATGCCGGACAGCGCACCGGTTATTTTAAAAGGCCGCGCCGCGGCGGTATTTGCCCATGAAGTGATGGGCCACCGCTTGGAAGGCGATGATCAAAAAAATGCTTCCAGCGGGCAAACCTTGACCGGTAAGGTGGGACAACAGGTCATTTCTCCGTTAATTACTATTACCGCTGAACCTACCTTAAAAGAGTTTAACCAAGAGCCTTTGCGCGGATATTATGAATATGACGATGAAGGGGTCAAAGCGCAAGCGGTAACATTGATAGAGAAAGGTATATTGAAAAACTTTATGATGAAGAGCAGCCCCATTGAAGGGTTTTCGCTTTCCAACGGCCATGGGCGTAAAAGCATAGGTTTGCGCGCGGCCGCACGCATGAGTGTATTGCGCGTAAAGGCGGAAAAGACCATTTCTTACGATGAATTGGAGCAAAAATTGTTAGCGGAAATAAAACGCCAAAACAAACCTTATGGTTATATTGTGGAAGATTTAAGCGGCGGTTTTACCTTTACCACGTCTTCCATGCCGCAAAGTTTTAAGTTAGAAACCAAAATGGTCTATAAAGTTTATCCGGACGGAAAAAAAGAGTTAGTGCGCGGCCTGGATATTGTGGGCACTCCGCTGGTAAGCTTTAGCCGCATCGTGGCGGCGGCCGATGACGATACGATTTTTAACGGCAGTTGCGGCAGTACTTCAGGCTGGGTACCGCAGAGCAATATATCGCCCAGCTTATTGTTTGAAAGTATGGAATTGGAAAAATCAGCCAAGAGCCACTATAAGCCGCCCATATTGCCGGCACCCGATGTAAAGAAGGAGAAGAAAAAATGAAATATATAGTTACCCTGCTCTGTTTCTTTGGTGTTTTATCTGCGCAAGCGCAAAAAATGCCGGACCATTTGTATTTGCGTGCTATGCGCGATGAAATGCAACGCAGTAAAAAAGAATTGCGTATGAAAGGGGGACCAAAACCTTTCTTTATTGTGTATAAACTGACCCAGACCGAAAAGCAACAATTATCTTCTCATTTTGGGCAAGCGGTAGTGAATAATTTACAAGAGCCGCAGGATTTACACGCAGATGTCTATTTGTACGCCGGTACCGCCAAAAGCAATAGCTCCGGCTTTAGCGCAGATAAAAGCGGGTCTGATTTGGGGGTATCTTACGAAGTAAATATCCCCAAAAGTTACGACGGAATCCGCCGCGCTTTGTGGAAAAGCACCAATACGCAATATTTATCGGCGGCTACGTTATATGAAAAGAAAGAAGCCTATAAAAAACAGAAAAATTTGGAAGGGGAAGAAGCAGATTTTTCTTATGCTCCCAAAACGGCCTATGTGGAAGACATTCCACCCTTTACATACAGAGATGAAGCGCAATATCAGCAACTATTAAATGAAATTACTTCGTTGCGTCCGGAAATTAAACATTTGGAAAAATTAGTGGCTGAGTTTACCCGCCGCCAACAGGAAATTTATTTTTTGGACAGCGAAGGGGATTTTGCCGTTTATCCGTTGCAAAAGGAATTTATCCAAGTTCTTTTTACCTATCGCAGTAAACACGGCTATGTGATAGAAGAAAAAGAAACGTTTGATTTGGATTTTAATGCTCCTTTAGATAAAGAAAAATTAATGCAACAAGTACGCGCCTTTTACCAAGCAGCCGCGCAAAGGCAAAATTTTGAAATGGCCCAATCTTACATTGGCCCGGTATTGTTAAGAGCGCAAGGTGCGGGAAGATATTTTAACAGAACTTTTGTAAGCGCCATGGCCAATACCAAGCCGCTTTTGTCTTCAGAGATAAGCCTTGGGTTTTCGTTGGCGGTAAGCCCTTTTAAAGACAGAATGGGTTTGCGGGTGATTAGCCCTTTGTTTGATGTCTATGACAGACCCTTTGCCAAAGAATATAATGGGCAGAAATTGTCCAAATTTACACCCATAGATGCAGAAGGGGTAAAACCGCAAGAGTTGCAATTGATTAAAAATGGCAAATTGATGACTTTGCCCACAATCAGAAGTTTAATAAAAGACCAAAAGCAAAGCAACGGACACGCCAGAAGTGTTAACTATGCCCCCAGAGCGGCGCTGACCAATGTGTTTTTTATTCCTAAAAAGACCATGAGTGTGGCGGAATTGGAACGCTTATTCTTAGAAAAATGCAAAGAACAGGAAATGGAGTATTGTTATATTTGGGACGATAAAGGCGATGCTAATTCTCTGTTAGAGCGTGTCTATACCCAAGACGGACGTAGAGAATGGGTATTGGGACGCATAAGCGGGGCGGATTTACGCAGTTTGCGCAGTATTTCCGCGGCAGCTGATGACTTACAAGTGTGGCAAGATGGCGGAAATGTAGTGGCACCTTCCATTATATTAGAAGAGCTGACCATAGACCCTGTTTTTGCTAAACCGCCCCGCAAGCCGTTTGTACCTTTTCCGTAAATAAAAGCCCCGGTTATCCGGGGCTTTTATTTTTCCAATAAGCGGGAAGCTACCCGGTGGGTAAAAGAGTCTGTCTGCATATTTTTTATTTGCATTAAAATTTGTTGGGCTGTTTGTTTTTTGCCCATTTTTTGTAAAGCAAACGCTTTTACCAAAAGGGCCGGCTCGTGCCGGGGGGAACGCTGTAAAATCTCTTCTGCTAAGGCCAAGGCTTGGTTGTATTGTTGGGCTTGATAGAGCCAGATGGCTTTGGTGTCTTTTAACTCGTTTTTTTGCGGAGCGAGCAAAATGGCTATATCCAGCTCAGCCAGGGCATCGGTGAGCATGGATAAGCCCTTATAAGTGCGGGCACTGAGTAACCAAAAGTCCGCATTTTCCGGCTCTTGTAATTTGGCCATAGTAATAAATACAAAAGCCTGTTCATATTTGCGCTGTTTGAAAAAAGTATAGGCTTGGCGGGCGCGCTCAATGGGCGAAAGTTGCGGTTGAACATTTGATAATTGTTCGTATAAAGCTTGTGCTTTGGAATAAAAACCCATAGAAATATAATTTTCTGCTAAACCGCTGAGTGCTGCTGTATTTTCAGGCTCCAGCATCAAAGCACGTTCGTATAAATTGACGGATTGCTCCAACAAATCCGACCGGCGGTAAAGCGAGGCCGCCGCCAAAAGCAAAGGAACGTTTTTATCATGAAATTCCAAGGCTTCTTTGTAGGTTTCCAAAGCTTTCCCGGGATTGTTTAATTGTTCATACGCCAGCCCCAACAAGCGGTAGGCACGCGCTTCGCGCCTTTTGATATTTTGGGTTTTATAGATGTAATCGGTCAATAAAGTGACGGCCTGCTCGTATTGTCCTTGGTCAAAAGTTTCGCGTGCTTGGACATATTCTTTGCGGTCTGCCAAGTGAATGCCGAATAGCCCCGCTTGTAAATGAAGCGCGCTGAAAAGCAAACAAAGCATTAACAAATAACTTTTACTTTTTAACAATATCATGGATAGAAAATAACAGGAGATCTTCCTGTAACTCCTTTAATTGGCTATTGGCAGAAAGGATCCCTACCTTTCCGGCATCTTGCAATTTATCCAATTCCAAGGTGTTGATGCCTACTACTCTGTTAAAAATGGAGAAATTGGCTTTTTGCGCGGCATCGTCTATCATGGCGGCTCCGCGCACGTCCCCTACGCGCAATAAATAAGCGGCAATGGATTGCGGGGCTTGCGATGAAAAATCAAGCGGGGTAATGGAAGCAATAATATAATCGGCCCCTTGCTTTTTGACCAAATTGACGGGCAGATAATTAACCACAGCGCCGTCTACCAAATAGCGGTGGCGGTATTCTACCGGGTCAAAAACACCGGGTAAATTCATGCTGGCCCGAACAGCAATGGATACCGGGCCGGAATCAAAAACCACCTGTTCTCCGGTTTTTACGTCCATAGCCGCAGTGGCAAAAGGAATGTCTAAATCTTCAAAGCGCATGTGCCCTATTTGTTGGTGAAAAAACTCTTGTAAATTGCTGGAAGAGGGTAACTTTTGGGCAAAAAGCAGACGCAAAAGGCCCATTAAATTGAAATCGGGCGAGATTTTTTCAAAATTAATGTGAGAGCTGATTTGCCATATTTTTTCGGTAGGAAGGCCCGCGGCATATAAAGACCCGATTACCGCGCCCATAGAAGTCCCCGCCATCATATCTATCGGCACGCCGGCATTGTCTAACACTTCCAGCACCCCCACGTGGGCAAAACCGCGCACCCCGCCGGCCGATAAGGCCACCCCCACTGACGGACGTTCTTGTGCCGGCAAGGCGGTAAATTCCTCCCATAAAAATTCCCGCACGATGTCATCTTCCGTAGCAATAGGCAAAGCACCCAAAGCGGGAGCTAAAAACATTGCCAAAAAAGTCCAACAAAGTGCAAAGATTTTGCAAGTCATGATATGTGTTTATAAATCCCGGCCGATGGCCCATTCCAAGCTGGCTTTGGAAGATAAATTTTGGCGGATTCCTTCGTAGTAATCTCTTCCGGTTTGGTAATAGGCGTGTAAGGCTTCTAAAGCGCTTAAATCTGCGCGGGAAGAATTTTCCGCTTGGCTAAGCAGTTTTTGCACTTCTTGCCAAGTAGCTTGGCGTGCGGTAGCTTCATTCTGCCAAAAAACCATATTGGCATAACTTTCTGCCACTTGCACACGGATTTTGTCTTCAATGGCGGCTCTACGCAAAGAGCTTTGTTTTTGTTCGGCTTTGCGTTGGGCCGTTTGGGTGGCTACGTTGTAGGGAATCGGCAAGCGCACCGCCAGAGAGATTTGTTTGTTGACGTCATTTAAATCTTCTACGCCCAATTGTTCGTAGCTGCCGGTCAAAATAATGTCGGGGTAGCGGCGGGAAAGAGCCAAGTCTATGGCCAAAGAGTCTAACTCCAACGCGTAAATGGCAGATTTTAATTCGGGGCGAAATTCCAGGGACCATAAATTTAAGTAAGCTAAATCTAAGTTTAAGGTGGCAGGTTTGAATTCGCCTTTTACTTTAATGGGGGCATTGAGTTCTTTATTTAAGCTGACCAACATGGCAAGTTGGGCTTTTTGCAAATCTTTTTGGGCGGTATTTTTTTCTGAATATAACACAGAAAGTAAATATTGTGCTTTGATTTTGTCCCAAGAAGAAAGCTTCAGCCCTTTGAAGTAGCGGTCGGCCTTTTGCTGTACCGCTTGGGCCAATGTCAGGTTATATTGGGCATATTGCAAGGAAAAAAAGGATTTTTTAATATCCAATACTACTGCATTTTTGACAGCTTCGTATTTGCTTTGGGCTTGTTTTAAGTTGGCTTGGGCCGCCTTTAAGGCCCCGCGGAAGCGTCCGCCGGAGTATAAATATTGGGTGGCGGATATGCCTACGCCGAAAAATTGATGTTTGTCCCCGGCAGTTTGGGAGTCGTTGCTTGGAATATAGCGGTTGGCCACGGATTCGGGCAATACCATCGGATAGTCCAAATCATACCAAGTGGCTGTACCTTGCAAAGCAATTTGCGGCAAGAAAAGAAATTTGGCTTGTTTTACTTTTTGTTCGGCAATAATAATTTCTTGTTGGGCCAACAGAAAATCGCTGTTATTTTCTAATCCCAAACGAATGGCATTTTCTAAAGAAAGCTCATCATTAATCAGGCTGGAAAAGCGAAGGCCGTACTCTTTTTGCGCAAACAACGGCAAGGCCAAACAAAGTGCTACCAAGGATAAGACGATTTTTTTCATAGTTCCCCGCTATTTTTTCTTATTTATTTCTTCTTCTACGCGGTCCATCATTTTGTTAAACTCGTCTTGCAATTCGGTAAATTGGTCTCCTTTGCGTAAGTGGACCCGTTGGGAAAAATCCCCTTTGGCAATGGCTTTGCAGGTCTGTTCAAAACGATAAACCGGCCCCGCCATGCGGTGTGATAAAATAGCCGAAATCAAGACAACAAACACTACGTAGATGATAATTTTATAGATAAAGCTGTATGCCAAAGCCGGAAAATGGTCATAAAGCGGTTGAAGCAATACGGGGTGGCGGTCAAACACATCATTGAGCGTGAAGGTAAGCTCAAAGGCCATAATCAACAGCCCCGCCAAGACACTTAATAAAATCAAGGTCATGTAGCGGAATTGAAGATTTTTTTTGATAAAAATAGTTCTTCTTTTAAATTGCGGTTTTTGTTGCGGGGTTTGTTGTTTTTCCATAAAAAGCCTTCGGTTAGAAATTGGTTACATAGCGCAGTTGGAAAACCCGTTCATTTTCACTGCCGCGCCCGATGCGCCGCACCGCGCCGGATAAAGTAAGCGCCGGCGCCACTTGCACCGCTGCCCCGATATTTAAGCGGGAATCGCGGATATTATTAATATTGTCCCACTCCGCCAAGAAAGAAAACCATTCCGCCCATTTCCAAGATAATCCGGTAAAAGCAAAAATATCGTGTTCATCAAAGTCCGATAAATTCGCCCCCAAAGACATATTTAACCCGGGGGTAAAAAGCTCTCGGGTCAGTGTGATGTAGCCGCCTTTGCGGTCGTCTAAATATTTTTTGGTTTGGCGGTTATAGCCGTAGCGGCGGCCATCATAACCGATGGCAATGGCGGGGAAATATAAGTTGCCGTCAAAAAGTTTCCATTTTACTTGAAAGTCCGGGTCCAATACTTTGATGTCTTCCGAGCTTCCGACCAATTCATATACTGCTAAAGAAAACCCGATATTTACCTGCGGAATAACCCCAAAGTCCAAACTTTGCATAATGGTTCCATTGGCATAAGCGCGCGTTAAAAACGCGGCTTGGTATTTGTCCAACACGCTTGCAGTCGGCACATCAATAATCAGCGTTTCGGCATTAAACGCATCTGCTTCTTGGGCAAAAGCGGCCCAAGATAAACAAAGACAAATAGCGGTAAGTAAGGTTTTCTTTAACATAAATTTCCTTTGAAAGAATTACAGCCAAACGCGGGGATCTTTTTGTTCCGGTTGGTGAATATAGCGCACATTGTGCAAGAAAATAAATTCACGCGCAGCCATAAAATCATTTTTATCGCGGGGGAATTCCAATTCCACAACGCCTTCGTCCATGCGGGACGTGTCATACACAACGCCGCGGCCCCAGCGGTCCAATTGGGCGGTGTCTTTGTCTAATTTGCGCGGGTTCCAATAGTTGCGCAACACTACTTCGCCTTTGATTAATTGCCCGCCGTTAACAGGGGACGTTTTGGTAATGACATCTTGCGTATAAACGGTTCTTCCTTCGCAGGGGCCGTTTAAGAAAGTGACTTTGTAGCGCGGGTCGCAATCGGTCGGTTTGCGGTTGACGCGGGCCAAAGAATAGGTGGAATAAGGCTTTCCTTGGTTTAAGCAAGAAGCAAAGACATTGTTACGGAAATTGCGTTCGTAGCTGTCGGGCACAAATTGGCGGTTGTAAGGGGCTTCTTTTTTTGTATGGCAGGCGACCGCGAAAAAGCTTAAAAGAAGAATCGGCAAAATGATTTTTTTCATACATTCTCCATAGTGTGAAAGTGCAAAACCGGGGTATAAAAACCCTTATTTTCAGTATAGCTGTTTTGTAGCACTTTTGACAAGGTTTTCTTAGTACGCGCCCGCGCGTTCGGCGCGCAAAAAGGGAACGCGGAAATTCTACAAAAACAAACCCCCGCCGTAGGGGCGGGGGAAAAGTGGCTTGCACGTTTTTATAAGCCCATAATTTCATCGGCCGATTTCCCGGCGCTTTTTTGCAGTTCTTCTTGTACGTTTTCCATGGAGTACTGCATAATCAGTTTGTTGCCGTGAGCGGTCAGGTCTTGAGCCGCATTATCGAACGCTGCTTTATTTCTGGTGAAAGTGCGCATACTGGCTTCGGTAATCAGGCTGGAACGTTCTCTATCATCTTTCGTTTTGCTTACGTCCATTATTTTATCATCGGTGTCAACAATCACTTTGCAAGGATCTTCTATTAAATTGTCTTTTACTAAATTATTGATGGCCGCGGCATTGCCCAAAATAAAAGGCATATCTTTGTGGGTATGTTTGCTTGCGTGGCCTTTTTCATCTTTCTCTTGCTCGGGCCCGGCAATCAGCTTTTTAAATTCATCGTTGGGCAAGGGATAATAGTTCCTGGATAAAGTCTTTAACTCTTCTCTTGTTTCTTTCCATTCTCTAAAATTAGCCTCTTGTCTTTCTTCGTATTCTGCTTGTAATCTGGCCACTTCTTTTTTTTGCGCGATGACCTGTTCCTCCGTGTATCCAAATATATTGTCTTTTGCGATATCCTCTTCCATATCTTGTAAGGCGCTTTCAGCCATAGAAAGATCTATGTCATCATTAAGATCTTCATCCATTTGTTTTAAGGAAAACTCAGCCATAAAGTAGCTTTGATCTATATCTTCTATCTCTCTTTCGACTCCAAGGGGTTGGAAGCCAGCGGCCGCAATACTTCCTTGTAAACGTGCTTGTTGTTGCTCGTTTTCTTCACTGGGCGGCTTAAGCATTACCCATACACAACCTTTCTCTTTACACTTATTTTTTTCTAATAAAAGTTGATAATAGTCTGAAACGTGAACACTTTGTTCATTGTTTTCTTGTAAAAGAGTGGGGTCAAAATCTTCCGTCTTTCCCAAGACCGCAATCATTTGCGGCGTATGTCTGAAACCCGGCACATCAAAAGTCCTGCGTATGGTGTCCAGGTTTTGCTGTTGCATCACTTTCTGGTCGTCTTCTACTATGGGTAAGCTCAACTCTAACCCTGCGCCGTTTTGTTCCGTGCTACTGCTGTATAAAGAAGAAGAACCTGATTCTCCGGCATAAAACGTTTTTTCAATCAAGTTATTCGCCTGGCTGTTTTGGGCCGCATTTTCAATATTTTTGGCTATTTCCGCACTGGCTTTTTGATGGTTGATCAGCATTCGCTTTTCTATTTCTTTGCTTACCTTTTCGTATTGTTCGGGTTTAAGTGTCTTTTTAGCGTTTTCTAAAAGTCCGTCTTTGGTCCTGCTTAAAACAAGATCCAAATCCATCAACTCAGACAAAGAAGGGGCATCTGCCGTATTGCTGAACCCTGTACCCAAACTACCCGGTATCTGTGCTTTGCCGGCAGACTTGCCGATTCTGCCGCGCTTAAAGGCATTGCTACCAAAGCCCGAATCGGCCGAAGCCAACATAAATCTTTCTGTATTTGGTGTTTGGGGTGCGCTTGCTTCATCTTCACCGCCAAAGAAATTTTTAATAGGCTTCCACAAGCGGGCCCATTTAGAGTCCGGAATGGCCGGCCCGGCGGCATCGGTAGCTTTGCCGGTATATTTGGCGGCGCGTTCTTGGCGGACCAAGCGGTCGTAGGCGCTTTCTTTAGACGTTATATCATGCATGCCTTTCTGGGAAGCTTCCGGCGTGGTTTGGCGCACTAAAATCCATTCTCCGTCTTCGTCTATCATAGAAGCCCCTTCGGAATAATTAAAATTGGCATCCACAGATGTCGTTTCTGAAGCATCTGCCGCCACGGCATCATGCTCGGCTGCGGCGCGTTGTTCTGCGGTCCATTCGGCAAAATCTTCCGATTCGGCATACGCGTATGACTGCGGTTTTTGTTGTGGATTTTCTTTTTTGAACATGGCAAATATTTTTTTAGCCAAGTCCGTCAACGGGTTGGACGTAAAAATTTGCGCAATGGCTTTTTTGCCTTTAGAGTTGCCGGATTTTCCGTCGGAAGCGGAACTATCTAAAAAGGGAAGTAAAAGAAAGACGACAATCGCTATGCTTAACAGCACAATGACGGCTTTGCCGAGAGCTTTGGTTTTGTTTTTAGACATAAAGACTCCTTGTATAAGGAAAGTATTTCTTAAAGTATATGGATTTTTGCTTTGCTACGCAAGGACCAATGGACCTAGACGGCGCGTGGGTCTTATTTGCGTTGGAAGAAACTTTTTAGAATTTGCCAAGATTTGGCGATGTGTTCTTTGAAACGTTGCCAATAGTCGGGGGCTTCTTCTTTTGTGTTTTGGCCCGCAATGGACGGATAATAATTTTTGGCATGGAGCAAGCGGATTAAATAATTGGACGGGACGGAAAAGTTTAAATTTTGGTTGCCTTCGCCTTTATAGCTGGAAAACGCTACCGAAATAACGTGCCCTTGTTTGTTAAATACCGGGCTTCCGCTGGAGCTGGGAGAAATGGGCGCACTGATTTGATGCCAAATAATCCCGTCGGATTTTTTGCGCACTTGGCTGATAAGGCCCGAAGTGACGGTGTTTTGCAAGCGGCGCGGATTGCCGATAACGGTGATTTCTTCACCGGGTAACACATAGTCCGAATCGCCCAATTCTACAACCGGTAAATTTTTGGCGGCTATTTGGATAAGTGCCAAATCTACTTCTTGGGCTTGCACCAAAGGCACCGCCTGGCCGGAAATAGCCCCGGTATTAAAGGTAATATTTACATACATGGCATTTTCTATTACGTGGCGGCTGGTGGCGATGATGCCGTTTTCGGTAACAATAAAACCCGTCCCCGTAAAAGTGGAGCCGTCTTTGCGCAACACATTAATAGCCACAATGGCAGAAGAATTTTCTTCTGCTATCTCTACATGTGTTTTGGCATAGGCAGACGCCCATAACAGACAAAAAGCAAATGCACAGCAAAAAGATTTCATGTAGTGATTATATAAATTTCGTTGCATTTTCGTACTAATTTTATGATTTGCTAAAAGTGTGCATAATTAGTACACTCTAACTTACAGGAGTGTATGTTTATGGAAAAATATTATGTAAGCCGTAAAAAATATGAAGAGTTGGTACAAGAACTCAAAGATTTGAAAACATTAAAGGCCGGACTTTCGGTGGAAATCGGTGAAGCCGCCGCGCAAGGCGATTTGCGGGAAAATGCCGAATACCACGCCGCTAAAGAAAAACAAGCGGAGACTTTGATTCGTATTCAAGAATTGGAAACCAAACTCAGAAATGTAGAAATCACCGATAATTTGGACGTGGACCATAGCGAAGCGCGCATCGGTGCTACCATTACTATTAAAGACGAAGATGCCGATATTGAGTTTACTTATACGTTGGTAGGGTCTATGGAGTCCAACCCCGATAAAGGCTTGCTGTCGGTTAAAAGTCCTTTAGCTTCGGGCGTGTTGGGGCATAAGGAAGGCGACGAGTTTGAAGCGCAGCTTCCGCGCGGGCCGAAGAAATATAAGCTTGTGAAATTGGAATATAAATAAGTTTGTCCTTATTTGATAACCACCCCGCCAAAAGCGGGGTGGTTCTTTAGTATGTTTTTTAACGTTTTTGTTCTTACTTTTTCTCATTGCCGAAAAAGTAAGCAAAAAGCCTAGCCGATAGAAGAAATATAAAAAGACCTGTTTTTAGGCTGTTTTGTGAACTCGTGTTTAATAAACACTCAAACACACAAAACAGACAACTCCTAAAAACAGGTTTTTTATCAACATTTCTAAAATCGGCAGAAAACGGCAAGAAAGCGGTATTTAAGGCCAAACTGACCGAAGCAAATGTGATTATAAACACTTATCAAAAAGCTATTACTTCCTATTTGTTAGCCAATGGTGGCTATCCCAGCAGCGGAGCCATAAGTTTTAGCGGAACGAGTGATTCCGGCGCTTTGGATATACAAATGCCGGCTACGGGAAAAAAATCAAACGAGTCATGTAATGGTAAATTCAAGTGGTACGCTTCCTGCGATTCAGTCACTTGCACAATCAGCTTGACCATGACCGGTGCGAAAGGAGCCACTTGCTCCACGAGTGCTGACACATGGGGAGGACAAATAATAAGTCAGACTTATGATTCAGGAAAAACATGGGTTTTATCAGACGAAAGCCCAAGGAATACTCCACGATGGCAAAACGAAATAGTTTGCCAGTGGGCTAAAAGTATAGATGAAAACTTTAATGGAGTAAGTTGCAGATAACAAATACCCCCGCCGATTTGGCGGGGGTGTTTTTCTTTATACTTATTTATACTGGTTTAGCACTTTGTCTTTGGCCGCAGAAGAATAAACATTGTAGTCTATTTGTTGGAAGATAGAATCTCTGGTTTCCAAGTTATAGACGTATCCTTCATCAATGCGGTTGTGTTTGATTTGCTCATAAAGCTCATTAAAGCGTTTGACGTGGTCTTTGGTCCGCTTGGTGGAATATTCCTTGGCGGTACCGGTGGTCATCAAGAACGCCCAATCCGAAGATTGCATCAGCACCAACTCGCGCGCCATTTGGTTTAGCGTGCGTTTCAACAGGCCGTCAGCATTGGGGAAGCGGTTGGCGAGTTCGGTCATTCTCTCGGCTGATTTAATCAAGTGGCGGTAAATCCAATCGTTGCCGGAGTTGAGCCATACATCGTGGTAACCTTTGTCGCCCCAAGAAGACATGGACGGCTGTACATTTTGGTTGGTGGGGTACATTTCCAAATATTCCATCGGGGTAATGAGTTTGATGTCGGTTTGATCGTAGTAAATCTTTTTGAATAAGAATTCCAAGAAATCAATCCCTTCATACCACCAATGGCCGTAAAGCTCGGCATCGTACATGGATACTACGAGCGGCTTGCGGTCCATAAGCGTGGACAAATATTCAATTTGTTTTTGGCGGTTGAACATGAAGTTCCCGGCGTGTTCGGCGGCGATTTCGCGCGCTTCTTGCGGGTTGTAGGCGGCCTTTTGGTTCAAAGGCACTTTGCCGGTAATTTTGCAGTATTTCATGCCGATATTGCGGCGTACGCCGTCGGAATGCAAATACGGCTTGATATAATCATAGTCCAAATCATAGCCTAAATCGCGGTAAAATTCGCGGTAGCGGGCATCACCGGGGTAACCCGATTCGGCACTCCAAACCTGTTGGGCCGATTCCATATCGCGCGCAAAGGCGGCTACGCCGGTTTGCGGGCAGTATACGGGGGCATAAATGCCGTATTTTGGGCGCGGGGTGCCGTGCAATACGCCGTGCGATTCCATAAAGTAAAAGCGAATGCCTTCATCACGCAAGAATTTATCGTCTCCGGGATTGTAGGCGCATTCTCCCAACCAAATGCCGCGCGGGCTTTTGCCGAAGCGTAAGCGATAGTCATTAGCGGCGATTTTTACTTGGGCATTGACGCTTTCTTTATGCACCATCAAGGGTAAATAGCCGTGCGTGGCACCGCAGGTAATAATTTCCAATTTGCCCATATCCTGGAATTTTTTGAATCCTTCCAAAATGTGGCAGTGATATACGTTTTCAAACAAATCTTTGAAACGGCGGAATTTGTCAAAATACATCTTGGCTACGGCGGCAAATTCCGTTCCTTTGGTGCGCTCAATTTCTTTTTCGGAAAGTTCTACGCGTTGGTTTAAATAATGTTGAAAACGGCTGATTAAAAGCGGGTCACTCATCATGTTGCACAAAGGCGGCGTAACAGACATCGTCAAGCGGAAATCCACCCCTTCGGCTGTTAAGTTTTCAAATACGTTTAAGAGCGGCAGGTAGGTTTCTACCATGGCTTCGTAAAACCAATCTTCTTCCAAAAAGTCAGGATATTCCGGGTGTTTGATAAACGGCAAATGCGCGTGTAAAACGAGTGCTAGATAACCTTTTTCTTGTCCCATAATTATTTCCCCTGTTCTCTGGACGCTTTAATATGTACTTGGCGTGTTTTCGTGCCGGATTTGTTGGCGGCGCGAATAGGCAAATCCAACACCGCACCGGCGGGTAAGGCTTGGCGCAAAGAGAATTTGCCGTTTTGAAGTTGAATTTCTTTTCCGTTAATCGTTACAAAGGCATTGGGCGAAGCAGAACCATAGACGATGATTTCGCAATCGGCCTGTAACCAAATATCTTCGTCTTCGCCGTAATCAGCCGCGGGTGCAGTGTGCAAGGCAAAAGAAGACCAAGAGCTCATGGTGGAAGACGGCGCATTACCGGCGCCTGCCAGCTCGGTCAATCTCCAGCGTTGGTCAATCACTTGCATCAACTCGCTGGCTCCGATACCGATTTTATCCGCTCCGGAAAGATGTAAAAGTTTAATAAAATCGCCTTCTACGCATACCCATTTATCATCAACCAAGTCAGATACTTTGCCCGGGGGCAAGGTAATGGCGTTGCTGCGGGTTAACAAAATAAATTGGCCTTGCGCGGTAATGTAGCCCAGCTCAGCGATGTAGCTGTGCCCGGCTTGCGGCGCATGAATATACCAGCTGCCCGCTTCAAAAATAACCGGCATATCGTAGTAGGCATGGGAATTGGTGCCGTCAAAATAAGCCACGTTGGTTACATCGTGCAAGCGGATAATGGTGCGGGATTGATTTAACGTTTCTTGGCCGTATTGTTGGCGGACATAGTCAAACGTTTCGTTGGTAATTTCCCAAAATAAAAACAACCAGGCCGGGTCTTTAGGCAACAAGTAGCTTTCGGTGGTGCCGTAACCGGTGGGAAGATCGCCTAGTTCTTCCGGCACGCTAGGCCGCGTTTGATGAAAAGCGGCAGAAGATAAATTTTTTTCCATATACAAACCTCACCCTAAATAAAATACTTAGTAGAATATACTCATTCTATTGTATTTTAGCATTTTTGAAGGGCCTGTCGGGCGTTTTTTCGGATTAGTCCGAAAAATAGGTCTTTTGCTGATGTAAGGATAGGACCAAAGACCCTTTTTTTGTTTGCATTTATTTGTCAAAATAAACATATGATGAAAAAAATATTTATTTTATGTAATGTTTTCCTGATGGGTTTTAGCAGTGTTTTGGCCCAAGAAACGGCCAATCCGCAAGACTTGCTTTTGGCACAACAACAAGCGCAAGAAGCCACCGCACAACTAAAGAAAAAAGGCCATTTGGCGGGGGATTTGTTGGCGGTTGTAGCCGGCGGTACGGCGGGTGGATTAGCTATTTTTGGCGTGAAAAAACTGATTTCTTACGCCGCGATTAAAGAAGAAGCACGCGGGTATTTGGGCCTGTATAAGGCGCAGGCAGATTTGGCCCGCGGCGGCTCTTATTTGGCAGGAGAGTTAGGGACTAAAAATGTGCACTTATTACAGAAACTGCTCAACAATTGGAAAACCGGGTATGTGTACGAAATGCCTGTTATCTTTACCGAGCCTTGGGGGCGGAAATTTTTTGTGATTGACCAAGCCCACTATAAAGAATTTTTAGAACAAGCCGGCAAAATGTGGGAAAAAAATTTGAGCGAAGTGGTGATTACGGAGCAGACGCGTATGCGTACGCTTCGGGGTTTGGGCGATATAAGATGGGATTGTGTCGCTAAATTTAATGAAGATTTAGCCGCCGCCATGAGCAAAAACGGCCCGCTTTCGGCCTATGTAAAAGAGTTTGCCACCCTGCAAGAAGCCGAGATTTTTGCCGCCGGACGAAAAAACTTTACCGCCGGGCTTTTAAGATATAAAGGCAAAGGCCGTCCTGTTGGAGTTAAGGTGTTGGGTAAAGCCATGAAAAAGGTGGTTGTGTTTGCCGCTTTGGTGGCGTTGACACAGGTGCCTTCTTTCGCCGAAGAGCAAGAAGTGTTGGCCAGAGTAGATGCCAACCCCGCTTTGCTGTTGCAAGCGACGGAGCAAGACTTATCCGTCATTGCCCAATCGCCGGAGTTATCCAACCGCTTTCTGTCTGCCTGTGCGTTGGTAACGCAGATAAATGAATTGCCCGATGAAGATTTAGAAATTTTAGGGGAAGACGCCCAAGCCTATAAACAGCAACAAAAACGTCTAATGCAACAACAAATCAACCGAGACTTACGCAATATTTCCAATCGTTAGTGCTAAAAGGCCCATTTTGAAAGTGGGCCTTTTTTTTATGCTGTTTGGGTCTTTTTACCCTTGTGAGCCAGGTATATTTTTGAAAAAATGTAAGAAAGATTTTTATTTTAGGGAGTCGTGAAAATGAGAGAATTCTTCCAAAAATCATTAGCCGGGGTTTTGTCTTTGATGGTTTTTTCTTCCACCCTTTTTGCCCAAGAGAATAAGGTGGAGCAATTGCGTATTGTGCGGGCGAATTATGTTGCGCTTTCTTCCGCTATGCCACAGAAAACCCAAAAAGATAAAAAGATAATAACCAATTTGTTGATTACAATCGGTATCCCCAGCGCTCTTGCAGGCGGGCTTGTGTTAATCAAAGAAGCTAGCTATCGTTTAAGCAAAATGTCGGCTAAAAAAACGTCTGCGTTGACGTCGGTAGATTTGTATGCGGCCCAAAGCAAACTTTGGGCGCAAATGCCCAAAGGGCAGACGTATATGGCTTCGCAATTGGGCGAAGAAATGATGCCGGTCATGCAGCAATTATTTGAACGTTGGAAAGAAACCCATATATATGAAATCAAAAACGTCATTGCCGAATCAGCCGAGCGGGCCTTTCAGGTAACGCCGGGGTTGGAAAAAGAATTTGTAGAAAGAGTGAGTGCTTTATACGAAGATTTTATGGCCAAGGCAACTTTGGACGGAAACACTTTGTTGGTGTCGGGAGAAAACGGCATTACCTCTTACACCAAGGCCCTGCAAGAACAATTTGAAAAAACGTTGACGGCCGAGATGCGCGCCGGAAGAAGTTTGTATGCCTATGTAAATCCTGTCCGGGCTAAAGCGGGCCAAACCGCGCTGAAACGCGCGGTCGGTACCGGCGGGGTAAAAAGCTTGGGTAAAGTAGGGAAAATGGTTTTCAAAAAGAGTCTTCCGCTGGTAGCGGTGGGATTATTTTTAGGAGTATCTTCGGCCCACGCCAACGATGCGGAAATCTTAAGCCGCATAGATGCTAATCCTATTTTGCTCTTAGACGTGGACGACCAAACCTTTGAAGCGATCTTACGCTCACCTGCGCTAGTGGAACGCAGTTTGGAAGTATATGATACCTGGGATCGGGTGAATGAATTAACGGCTGAACAGAGCCTTGCTCTTTTACAAGAAGCCGAAAAAGAAGAACATAAAATAAAAGCTTTGTGGCAACAGCAAGTGCAAGATGTGCTAAAAAGTGTAGGCAGTTACTAATTTTATACCCCGGGAATAAAACCGGGGTTTTTTATGGCAAAAGCTCCAAATTTATGTAGAATGAAAACAACGGGTCTGCAAAAAACAGACCGGGAGGAAACTCATGAAAGCGCTTTGTAAAACCAAACCCGCCCCGGGTGCGGAGTATATAGACGTAGATATTCCTAAAATAGCCAAAGACGAATTGTTGGTAAAAATTTATAAAACTTCTATTTGCGGCAGTGATATTCCGGTATATAATTACACCGGCTGGGCGCCGCAACGTATCCCTATCCCATTTATTTTCGGACATGAATTATGCGGCGAAGTGGTGGAAGTGGGCAGCGATGCGCGCGGCTTTGAAAAAGGGGATTTTATTTCCATAGAATCACATGTTTGGTGCGGGCATTGTTACGAATGCCGTAATAATCACCGCGATGTATGCGCCAATAATAAAACCATCGGCTTGGACCGCCAGGGCGGTTTTGCCGAGTATGCCGCTATTCCCGCGCGTTGCGGTTGGAAACACAAAGACAGCTCTTTAAAAGACATTGCTTCTATTATGGAGCCTTTGGGCAATGCCGTCTATGCCACCTTGGCCAATGACATTGCCGGAAAGGTGGTGCTCATTACGGGTTTGGGCGCGCAAGGGTTGTTTTCTGCCAATGTAGCCAAGGCTTGCGGCGCGGCAAAAGTAATCGGTACGGAAACGTCGGCTTTTCGTAAAAAATTGGCGGAACAAATGGGGGTGGACGTGATTGTGGACCCCACCGAAAGCGGTGCTTTGGAGAAAATTATCAAGGCATCGGGCGATGAAAAAGGGGCCGATGTGGTGATAGAAATGTCGGGTCACCCGGCGGGGATAGATTTGGCTTTACGCGCCATTAAGCCGGCGGGGCATTTTGTGGCCTTTGGTTTGCCCGGTGCGCCGATTACAATTGATTATTCTAATTTGATTGTTTTTAAAGGGGTGCAAATGCAAGGGTTAACAGGCCGCCAGATTTATGATAGTTGGACCACTATGGACGCGCTGTTGCGTAGCGGTAAAATAGACCCGCGCCCCGTGATTACGCATGAATTTGAAATGAAAGATTTTAAACATGCTTTTGCCGCGATGACAGACCCGCAACGCAACTGCGGTAAAGTAATTATGATTCCGTAAGGAGAATATATGAACGAAAAATTTAATTTTTTAGATGAAGAAATTGAACATTTAAAATCAGAAAACCGCTTGATTAAACTGCATATTTTAGAGTCCGAGCAAGCGCCCGTAGCTACTATTGACGGCAAAAAAGTGGTCAATTTGACCTCTAACAACTATTTAAACCTTACCACACATCCGAAGGTAAAACAAGCCGCTATACAGGCCATTGAAGAATATGGCATCGGCACCGCGGCGGTACGCACTATCATCGGTACCATGACCATGCACGAAGAGCTGGAGCGCCGTTTGGCCCAATTCAAAGGGACCGAAGCCGCCATGCTGACCCAATCCGGCTTTACGGCCAATACCGCCACTTGCCAAAGCTTGATGACCAGCCCGCAAGACGTGCTTATATCCGATGAGTTAAACCATGCTTCCATTATTGACGGCGGCCGCCTGGCTAAAGCGCAAAAGAAAGTATATCGCCACAGCGATATGGCCCACTTAAAAGAAATTTTAGAAAGCGATGAAGTAAAACATGCCCGCCGAAAACTTTTGGTAACGGATGGGGTATTTAGCATGGACGGCGATATTTGTAATTTGCCTGATATTGTGGACTTGTGCGACAAACACGGCGTAATCACCATGATTGACGACGCGCATGCTTCGGGGGTACTCGGGGAGCATGGGCACGGAACCGTGGAACATTTTAAAATGCAAGGCAAAGTGGATATTCAAATCGGTACTTTATCTAAAGCGTTTGCCGCGGTGGGCGGTTATGTGGCCGGTCCGCAAAAACTGCGCGATTATATGATTTCTACCGCGCGTCCTTTCTTATTTTCCAGCTCTCAGCCCCCTTCGGTCATTGCCACTTGTTTGGCGGGGTTGGACGTGATTGAGAACGAGCCCGAACGTTTGAAAAAATTGTGGGATAATACCCATTATTTCAAAGAAGCCTTGACCAAAGCCGGCTTTGATACCGGTCATAGCCAAACGCCGGTTACCCCGGTGATGGTAGGCGATAGTGCCAAAGCACAAGAATTGAGCCGCCGTTTATTTGAAGAAGGTGTTTTTGCGTTGGCGATTGTTTTCCCTACCGTAGCACGCGGCAAAGAACGCTTGCGCACAATTGTAACCGCGGGGCATACGCGCGAAGACCTGGAATTTGCCGTAGAGAAATTTGTCAAAGTCGGCAGAGAAATGGGTCTTGTGAAATAAAACCCAGTTTACCGAAAATGCGCTCTCTTTTTGGGGAGCGCATTTTTTTGTGTTCAAGAGATAAAAGTAAAATGATAAAATAGGCGTATATTAAATTGTTTCGGATAAAAAGAGGTTTTATGAAGAAAGGAATTTATGCTTTTTTGCTGTTGGCAAGTTTGGCGGTTTTCGGATTTTGGTGGTTGGGACAAGAAAATGAAAAAGTAAAACATTCGGCCCAAGCGGCAGAGAAAAAGCAAATTGTGGCTTCCGGTTACGTGGTGTATGATTTACTTCGCAGCATCGGGGGGGATAAAATAGCCGTTACCCAATTGGTCCCGCCGGGGACGGAGCCGCATCATTTTGAGCCTACGCCGGGCACGATTATCCGCATCAGCGAAGCGGATTTATTGGTGTATGTATCAGCGGAGCTGGAGCCGTGGGTAAAAGAAATTTTAAAAGGTTTGGCCGATGTTCCCTCTTTGGCGGCCGGGCCTGTGTACGAAGGGGAAGACCCGCATGTATGGATCAGCCCTTACGGGGCGCTGGCGATGGCGAAAGAAATAGAAAAAGCATTGGTGACTTTAGACCCGCAAAATAAAGCTTATTACCGGAAAAATTTAAAAAAATTTGAAAAAGAAATAGAGCAACTGCATCAGGATTTTAAGCAAGGTTTATCTGCTTGCCAAACCAAAGAAATGGTGCACGTGGGCCATTTGGCTTTTGGGGCTTTAGCGCGGGATTATCATTTAAATTTTCATGCCTTGACGGGCACTTCCCACCAAAGCGAGCATTCGGTCAAAAAAATGGCGGCCTTGGTAAAAATGATTAAAAACCAAAAAGTATCCGCCGTGTTTACCGAAGAATTGTTGGCACCGGATTTGGCGCAAATGGTTTCGGCAGAAACAGGCGTGCAGATTTTGCCGCTTTATACGATACAGGGTGTCAGCAAGACCGATTTTGAACAAGGCAAAACTTATCAGGATTTTATGCGTCAAAACTTAGAAAACTTACAAAAAGGACTTGTATGCCCAGCATTATAACCGCCCGTAACGTATGTTTTAAATATACCCATACCCAGGTATTGAAAGATATTTGTTTTGAGGTGCAAAAAGGCGACTATGTGGGCGTTATCGGCCCTAATGGCGGCGGCAAAACCACGCTGTTAAAGCTGATTTTGGGTTTGGAAAAAGGCAAGGGAGAAATGTGTTTGTTTTCTACTCCGGTGGAGCGGTTTAAGGATTGGCAAAAAGTGGGATATTTGGCACAAAAAACTACTTTAGCCCAAAGCCGTTTCCCCATTTCCGTAGAAGAAGTAGTTTTAATGGGGTTAAGTTTTGATGCGGCCCATAAAGAAGCCACTGCCGAAAATTTGCAAAAAGTATATCATGCCTTATCTTTGACACATACCCTGGACTTGGCAAAACGTATTTTCGGTCATTTATCGGTTGGGCAACAACAACGCGTTCTATTGGCCCGAGCCTTGGTCAGCCGTCCGCAATTGTTGATTTTGGACGAACCATCTTCTGCCTTGGACGCCGCCAGCCGGGATATGTTTTTTGGACTCTTGGGCGAGTTAAACCAAAAACAGGGCGTTACGATTTTGCTGATTACGCATGATACCAGCGAAGTGGGCAAATATATTTCCAAATTTATGTATGTAGATAAAGAGTTGGTTTTTTACGGAGATAAAGAGGCGTTTTGTCGTTCTCAAAAAGTGGCAGAAAAACTAGGCCGCTTTGCCCAACATACCATTGATCATTTGCATAATCAGGGGCATTGTCCGTTGGGGTGCAGTTGTGAACATGGCCCGCAGGCGGGGGGAAAACATGATTAGCGAATTTTTAAGTTATGGTTTTGTGCAACGCGGACTGCTGGCCGGGTCTTTGGTGGCATTGGTGTGCGCGGTGTTGGGTGTTTTTTTGGTGCTTAAAAGGCTTTCTTTAATCGGAGACGGCTTAAGCCACGTATGCTTAACAGGTGTGGCTCTTGGTTTATTAACGCAAACGAGTCCTTTGTATATGTCGGTGCCGGTGGTGCTTTTGTCCTCTTTGGGTATTTTAAAAATTATGGATAAAATTAAAATATACGGCGATGCCGCTATCGGCATTGTCAGTGCCGGCGGTTTGGCCTTGGGGATTTTGATTACCGCTTTGGCCGGCGGGTTTAATGCGGATTTGTTTGGCTTCTTATTCGGCAGTATTTTAAGTGTGGGGCGGGTGGAAGTGTTTTGGTGTGCGGCTTTGTGGACCGCTTTATTACTTTTTCTTTTGCTGTTTTATCGGGACTTATTGGCCGCCAGCTTTGATGAAGCCTTTGCCCATACGCGCGGCATTGCTGTAAAACGTTTGAATGCTTGCTTGATTGTTTTTACATCGGTAGCGGTAGTGTTGGCGTTTAAGGTGGTGGGGATTTTTTTAATTTCCGCTTTTTTGATTTTGCCGCCTGTAACGGCCTTGTTGCTTGCGCGTACGTTTAAGCAAGTTTTGTGTTTGTCCGCCGCGGTGGCGCTAGTGAGTGTTTGGAGCGGGGTGTTTTTATCTTTTGTGTTTAATATTCCGTCAGGCGCGACGATTATTCTGGTAAATATATTTTTCTTGTTGGCGGCGTATTTATTTTCTCGTTTAGGTCATTTTTTAAAAAGTGGAGAAGAAAATGCTGATTAAAAAGAAAGATTTAGCCCCTGTTTTAGCCGAGTTAAAAAAACTTTATCCGAAAGTGATTATTCCTTTGCATCACAAGAATGCGTGGGAACTTTTGATGGCGGTTATTTTATCAGCCCAATGCACCGATGAACGTGTCAATCAAATTACGCCGCATTTATTTAAAGCCTATCCCACCGCGCAAGATTTGGCCGCGGCAGATATTCAAGACGTGGAAAAAATTATCCATTCGGCGGGTTTTTATCACAGCAAAGCTTTGTCTTTAATAGAAAGCTCCAAACGTATTTGTGAAGTATATGGCGCTCAAGTGCCGCAAACCATGGCAGAGCTTTTGACTTTGCGCGGCGTAGCCCGCAAAACGGCCAATGTGCTCTTGGGTGATTATTTTAATAAACCCGAAGGGGTGGTGGTGGATACACACGTAAAGCGTCTTTCTTTTCGGTTGGGATTCACGCGCCAGACCGACCCTGTGAAAATTGAGCAAGATTTAATAAAGCTGATTGATAAAGATAAGTGGCAATGGATTGGTATTGCGCTTATTTTGCATGGTCGCAGTTATTGCCCCGCGCGTAAGCCGAATTGTGCGGCGTGTCCGTTAGCGCCGTGGTGCCCTAAAAATGGCGTGAAGTAAAATTTCTTTCATTCATTAAAAAACCCCCGCTCATTAGAGCGGGGGTTTTAGATTTAAAACAATCTTATTTACCCAGCAAGGCCAAGAGTATACCGGCCGCTACGGCACTGCCGATTACGCCGGCCACGTTCGGGCCCATGGCGTGCATCAACAGATAGTTGTTTTTGTCATATTCCAAACCGACTTTGTTGGATACGCGGGCTGCCATCGGTACAGCAGACACCCCGGCAGAACCGATAAGCGGGTTGATTTTGGTTTTGCTAAAGCAGTTCATGAGCTTGGCCAAAAGCACACCGGAAGCGGTAGCTACGGAGAAAGCAATGATACCCAGCACCAAAATACCCAAGGTTTCGGTTACCAAGAATTTATCATATTGCAATTTGGAACCTACGGACAAACCGAGCAAAATGGTAACGATATTGCAGAATTCGTTTTGCAAGGTTTTGGACAATCTTTCCGCTACGCCGGATTCTTTGACTAAGTTACCAAACGTTAACGCACCGATTAACGGAGCGGCAGAAGGCAACAAGAAAGCACAAAGAAGCAAAATGACCAACGGGAAAAGGATTCTTTCGCGTTTGGACACAGGGCGCTGTTGCGTCATGCGGATTTTTCGTTCTTCTGCGGTGGTGAGAAGCTTCATGATAGGCGGTTGAATGACGGGCACCAAGGCCATATAAGAGTAGGCCGCTACCGCGATAGAGCCCAGCAAATGCGGAGCCAAGCGCGAGGTCAGGTAAATGGACGTCGGGCCGTCAGCACCGCCGATAATACCGATAGAGGCCGCTTCTTTAAGGCCAAAGGCGAAAAGTTGTTTGTCACCTATATAAATATATCCCAATGCAACGGCGCCGATGAGCGTGGCAAAAATGCCAAACTGCGCCGCACCGCCCAAGATTGCCATTTTCGGGTTGGCAATTAAGGGACCAAAGTCCGTCATGGCACCCACTGCCATAAAGATAAACAGCGGGAACAAGCCGGAATTGATACCGAAATTAAACACAATGCCTAAAAAGCCATTGGGGCCGGCAATTTCTTCGCCGGCAAGCATGGGGATATTGGCTAGTATTCCGCCAAAAGCGATGGGGATTAACAAGAGCGGTTCAAACTGCTTTTTAATACCCAGCCACAATAGGAAGCAACATACGGCAATCATGACCACCTGTTGCCAGCAAATCATGGCGATACCGGTGGTATTCCATATTTGAGAAAATGCTTGCATTAAATCCATAGCACGCCTCTCTTATTTGATTTCCGCCAAGGCATGACCGGTTTGCACTTGGTCGCCTTGTTTGACTAAGAAATGAATGGTTCCGGCAGCAGGAGCGCTGACAGGGGTTTCCATTTTCATCGCTTCCAAGACCAATACTTCTTGGCCTTCGGATACGGATTCGCCGTCTTTGACAGAGAAACGGAGCACTGCACCCGGCATAGGAGCGGCTAATGTAGCACCCGCGCCGGCAGCGGCCGGTTTAGCCGCGGCTTTGGCATCGGCAGCGCCTACACCGATGGTGTAGCGTTTGCCGTTAACGACGGCTACATTGTCTCCTTCAAAGCTGACATTGTAATCTTTGCCTTCAATGGTTACTTTGCAAGCATCGCCCGTAGCGGCGGCGGCTTTGGCTTCTACTTTGCGCACGCCGTTTACTTTGGCTTCGCCTTTTAAATACATCAAGCCTTTATCGCCACAGGTAGCCACGATGAAAGTGTTTTCTTCGTTGACGGGCAAGCCGGCTTCTTTGAGTTTTTCTTCTGCCACTTTAAGGCCTTTTTTCGGGTTGGCATCGTTGAGCTCAAGCGGAGTTTTGGTGGTGGGTTCTAAGCCCAATTGTTCTGCGGCGATTTTGACCACATTGGCATCGGGTTCCACCGGGGTTTTGCCGAAATAGCCCAAGACCATTTTGCCGTAACCATCGGTGATTTTCTTCCAGGGGCCGAACATAACGTTGGCATAGGCTTGTTGGAAGTAGAATTGGGAAACAGGGGTTACGGACGTACCGAATCCGCCCAATTTCACACATTCGCCCATGGCTTCTACCACTTGGGGGAATTTGTCAAAAGTGCCGTTATCGCGCATCATTTGCGTATTGGCCGTCAAAGCACCGCCCGGCAAGGGAGAGAACGGAATAATCGGGTTAACTTTGGTGGCTTCGGGCGGCAAGAAATAGTCTTTCATGCAATCGCAGAATACGTTTTCAGCTTCTTGGATTTTCTTCGGGTCAATATCCAAGGTGTATTCGCTACCGCGCAAGGCGTGCCACATGGTCAAGATGTCCGGTTGGCAGGTGCCGCCGGAAACGGGTTGCATGGACAAGTCTAAAGAGTCGGCGCCGTTTTCAATAGCGGCTAAACAGCAGGCAATGGCGTTACCGGCGGTTTCGTGCGTGTGGAAAACAATTTTGGTGCCTTCGGGCAGAAGTTTGCGGGCCATGGCAATCGTGCGGCCGACGGTGACCGGGGTAGAAGTACCGGAAGCGTCTTTGAAGCAGACGGAATCAAACGGCACGCCGGCATCTAAAATGGAGCGCAATACTTTTTCGTAGAAAATTTCATTGTGGATTTTGCCGGAATTGTCCCAACCGGGGGCTAAGGACATCATGCTCACGCAGACTTCGTGTTTCAAGCCCGCTTCGTGAATGCATTTACCGGAGTAGATTAAGTTGTTAACATCGTTCAAAGCGTCAAAGTTGCGAATGGTGGTGGTGCCGTGTTTTTTGAAAAGTTGGGCATGGGCTTTGATAACGTCGGAAGATTGGCTTTCCAAGCCTACCACGTTTACACCGCGGGCCAAGGTTTGCAAGTTGGCATCGGGGCCGGCGGTTTTGCGGAACGTATCCATCATATCAAAGGCGTTTTCATTGCAGTAGAAATATAAGGCTTGAAAGCGCGCACCGCCGCCAAATTCCATGTGGTTAATGCCGGCATGTCTGGCAGCTTCCACGGCGGGCATAAAGTCTTTGGTTAAAACGCGTGCCCCATAAACGGATTGAAAGCCGTCACGGAACGCGGTAAGCATAAAGTTTACTTTTTTCATATAGTGTCCTCTTTTAATTATTTACCTTGAAATTTTTTGCCGCCGCAATGGCCACAGCCACTAAGGCGTTATCCGCACCAACGGCCGCTTTTTGTTGCGGCACTTCTTGCGGGAAGTATTTTTCCAGCACCTTTACCAGCAGACTCATTGCTTTTACACTCCATATCGTTAAGATAAGGAATACAAACACGATGAGCATCCCGATAATGGTGATGTATACGCTGGACATTATTAAGTTCTCTGCGTTCATACCATCATGTCTCCTATTGATATTTCTATAAATCCTTCGGGGGTTTTAAGTACTAATTTGCCCTCGGGGGAAATCGTTTGTACTTCGCCTGTTACATCTTGTGCGCCGTTTTTTATCTTTACTTGTTTTCCCAGGTAAGGGAACAGGGCTAAATAAGGCGCGCGTATTGCGTCAAATCCTTTTTGCAAAACTTCTTCGTAGTTGTCAAAAAAACGTTTTATTACATCGTTTAATAAGTTTTCTTCGTCAGCGTCCAGCCCCAGCATTTTCAAGGAAACGGCCGGTTGGCCTGCTTGGCTTAGGTCTGTTTGCTTGATATTAATGCCAACCCCCAATATAACGCCTTGCAAGCCGTTTGGGCTAAATAAAGCTTCGCTTAAAATGCCGCATATTTTTTGGCGGTTTACCAAAATATCATTGGGCCATTTTAATACGGCATCGGCCCCCCATTTGCGCAAAGACCCGCACACACATAAAGCCATCAGCTGTGTGAGATTGGGCAAAAAGTCGGTACAGGAAGGTTTTAATAAGAGAGAAAAGTACAGCCCGCCTTCTTGGGAAATCCACTTTCGGTCCAGCCGTCCGCGGCCGGCCGATTGTCTTTGTGCGATAATAATGGTTTTATCGGCTAATAAAGAACAACTGCGTTTTGCGTAAGCATTGGTGGAGTCTAGCTCGTCAAAACGAAGAATTTGCATATACCATATTCTATCAAATTAGAAGAAGAAAGACATCTTTTTGCGGGAAGAAAAAAATTCGGGTTTATTTGCTTTTTGCGGCGAATAATAAAGCGGCCAACATGCTGGCGGGGTTTGCCTGATTTTTTCCCGCAATATCAAAGGCGGTGCCGTGCGTAGGGGAAACCCGCAGAAAATCAAGTCCGGCAGTGATATGCACGACGGGCTCTTTGCTGGCAAGTTTTAAGCCTAAAAGTGCTTGGTCATGATACATACACAAAATGCCGTCAAACTTTCCTTGCGTGTGTTTATCCCACAAAGCATCTATCGGGAACGGACCTTCCGTTTTTATGCCGGCTTGGCGCAAGGTTTTAATAGCGGGTGTAATGATTTTGTTTTCTTCTTGCCCGAATTTGCCGTTATCGCCCGCGTGCGGATTAAGTGCGCTTACGGCTATGTGGGGGGCAGGTGTGCCCAATTGTTTTAATGCCTGGTGGAAATCTTTTCCGGCTTTGATAATGCGGGATTTGGTTAAAACATGGGTTAAATTGGCAATGGCAAAATGTTCGCTGGCAAGTGCGCAACGCAGTTTGCCACTGACGAACATCATCAAAGCCGTTTGCCCATAGTGTTCGCGTAAAAATTCGGTATGTCCGGCAAAAGGTACTTTGGCCAAAGTCCAACTCTGCTTGGAAACGGGCGCCGTTACCACAGCCGCTTTATGTCGGGCGGCTAATTTACAGGCCAATTGTAAAGATTTAAAAGAAATTTCGCCACCCCATTGGCTGGGGCCTATTTGTGCGGGTTTGGGGGAGGGGCTATCCATGGGGATTAATTGTGCTAAATCTTCGTTCCACCCGGCTTTTTTCAAGGTTTCTTGTTCCCCGATGATGACCGGCGTGCACAAACGGCGAACGCGGCCGTCTTTTAAGGCTTTAACCAATACTTCGGGTCCGATGCCCATCGGATCTCCGGCGGTAATAAAAAGGGTAGGTTTTGTCATCTTGGGTGAACCGGGGCGGCTGATTTTTTCAACCGCCCGATGAATGGTTTAAATTATTTCTTTTCTTCTTTAACGGCTTTTTCGCCTTCTTTTTTGGCTTCTTCGGCGGCACGTTTGGCCGCTTCTGCTTCAATAACAGCGTCCACTTCAAAGGTTTTGGTTACTTTGATGTCTGCTTTATCGGCCAAGCCGTTGACGTACTGCAACATAGTCGTTTGAATTTTTTGTTGGGCTACATATTGGGCTAAATCGCGGGCGATGTCTTCGTAACCGATTTCTCTTTCGGCCCGTTTTTCTTTTACTTTAATAATGTGCCAGCCGACTTCGGTTTTGATAGGCGCGCTGGTTTTGCCTACTGCTAAGCTAAAGGCGGCCGCATCTACTTCTTTAGGGGCAATGCCTTTGATTAAAATCATATCTCCGCCGCTGGCTAAGGCGGCTTTGTCTTCGGTGTATTGTTTTACCGCGGTAGAAAAATCCATACCGCCGTCCAATTCTTTTTTAATTTTTTTGGCTAATTCTTCTTTTTGTTTAGCTTCTTCGGCGGGCATATCTTTGGTAACGGCTAAATAAATGTGCCCCACGCGCACTTGTTCGGCGGTTAATTGTTTAAGCTTTGCCGCAATCAGTTGTGCTTCGCGCAATTTGGCGGGGTCTTCTTTTTCCAAGGCTTTTAAGGCTTTGGTTTTGTTTTTCAGTACAGCTTCTACGTTGGCATACAAAGCTTTTACATCGGCTTCTTCCACCGGTTTGACCGATGCTTGCACTTGGGCTTCTAAAAGTTTTTTGACGGAAATATCTTTTTTGATTTTGTTTTTGTAGGCTTTTAAACTCATGTGTTGCTTTTTCAAAGCTTCGTTAAAGCGTTTGTCGGCCCCTTTAGGGTCTTGTTGGCCTTTTTCGTCAATGATAAAGCGGGTTTTGATTTCGTTGATGCCGTTGTCTATTTCAGAATCTTTTACTTGGATTTTGGCTTCTTCGGCGGCTTGGTACAAAAGCTCTTTGGAAATTAACTCTTTGAGCACTTCTTTGCCCAACATATCTTTGGCGTAGGGTTGCTCTAAAAATTGCGGAGCGGTGGCTTGGTATTGCTCAATGACGCCTTGATAATAATTGTCATATTCGGAAGATAATACCGGCCGTCCGTTCACCGAAGCAACGGAAGATTCCACCACTTTGGCTTGTGCACCCGCTGCGAAGCATACCCCCAGCACGGGCAGAAGAATTTTGTGTATTTTATTCATAAATTACCACCTTGTACTTTTTTTGTAAAGCATTTAACGCGCTATCCATTTTTTGGTTTTCCAAAATAGTGCGTATGCGGGGGGCGGCCTCTTTTAATTTAAGACGGCGTTCCCCGGTTTTCATTATTATATGAAATCCTTGCGAAGTTTTGACAAAACCTTGCGTAGAGCCGGTGGGGGTATTGGCGGCGATTACTTCCAACTCAGCAATAAATTCCCCGGGCATAAAAGAAATTTCTTGGTTTTGGCTTTGTTGCGGTGCTTTGGAATATTGTCTTTCCAATTCTCTCCAACGTTTTTTGGAGCGTTTCAATTCACGCAGTACGGCATCGGCCGTTTCCGCATCGGCAATGATAATTTGCTTGATGGTCATTTCATACGGATATTTGTCAAAGTAGTCCGCAATTTCTTGATCCGTAACGGCAATTACGCCGCTTTTGAGCAAGTGTTCTTCCCACATGCGGTTAAGTAAATCTTTGGAAAAATCCTGATAAATTTCTTTTAATTGTTCGCGCTTGTCTTCTAACGCGGTCAGATAAAAATCTTGCTTATCCAATTCTTCTTCTTTAGCATCTAAAGCGGCCAACTCTTCACGCACCAACAGCTGGATAAAGTTTTTGCGGCCGATATTGGTCTTGGCAAATTCTTGGTCTTCTTCGGGCAGTAGGGCCAAGCGGTTTTCTAATTGGGCTTGGGTGATTTGCACAGGGCCCACTTCGGCTACCACCATTTCTTTGGCAGAGGGTTGGCTCTCAGCCGCCGCGGCACGCGCGGGCTCTTGGGGGGCTTTGTCGCAGGCTGTTAACAGAGAAATCGTTAAAAGTAAAAAGAGAAATTTCTTCATATCTATAATATAGCATTTTGTGGTTTTAACACACTTTCAAAAAAGTATATTATTTTTTCCGTTTCATCTACCGGGTTTTGTTGGGAAGTTAACTCTAAATGTATGCCGTCGCCGTTGCGTGATTTAATGAAGCGGACGTGCGGGGCATATTTTGCCAATATCTTTGCCGGAAAATCGGACGGCATTTGAAATTGGGAAGTGAATAAAAAGTCCAACCCTTGGTAGGCATACTCAATGTGATAGATTTGCAAAAGACCGGCTTTTCTGGATATTTGCAAAATGCGGTTTAAGTTGATGAGTTCTTGCGGGGCCGGACCTGCCAAATCCGCCAACCGGTTTAAAATTTCCGTTGCGCGTTGGGCATCGGCAGACATGAGCTCTTTATAAAATTTCAAACGTTCGCTGTCATCGGGCAAATAGTCGGGCGGAATATAGGCCGCCAAAGGCAAATGAACCGATGCGCGGATTTGGCGTTGCACTTTTTCGCCTTTTAATTTTTTTACTTCAGCCGCTACCAAATCACAATACAAACTAAGCCCCACTTCATTGACATAGCCGTGTTGTTTAACGCCCAAAAGTTCGCCGGCTCCGCGTATTTCCATATCGCGCAAGGCCAGCTTAAACCCGCTGCCCAAATCACTAAATTCCATCAAAGCGGCCAGGCGTTTTTTGGCTTCTTCGGTGGGGTCTTTCTCCCGCGAAGGTTTGTACGTGCAAGCCAATAACTCTGCATAAGAATCTTCTTCTTGCGGTGTTTTTTCTTTGAATAGCCAATCCGGATGGAAAAGGTAGCAATAGGCTTTTTTGTCTCCGCGGCCGATGCGTCCGCGCAGTTGATAGAGTTGTGCCAAGCCAAAATGATGCGCGTTTTCTACAATTAAGGTGTTGGCATTGGTAATATCTAAGCCGGATTCTATGATGGTAGAAGCTAACAAAATATCATACTTTCCGTGGTTAAAATCCCATAAGGTTTGCTCCAACTCTGCTTCTTTCATTTGTCCGTGGGCCATGCAAATACGCGCCTGTGGCAGTAATTGTTGTAAAAACAAATAGCGCGATTGCATACTTTGCACGCTGTTATAAACGTAATACACTTGCCCGCCGCGGGCTAACTCTTGACTGATAGCCGCCACTACCAAGTCATTGTTCCAAGCGGTAACGCTGGTTTGGATAGGGGTTCTCCCGCGCGGGGGAGTGTCTATCAGGGAAATATCGCGCAATGAAGAGAGCGATTGGTTTAGGGTGCGCGGAATGGGGGTGGCACTGAGCATTAAAGTATGCACCCCGGCACTCTTGGCTTTGATTTTTTCTTTTTGTTTGACTCCGAAGCGGTGTTCTTCGTCTATAATTACAAGGCCCAAGTCTTGAAAAGAAATATCTTTGGAAAGTAAGCGGTGCGTGCCGATAATAATATCACAGACCCCGCTTTTCACTTGCTCAATAATTTCTTTTTGTTCTTTTTTGGTTTGAAAGCGGCAAAGCATTTGTATTTCCACCGGGAAACCCGCCATACGTTTGCGGAAAGTTTTACAATGTTGGTCTGCTAAAATGGTGGTCGGCGCCAACAGCATAACCTGTTTGCCGCTCATCGCCGCGTGCAAAGCCGCGCGCATGGCTACTTCGGTCTTGCCAAAGCCCACATCGCCTACCAACACGCGGTCCATAGAGCGGGGCTTGGATAAATCTTTGAGTACGTCTTCTATGGCTTGGTTTTGGCCGGGGGTTAAGGTGTAAGGAAAAGAATCGGCAAATTCTTCTTCAATGCGTGCATCTCCGAGCAAAGCTTCCGCGCCGGCGGCTTGGCGTTGGGCTTCCAATTTTAAAATTTCTTTAGCGGTTTTTTGGGCTTCTTCTTTAACGCGTTTTTTTACGTCTTTCCACGCTACTCCGCCCAAAGCCGCCAGTGCTGGGGCTTTGCCGCCCGCTCCGATGTATTTTTGTACGCGTTTAAAGTCATACATCGGCACATAAAGTTTGCTCCCGCGGCGGTATTCAATAATCAGGCAATCGGTGGGGTTTTCTTCTTTGTCCAAAATTTCCAAGCCGAGGTATTTGCCGATGCCGTGTTGTTGGTGGACTACATAATCGCCGGGACGCAACTCTTTAAAACGTACCTTTTGGGCATTTTCTATTTGGAAATTTTTTATCAGGCTGCTGGCGCGGTAGCGGCGGTTTAAAATTTCGCCGGAAGTGATGTATCCGAATTTTTCTTCCGCGCTGTAAAAGCCTTGCATCAAAGGGGCAATTTGTAAAGCGGTCTTTTGCAGATGCGGATAGTCTTGCATGATTTCCGATAAGCGGTCCAATTCTCCGCGGTTTAAGCAAGTGATGGTTATCTTTATGGATTGTTTTTGTAAAGAAATTACTTCCGATTCCAAAAGCGGAAAATTGGCATTGAACTCAATATTGCCTTTTAGTTGGCAATTGGTGGCTTGGTGCGACGGCAACAGGCTCAGCACCGCTAACGGAGTATAGGGAGTAAAATCAAAATCTGCTGAAGGTTGGTCAAATACAAAACGGACCTTGGTCAAATAATCGGCCAACGTGGCGGGGGTGTTGTCAAAACGCAACGGCAACAGCGCCGCTTCGTCTTTTTGTTCTCGGGTGCTTTGGCTGTCTATGTCAAAGGTGCAAATACTTTCTATTTTATTTCCGGCAAAATAAAGCCGAAAGGGCCTTCTTTGCCCCGGTGGGAAAAAATCCACTACGCTGCCGCGTACGGCATATTGGCCCGTATTTTCCGTGAAATCTTCGCGCGTATAGCCGCGATGCTCTAACATATCCAGCAAATCTGCCCGGCGTAGGGTGGCACCCCTTTGAATGATAAAGGTATTGGCCCGAAAATCTTGCGGAGCGGGCAAGGGCGTGAGCCATTGTTCGTAACGGGCGAAAATGCAGTAAGTGCCGGGCGCCGTTAACAGCTGATGCAAAGCCGCCATTTGCCCTAAGTGTTGTTGCGGAAAAGAAATCAAGCTCAGTTGCGGGGCAAAGGTTTGTAAGGCGCTCTCAAAAGAGTCCGTATCCTCATGGGTCAGATATAAAACATTTTCCCCTTTGGATAAAAAGTTTTTATGGACAAAATAACCCGCGGCTGCCGGATTGGGTAAGCCGTAATAAAAAGCGGGAGCATTTTGTTTTGTACTCATAGATATATTGTAGGAAAAAAGCCCGCTGTTCGGCGGGCTTTTCTATTATTAGAAACTGCTGGGTGCCGTTCCTTTTTTGAAGGCTTCCAAAAATTTGTTAGGGTCGGTAGGGGTGGCTAAACGTCCGGTATTGGGGTTGACGTAAGAGAAAGAAATCCCTTCGGGAACGTTAAAATCGTCTGCCGGTTCGTCTTTCAAAATCTCCGCCATAATTTCAGCCCACCAACGGGCGGTGGTACTACCGGTCCAATGGTACTTTTCTTGGGAAGTGTCATCATCATAGCCCATCCACGCGGCGGCCGAAGTATGCGGTGTCATGCCCACAAACCACATATCGCGGTGGCTTTGGGTGGTGCCTGTTTTGCCGGCAATCGGGCGTTTTAATACTTTTACGGAAGCGCCGCTTCCGCGGTCCACCACGCCTTTCATCATGTTGATTAACAGGTACGAATCCTGCGGGCTGAACTCTGCCCGTTCTTCGCCGATGTGTTCTTCCAACAGGCGGCCGTTATTGTCTTCTACTTTTTCAATGTAATAGTTGTCTGTATGGATACCGCCGTTGGCAAAGGTGGTTAAAGCGGCTAAGTGTTCGTCCATGTTGATAACGGAAACCCCTAATCCCAAAGCCGGCACCGCCGGTAATTGGGCTGTCAGGCCGGCCTTGCGTGCTACATTGATTACCTTGCGTGCGCCGATGGCATCTATCAAGTTAACCGCTACAATATTTTTGGACTTTTCCAAAGCGCGGCGTAAGGTAATCCAGCCGTCATTTTTACCGCCGTAATTCTGCGGAACCCAGACATTAAAAGCTTTACTGCCGATAAAAGATTGGGCCGCCAAATCCAAAGAATATAAATCGGCATTTTCATCAAAAGTGTGCCAATTGCGTCCGTCAAAGTAAAACATAGTCGGCAAGTCTTTTACCAGGGTAGCCGGAGTATATCCCTGTTGCAAAGCGGCCATCCATACATAAGGTTTAAAAGAAGAGCCCGGTTGGCGGCGTGCCTGTGTGGCGCGGTTGAATTTGCTTTCGCTAAAGCTTCTGCCGCCTACCATAACGCGCACCGCTCCTGTCTTTACGTCGCGGGCCATGAAGGCCCCTTGCAAACGTGGATAGTCTAATCTTTCTTGCGGAACTTCTTCGTTTTCTTTTTGGTCAATCAAGCGCGGGTCCGCTTCGGGGTCATTGGGGTCAATTTCTATGCCCAAGCCTTTGGCGATAACCGCGTCAAACTCCAACAATTTTTTGTTCATGATTTGTTCGGCAATGGTTTGTTGGTCAATGTCAATGGTGGTGTAAATGTTTAAACCGCCTTTCCACAAGGTTTCCGTGCCGTATTTGGGCTCTAAAATGCGGCGGATATGTTCAATAAAGTACAGGCCCGGTTTGTCGCCTTGGGCAGCGGGAGCTTTGGTAGGCAAGGCTTCGGCTTTGGCTTTTTCTAAATCTTCTTTGGAAATATAGCCTTGCTCATACATGACTTGCAATACCAAATTCCGGCGTGCTTCGGCGCGGGTGGGATTGGCAAACGGATTATAGTTGCCCGGAGAAGGAATCAACCCTACCAGCATGGCCGCTTCCCCGGTGGTCAGCTGGTCTAGCTCTTTATCAAAATAGCGTTTGGCGGCGGCTTTGACGCCGTAGGCTCCGCTGCCTAAATAAATTTCATTTAAGTAAAGTTGTAAAATTTCCGGTTTGCTGAAGCGATGTTCAATCTGCACCGCCAATACGATTTCGCGGATTTTGCGGATAATCTTTTTTTGTTGGGTCAAAAATACACCGCGCGATAATTGTTGTGTCAACGTAGAGCCGCCCTGTTTGGCGCGCCCGGTCATCACATCGTGAAAAAGTGCGCGTAAAATACCGCGTACGGAAAAGCCCGCATGCTTAAAGAAATCTCTGTCTTCCATAGCCACGACGCCGTTTTGCAAATCTACGGGGATTTCTTCCAGCGGCACCATGCTTCTTTTTTCAATGGAAAATTCGTGAATGAGTTTGCCGTTGCGGTCAAAAACTTTGCTGGTTAGAGAAGGCGTATATTCTTCCATTTCATATACGGGGGGAATGCCGGAGAAAATGTAACGCATAAACACCGCCCCGCCCAAAATGGCTATGACTAAGCCGATTAAAAGACAGCACAAAAAGAATTTGGAAGTAAAAAATTTAACAATACGCTTCATGCTATCATTATAGCAAACTTGCTTGTAGGGCGGGGACAGACCCAATATGGCAAAAAAATAAAAATAACCCTTTTTATAGCCGTTTAAAAACGGAGTATTTTGTTATGCTGTTAGCATAAAATAAGTGATATGAATACAGAGAAGACAAAGATTTTGCGCAAAAAGTATTCTGTGGAAAAAGGATAAAAAAATAGTAAAATTTAGCTATCACGTTTGTAGGAGGACGTGTTTATGCCAAAAGCCAAAAAAGAGTTGATGGAGTGTTTGTATGATTGTCCGGCTCACTGCGGGGAAACGGCGGCTTTTGTGCAACCTTCGGCTGATGTGGAGTTGCTGAAAACAAGCGGCTTGGCAGGGTATGATTTGGTGTATATTGCCGATCTGACCCAAAAACATGTTTTTATGTTTGGCACGCCCGGCGGGGCCGGGATCTCTTGCCCGTTGGATTTAGCATTGCCTGTGCATGAGCAAGCTCATCAAAAAGCGGCACAAGGCGAAGTGCTTACTTATCAATGGAGTGCCGGCGAAGGGGAAGAAACTTCTTTTTTTGAATCTACGCTACTTGCACTGAAGGACCAAAAAGGCCAAGTGGGTAGTGTGTTGGGTTTGGTAAAAAATATCACGTCTATGGCGTATGGCAGTTTGCACAACCAAACCTTAAAAGAAGTGCGGGGTAAAACGTTTGCGCAGATTTTATTGGCGGCCCGGGAAGAAGAGCGAAAAAATATTTCTTCGGCCTTGCATGATGAAATCGGTTCGGCTGCGGTCATTTTAACATCGCTCTTGAGTATGGTCAAGCAAAGCGTACAAAGCCAAGACCAAAAGCAAGCATTGCAAGACATTGCCGCTTTGGATAAGCAGATTAAGGATTGTATTGAGCGGGTGAAAAATATTGTGGTCAGCTTGCGCCCGCCCCAGTTGGAAACGATAGAGTTGTCCGATGCTTTGCAGGAATTGTTACACCAAGTAACCCAGCATCGGGATATTCAACATTCTTTTACGTTAAAAACGGCTGACGATTTGCCTATCTGTGACCAGGTAAAAATCGTGTTATACCGCGTAGCGCAGGAAAGTTTGAACAATATTCTCAAACATTCCGGCGCCACGAAAATAGAAGTAAGTCTTACAAGAGGTATCAAAGACGTAACCTTAAAGATAAGCGACAACGGAAAAGGTTTTAAACCTTCCAAACAACGCTCTATTAAACACATAGGGCTTTTGTCTATGAGAGATAGTGTGGCTTATCTGGGGGGAAACTTTAAACTAACCACCGCTTTGGGGAAAGGGACCCGCATTGTGGTCAAATGTCCGAAGGTGGTTTATGGGGTGAATGACTATGAGTATAAAAGTGGTATTAGCTGATGACCATGCCATCGTGCGCGATGGGGTGCGTGCCGTATTAGAGAGAAAAGGCAAAGATATGGAAATAGTGGCCGAAATTGCCAACGGAAAAGAGTTGGTAGATTGGGCCGAAAATAACCGGGCTGATGTGTATGTGGTAGATATTTCCATGCCTGTTTTAAACGGCGTAGAAGCAGTACAACGCCTGACCAAAAACAATCCGGAAACCAAAGTGGTTATGCTGAGTATGTATGATGACCGCATTTCCGTTGAAAAATCTTTAAAAGCCGGAGCAAAAGGATTTTTGGTAAAAGTTTCCACGGCTGATGAAATTGTGGACGCTATCCGGGAAGTGGCCGGCGGCCGCTTTTACTTGTGCAGTAAAGTTTCCAAATACATCGTGCAAGGTTTCTTGGGTAAAACCACGGCCCGCAAGCGCGATGTAACCGGCTTAACCCCCAAGGAAAAAGAAGTATTGCAGTTGATTGCCGAAGGGTACAGCAGCAAACAAATTGCCAAGACTTTTAATTTGTCTTTAAACACTATTCACGTGCACCGCAACAATATTATGAAAAAGCTCGGCATTCATAAACAAGCCGAGTTGGTGCGCTACGCGATTAAAGAAGGTATCGCCCAATTATAAAGGAGTTTTATGCGTATCATTGCCGGGACCGCGCGCGGACGGAGAATTTTTTCCGTTTCCAAAAATTTGCCGGTCAAACCTATTTCGGACAGAATTAAACAATCTGTTTTTGATATTTTGCGCCCCCGCACCATGGGGGCCATGTGGTTGGATTTGTTTGCCGGTACGGGCAACGTTTCTCTGGAAGCTCTTTCCCGCGGGGCGGCCCGTGTGGTTAGTGTGGACAGAGAGCCCGCCTGTATTAAAAATATTCACCGCAATCTGAAACATTTGGGCTTTGAAGACCGCGCCCGCGTGATACGCGGCGATGTGCTGAAACCTTTGGATTATTTGCTTTCTTACAGCGATAATGAAGGCTACGACATTATCTTCATGGGCCCGCCGTACCGCGACCAAAATAACAAGATGTTGGCTTTTTCCGAGCCGGCCTTAAAAAATGTGGCCGATGCCAGATTGTTGGCACCTACGGGTGTGATTGTATTGCAAACGCATAAAACGGAAGAATTTGCCGTTCCGGAAGGATTGGAACTTTACCGCGTAGAGAAATACGGCGATACGTTGGTTCATTTCTTGCGCTACAAGGCAGCCTGATATGTATCACGATGTTCACGAATTAAATTTTTCTAAAATCAAGACTTATTTGGAATGTCCGCTTTTGTATAAATACAAATATATGGACGGGCGCAAAGAAGGCTTGGTGCCGGCATCTTCTTTGGGGGTGTCTATTCACCGCGCTTTGGAAGAATACCACAGAAACAGCAATGACCCGTCTGAATTATTGGCTTATTACGACGATTGTTGGCTGGGGGCCGGTTATAAAAGTGCCGGTGAGCAAATGGAGTACTACCTTAAAGGCCAAAAAATGTTAGAGCGGTATGCCGAGCGGGAGTATGAGCGGAAAACATCGGTAGACAGCACCGAACGGGAGTTTATTTTCCAGGAAGGGAAATGGACTTTGCGCGGCAAAATTGACCGCATTGACAAACACCCGGACGGAAGCTGGGAAGTGATTGATTATAAAACCGGCGATGATATAGATTTTGACGCACAGATTACCGATTCTTTGCAATTGGGTATTTATGCGGTAGGGGCCCAGCGTGCCTGGAACTTGAAAAAAGGAAAAGCCAGCTTTTATTTTACGGCTTTTGACAAAGTAGTCAGTGCGCCTTTTGAATCTTTTGATGCTAAAGCCATTGTGGATAAATTTATAGAAGTGGGAGAGAAAATAGAAGCCGAATTATTTGAGCCGGACTTAACCCATTGCCAACAATGTGCCTTTCGCAACCGATGTGCGCAATCTGCTTGCCCGGACCCGGAGCCGGACGGACCGGATTTCAGCGGAAATAATCCCGCTTAAATTTAAAACCCCCGAAAGGGGGTTTTTTAGGCCTTTTTTATCCTTTTTTTTAGGCCCAAAGGCCCTGTTTTTTTATCAAGTAAAAAAGTATCTTTTAAGTAAGGGCCGGAATCTATGAAAAAAATAATAATCACTTTATTACTTGTATTATGCAGTGCCGAAGGTTTCTGCTATGGGCACTTGCGCGATTTGTTTGTCAAAAATTCTTCGGGCCAAGATGTTCCTTCCAACCATTATTTAGTTCATAAATTTTTAACCCGTGATGCCCTGAGCTATTGTACCTATCCTTCTCCCAACGATTGGGAATATCCGCTTTCCGATGAAATGTTGTCTGTGTATTTTGAAGCCGCTTTTAGGGAATGGACCCATGGGACGGCCGACTATTTGGAAAAATCGGGCCGCGCCGAAGAGTTTAAGGATATTATTCTTTTGCTGAATAAGCCTTTTCAATTGATTAATAAAGGCCAATGCCGCAGAGAGTGGACTGAAAAAGCAGATATTGAAATCGTGGCGGACGTTCAAAGAAAGGACCTAAAAGACATTGGCGCATTTTATGAAAGAAGAGGCCAATTCGGCGGGGATTCTATGATTGGGATTGTATATACAGATTATAAAACCTACCACTCTCTTCGCGAAAAGAAAAAAGCCAAAGTGCAAGATTATTTTGAGCAAACATTGGCGGATACCGACCATGATAAATTGTCCTTGGAAAAGGTAATCAGGAACAATTATTTTTCGTTTAGTATCAGAGATTGGAAAATCATTGATAAAGAGCGTTATGGTTATAGCGATTATGTGTATGGGGTTATGCTGCACGAAGTGGGCCATGGCTTTGGGCTGGCTGATGAATGCTTTGATGAACATCAACGTTTTGAACAAAGAAATCCTTTAGGGGGCAAAATGCTTTGGGTCGGTCATAACTTTGACGAACCCTACTCTACCCCCTATGTGGGCAACGGCATTATGAGCTATTCTATAAATAAGAAACGTACCGCCGATGATGTAATGGGCCTGATAACCATTTTAGATCGTTTAACCCAAACCAAGCGTATTATTTATCCGTTATTGTCTGACTCACGCGTACCGGAAGTGGGGGCAATTGTAAACGGCGTATATAAATATCCGCCTATTAAGAAAAAACGGACGGCGTTTAGAATGCATAGGGAGCTTTTTTCTAAAGGTAAACCCCATATTGTGCATTTTAAAATTTACGGAAAGTATATTTTTAAACAATATTTTGAGCCGGTGCCGGGATACCTTAAAAAGCATAAAGGCCTAACGAAAGAACAAGAGCTCCAACGGCAAGAAGTTATAAAAATGTTACAAACTTTACAATAACAAAGCCCCCATATTGGGGGCTTTGTTCGGTAGTACAAAAGATCAGTTTTGCTTGATGGGTTTTTGAATTAAGAACAAACTTAAGAAAATGATAGCTAATCCTACAAATTCCTGGCCGGACGGAACGCGCTGTAAGAAAATAAAATCCGCTAACATTGCCACAACAGGGGTAAAATAAGTAACGCTTGCCATGCGCGTAGCGCCCCAACGTTTGATTAAGGCTAACATCAGTAAAAAGGCAATGGCAGAAGAAAAGACACCCGCAAACAAAATAGAGACGATGACTTTGGCAGAAAAATCTTGCACGGCGGGGTGCGTTTCCCACCCAAAAGCAATGAACAGCAATACAACAGCCGAAAACAGATATTGGTGAAAGGTATTGGCTTCTAAAGAAGAACCGCTGTGATCTACCATGATTTTTTTGGTCAGCACATTGCCCAATCCGTAAGACCACGCCATCAGTAAAAGACCCATACAGCCGTAGAGCGCTTGCGGGTTATCTCCCAAGGTAAGAGAAGGCCAAGAAATACAAAGCAGACCGACCAATCCCATCAAGATACCGCAGGCGCGCGTCCAGGTGAAGCGGTCCACCCCTTTGAGTAAAATGGCTCCCGCAATGAAGGACCATATCGGTACCGAGCCGTTAAAAATACCGCCGATTGTCGGAGCTACGAAACGCTGACTCCACGAAATAGCCGCAAAGGGAAATAAGATAATCAAAAAACCAATCGTCCAAGGCCGCCAAAGTTGTTTGAGTTCAATGCGTAAGCTTTTGCCTTGGCATATATAGAGCACCGCAAAGAATAAAAGCCCGGCCAACACCCGGTAAAATGTGCCCCAATACGGGGGGATAACATCTACAATATTTTTAGTGGCTAAAAAAGCCGTTCCCCAACAAAGTGCCAAACAAAAAGCCAACAGATAGCTCATATTTTCTCCTAGCAAAAATACCAAATCAAAATAAAACTACCCAATAATAAGCGGTAAATGACAAATACATGAAAGCTATGTTTTTTGATGTATTTCATCAATCCGCCGATAACAGCCAAAGCTCCCAAAAAAGCGCTGATACAGCCCCAAATTAAAGGTGCATTGATGTCTGCCCAGGATATTTGGCTCAGCTCTAATATCGCCGCGCCGCCGATAACAGGGGCAGATAATAAAAATGAAATTTTGGCACTTTGGCTTCTGCTAAAGCCTAAAAATAAGGCCGCCGTGATGGTGATGCCACTGCGGGAAACCCCCGGCATTAAGGCCAAAGCTTGCGCACAGCCGATGAGCAGCATATTTTGCCAGGAGAGCGGTTTTTCCTGAGAAGAAGCCTTGCGGTCAGCGCACCACAAGACTAGCGCAAAAAACATTAAACATACCGCTATTATAACGGGGTGGCGGAAAATGGTTTCAATATAATCTTCACACAGCACTCCCGCTAAACCCGCCGGCAATGTTGCCATCACTAAAAGCCAAAGCGTTTTACCTTGTGGAGTGCTGGGTTTGCTCAAGCCGTTTTTGATGATAGCAAACCAATCTTTGGCAAAATACAAAACTACTGCCAACAAGGTGGCAAAATGCAGTAAGACATCAAAAGAAATTCCTTGGTAATCCTGGCCTCTGAAAAAAGGCAAAAGCACCAAATGGGCTGAGCTGGAGATGGGTAAAAATTCGCCCAAGGCTTGTAAAAGTCCTAATAAAACAGCATCAAATATGCTCATGTATGCTCCTAAAAATCAGTTGGCTTTTTTCGGTAATGCTCATGTCAAACGCGGCGATGGTGCCCGGGTCAAACGGGAAATATTGCCCGCAAAGCAGTTGGGCCGCGATGGCCATATTGGGGTTATGCCCGATTAGCATTAAGGTATTGGTTTGCATTAGTGTTTGGCGGGCGGTTTTAAGTAGTCCGTCTGCACTTAAACGTCCGTCTAATAAATCCAATGTTTGGTAAGGTGTTTGCAATACACCGCTGACAATTTGTGCCGTCTCTTGTGCCCGCAATAAGGGGCTGGCTAGTATTAAATCCGGCAACAGGTTTTGTTTGAACAACTGCCCGGCATGGGCACACACTACTTGCTTGCCATAGGGCGTTAATGGCCTAAGATGGTCCGCCGGGGCATAAGGTTCGGCTTGTCCGTGCCGCATTAAAATCAGTGTTTTAGTCATGTAAATTGATATGTAACAAAAAGGTTTAAAAATGTAATAATGTATAAAACTTATTACTTAATATAGCATTTTATGAACAATTTTTACGCGCCGCTTCGCGCCTTAGAGCAAAAATTTATTACCTATACGGCAGAGCTGGGGCCCGGCCCCGGTAAGCCCGTATTGGTGTTGTGTCCATCCGCCCGCGTGGCGGCCCATTTGCAAAAGCAACTTTGCCAAGAGAAAGGGGTTGTCAGCAACATCTACTTTAAAACTTTCTCCCAGCTGTTAGAAGAGTTGGACCAGGAAAATGTGCAACAGACGGACCCTTTATTGCCGGGGAATCGTTTGCATGAGTTTTTGCTGAAGACGTTACTTTCGCGGCCCGGCTTGAATTTGTATCGGCAGAGCCCCGGTTTTTTGACGGCTTTGCGTACTTCGTTGCGCGATATGGCAGACTCTTTGGCCGATCCTGAAATTTTAAAAGAATATGTTCAAAATTGCCAAGAGCCGTTTTTGCTTCAAGAGCAACAACATTTGTTGTGGTTAATCTCGGTATATCAGCAATATTTGAACCAAATGAACAAAGTAAAAGGCTTCCGCTCTTATCAGGTATTTTTTAATCAAGCCTTGGCACAGGCAGAGCATTCTGCCTATTTACAAAGTTTTCATCAAATTGTTGTGTATGGTTTTTATGAATTGACCGGCCGCCAATTAGAGCTTTTTAACGCGTTACGCGCGCATTATCCGGTCTCTGTGTTTTGGGCCTATGATTCCCATGCGGCTTTTGCTTTCGGAAAAAAATTTTTTGACACCAATGTTTTAGGTTCTTCTTCTGCCCAGAAAGTAACCGGTGTAAATGTGCCCATTGCCGCGCAAGAAGCGGTGGATTGTTTGTTTACCGCAGAACAGGCCCAAACGCGCCCTTCGCAAATGCATCTCTTTTCTGCGGCCGATATAGAAGGGGAATTATTTTACGTGGCCAAAGAAATACTGCGTCTGCATGAACAGGAAGGGATTGCTTTTGAAGATATAGCCATAACGGCGCGCTCTTTGGAAGGTTACAAAACGCTTTTGCCGGAAGTGATGCGGCAAAACTTTATTGCGTTAAATACTTCTTTTTCTTTTGGATTGCTTTCTCAGCCTTTGGGTGTGATGATTTATAATTTGTTGAGTTTGGTCCGCACCGGTTTTGAAAGGTCTTCCTTGTTGGCGGTGGTTACTTCTCCGTATTTTAAACACAAAAAGCAGTGGCGTTATTTAATAGAGCAATGTTTGGCCCAACGGGATTTTGCCCAATGGAAAGATTTACTGCGCCCTACCTTGAAAAATTATGACTCGGACTTTATGGCTTGGTTGCAAGAGTGCCGCGCCTGTTTGGAATTTTTGGAACATTCCCACAAGTGGGCCACTTTGCAAGAAACCTTGCTCACGTTTTTAGAAGAGAATGTGGATACTTCTGTTTTTACGGCGCAAGAAAAAACTTTGTGGGAACAGGTGAAACATATTATCCATAATTTTTCGCGCTATGAATTTATAGAAGAATATGCCGGAGAAAAAGAATTTTTAGACGAGTTTTTTGCCTCTTTCTTACAAGAGCAAACCCATCAGGTCTATGATGAGCCTAACGGGGTGTCTGTGGCGGACGTGATGAATCTGCGCGGTTTGCATTTTAAAGTGTTATTCGTATTGGGCATGAATGAAAAAGTCTTTCCGCAAATTATCCGCGAAGACCCTGTACTGAAAGATTATTTCCGCCGAATCATGCGCGACCAATTGGGGTATTGGATTAACCAAAAAATGGAGCGTTTTGATGAAGAACGCCTGTTATTTTATACCACCTTACAAGCCGCGGAAAAAGAAATATATGTGTCTTTCTTACGCTCTGATGCGGAAGGAAAGCCGCTGGTGCCTTCTATGTATTTGGTAGAGTTGGCGCGGGCGGCCCGAATGAATTTGCAGAGCGAAGATGTGCTTCGTATCAGTGCTCATTTACCCCAGCGCTTGAAGCAAGTGGATAGCCGATTATTAACACAGCAAGAAATGTCTTTATTGATAGCCTTGCAACCCCGCCCGCAAGAGCCGTACACCCGCGCGGGCCTGTTAGATGATGCCAAACAAAAAAGTATATCCGCGGCGAAAGCTCTGTCTGTATTGGGGGCCATGGGGCCTTATGATGGGGTGGTACAGAGCGGCGAAGAAATTTTTACTCTTTGCAATGAGAAAAAG